>JACPQR010000131.1 GCA_016190375.1 Deltaproteobacteria bacterium
GACACGGACACGGACACGGACTCGGACTCGGACTCGGACTCGGACTCGGACTCGGACTCGGACTCGGACTCGGACTCGGACTCGGACTCGGACTCGGACTCGGACTCGGACTCGGACGCGGATTCGGACTCGGACTCGGACTCGGACTCGGACGCCGACGCCGACGTCGACGGTGACGTCGACGCCGATTGCACCACCGCTTGCACGCACCAGGTCGAATGCGAGCCGCTGTGGGGCCCCGTCGAGGAGTGCATCGCCGGCTGCCAGTGCTCGGTCGACGGTCTGTTCTCGCAGGAGTTCGCGGCCGCGTGGCTCGAATGCAACACGACGGCCGAATGCGGGTCGCTGATCGACTGCTTCGGCGGCTCACTGGAAGGAATCGGCCCCTCGGCGGCCGCCTCGGAGGTCATCGAGGCCTGCGAAGAGGACGCCTGTCAGGACGTGGCGTGCGGGGACTTCGCCGCGTACGGGGATGACCTCGAGGACGACTTCCTCGCGTGCTTCGAAGGAAGCGTGTGCGACGAGATCTTTGCTTGCCTGAGCGGTGTCACGAACGCGGTCTGCCCGCTCTGAGGAGAACGCCGATGAACACGAGCTCTCGAGACGCGATCGCCTCCGGGTCGATCAACCGCATACCGTTGCTTGCGTCGTTGCTTCTCGTCGTGCCGCTCGGCCACGGGTGCGATGACGACGGGCCGGCGACGGACGGCGACGCCGACTCGGACGTCGACTCCGACACCGATACCGACACCGATGCGGATACCGACTCCGATACCGATTCCGATTCCGATTCCGACTCCGACTCCGATGCCGATGGAGACGGAGACGGCGATGGCGATGGCGACGGCGACGCCGACGGTGACGCCGACGGCGACGCCGACGGTGACGCCGACGGTGACGGCGACGGCGACGCCGATGGCGACGGTGACGGCGACGTCTGCGAGAGCGGGTTGGGTGCGCACTGCGGCCCGGGTCAGGACTGCACGGACGGCACCGTTTGCTTCGTGGGCCCCGAAGGGAACGGAGAAGGCACCTGCGCGCCCGCGGGCGGCAACCGCGGGACCTGCGGCGGCTTCATCGGGGACGCCTGCGAGGCGTTCTACGAATGCCTCCCGATGGCGGGTTGTTGCGACCTCGGCGGGACGTGCGTCTCGGAGCAGGAGCGCGACCAGATCTGCTCCTGCGACGAAGAGGGCGTCTTCGACTGTCCGGCAGAGTAGTTTCACCCGAGATCGACGACGGTCGTCGCGACCACGAGCGCCGCTCCGCAGAGGAAACCGATCATCCGCTGGCTGCGCTCGCCCGTGGAGCGACCGCGATGCACCTCGGGCAGCAGATCCGTGGCGCCGATGTACAGGAACGTCCCGGCGGCGATCGAGAGCACGATCCCCGTCAGCTCGTGGACGTGGCCAGCCGCGAGGCCCACGCCCAGGGCGCCGAGGGCCGCCGTGAGCTGGACGGCGGCGAGGGCGGCGAGGGCCTTGCCTCGCCCGAGGCCCCATGCCCTGAGCACGGCGAAGTCGCCCACCTCCTGCGGGACCTCGTGAGCGATCACCGCGACGGCCGTGCCGAGACCGACCTCCGGGGAGACCAGGAAGGCGGCCGCGACCGCGGCGCCGTCGCCCACGTTGTGGAGCGCGTCCGACGCGAGGAGCGAGGCGGGCAGCGCGCGCGAGCGGCGCTCTTCGAGCGGCGCGTGACCGTGCGGGAAGCCGACGAGCCACTCGACGAACGCCAGGACGACGAGGGCGGCGAAGGCCCAGGCGAGCGCAACCGGTCCGCGCTGCGCGATCGACTCCGGCAGGATGTCGAGGAACACGGCCGCGAGGAGCGCGCCTGCGGCGAAGCCCACCGTGACTGGCTGTCGTCGCTGGAGCCACCGATCCGACAAGAGGCCGCCGGCCAGACCGGCCAGGCCGTCCGCGACGAGCGCGACGACGATCAGGAGCCAGGGGTGCGCCACGTGGATCCCTGGGACCCGGCGGCGGGCTGGCGCAAGCTCGACCGCCGGGCTCGTAACGTTTCAGCCCGGGCGCCAGAGACGGACGAGCACCCACTCACCGCTCTGCTCGGTCGCGCGATGCTCGAGCCCCTGCGTCTCGTAGGCGGCACGGACCTCCGCGGCCTGCGAGTCGAGGATGCCGGAGAGCAGGAGCTCGCCCGCCGGGCCGAGGCGTCGCCCGATGGGTGGGGCCAGCTCGACGAGGGTCGGAGCGAGGATGTTGGCGACGATGACGTCGAATGCACCCGCGATCCGGTCAACGGGCGTCGCGCCGACCTCGAGGTCGGTGCAGCCGTTGGTCTCCATGTTGCCCCGAGCGATCGCGACCGCGTCGACGTCGTTGTCGATCATCGTCACGCGTCCGGCCCCGAGCTTCTTCGCCGCGATCCCGAGGATCCCGCTGCCACAGCCGACGTCGAGGACCGCCGCTCCGGGCCGGGAGGGGAGAATCCGCGCGAGGGTCTCGAGGCACCAGGCGGTCGTCGGGTGCGACCCGGTGCCGAACGCCATTCCGGGCTCGATCACCACGGTGGGATCCCGATCATCCGGGACGGGGCTCCACGGCGGGAGCACCCAGAGACGACCAGCGACGTGAACCGGCTCGAAGTGCGCCTTCCACGTCTCGGCCCAGTCCTCGTCCTTGCAGCTCGCGACCGTCAGACGGATGTCGCCGAGCTCTCGCGCCCTGGAGGCGACCGAAGCGACGTCCGCGTCGGCTCCGAAGTAGCCGACGACGATCGCCCGCCCAGCCGCCGGCGATTGCACGCTGGGCGGAGGCGGATGCTGCCCATCGCGCACCTCGAGGCCCAGCGCGGCGTGGTCGTGCAGGAGCGCCGAGGCGAGATCGACCAGAGCCTCGGGAAGATCGAGCGTCAATGTCAGGTATCCCGCCATGGGCGCCTGGTCGCGGGTCTTGAAGTTTGTGTTGCCAAAGGGAGACAATCCGCGCTCGCGCCGAGGAGGATAGCGAAGGGATGGCGATCGAGCGAGGATTCAAGGCGGTACTGCGCTACCGTTCCGACGAGTTTCTCTCGAGCGGAGCGGGCAAGCAGCTCCTTTTCCTGTTCATCCTGTCGATGGTCATCGTGGTGTTCCACGTGGGCCTGGCGCTGGTTCTGGGCGCGGTGCTCCCCGACACCCTGGTCCAGTCGCACCCGAGCCTCTCGCTCGAGGGAACGGGCGCGGGCTTCCTCGACAAGTTCTGGTTCTACTTCACGCGGATCCTGGACGCCGGGACGATGGGCGGCGACGAGGGCCACCTGCTCCAGATCGTGTCCACTACCGACACGATCCTCGGCGTCATCGTCGCGGGCCTTCTCATCTCCGCGCTCGCCGGCAACTTCCAGGAGCGGCTCGACGAGATCAAGCGCGGCGGCGCGCCGGTGATGGAGCACGGCCACTTCCTCGTGCTCGGCTGGTCCGAGAAGATCTACTCGGTCATCGACCAGCTCTCCGAGGCCAACGTCGAGAAGGGGAAGATCATCGTGGTCGTCATGGCGGACCGCGAGAAGATCGAGATGGAGGAGAAGCTCAGGGACAAGGTCGTCCACCAGGACCGCGTCAAGCTGGTCGTGCGCGCGGGCAGCTCCGTGAGCCTCAACGACCTGGCAAAGGTCTCGTTCGATCATGCGCAAGCGATCGTGGTCCTCTGCGACGAGGCGGACGTCTCCGATCCCGACCGAGCCGACGCGAGGATCATCAAGACCTTGATGGCGCTCTACAACCACCCCGACGGCAAGGGGAAGGTGGACAAGATCAAGGTGACGGCCGAGGTGATGCTGGCGGCCAACCAGGAGATCGCCGAGATCGCGAGCGACGGCAAGGCGCAGGTCACGAAGACGAACGAGATCATCTCCAAGATCATCCTTCAGACCTCGCGGATCAGCGGTCTTTCGATCGTGTACGACGAGCTGCTCAGGTTCGAGGGCAACGAGATCCACTACGCCGCGTTCCCCCAGATCGTGGGCAAGCGCTTCGGCGACGTCCTCCTGGATTTCTCGAACGGCAACCCGGTCGGCATCGGGAAAGCCGACGGCTCGTCGCACATGCTGAACCCTCCTTCCGACTACGTGATCCAGGCTGACGAGGAGCTCCTCATCCTCGCCGAGGACGACCACATCGAGTACAGGCCCTACCAGGGGCCCCTCAGCCTGCAGAACGTCCGGGCCATCTCGGACGCCGCGGCCTCGAAGCCCGTCGAGCACCTGCTCGTCCTCGGATGGAACGAGAAGATCTTCCCGATCATGTCGGAGTTCGACGACTACGTGGGCAAGGGCTCGACCCTCACGCTGGTCAACTCGCTTCCGGCCGAGCAGCGCCACAAGGAGCTGACGGAGAAGTGCGGCCCGCCCAAGAACGTCGAGGTCCGCCACCTGGTCGGCGAGTTCACGAGCCGCGCCCTCATGGAGCGGCTCCAGCCGCAGAACTACCCGACGGTCATGGTCCTCGGGGACGCGACGCGGGACGCGAGCGCCGAGGACGCGGACACCCGCGCGATCATCGCGCTCCTTCTCCTTCGCGACTTCCGCCGGCGCGCGGGCGTCGCGCGTCAGGAGGTCTGTAGCGAGATCCTGAACCCGAAGAATCGCGAGCTCGCCGCCACCACGCAGATTCACGACATCGTGATCTCCAACGAGATGGTGAGCATGTTCCTCGCTCAGATCACCCACGAGCCGCGAGTGCGCGCCGTCCTCGAGGACCTGTTCCGGTCCGAGGGCAGCGAGATCTACTTGAAGGACATCACTCACTACGCCCACGTCGGGCAGCCCATCACGTTCGAGCATCTCGTCCTCGCCGCCAAGTCGCGCGGCGAGGTGGCGATGGGCGTCCAGGCCTTCGTCGACGACCCCGAGAAGCGCTACGGCCTCGTCCTCAATCCCAAGGACCGCTCGACGCCGTTCATCCCCAAGTCCGGCGACCGTCTGGTCGTGATGGCGGAGGACGACGGGTAGCGCTCGGGCAGCGGATTGATGGCAGGGCCGTTGCAAGGCCCGCTGCGAGCGTGATCGGGATCGAACGCCCACAAGTCGGAGTGTCTCTCCTTAGCTGGGTGATTCCATGGGCCTATCGGTCGCAACGCCGAGGCCATGAGCCGGCCGCGCCTGGGTCGCCGATGGCGCACACCCATGAATCCGGTGCGTGGATCCGAAATTCTTGCGAGGTGTCCTCGCCCAGAGGGCGGAGTTTCTGAAATGATGCGGGCCTGTTGGAAGAAGCGCGCCGGTATGCGAAGGACCTTCCCGCGAGAATGGCGAGACCGATGAAGCGAAGATCGATGGCTTGCGCGGTCCTTCTCGCGTCGACTTGCGTCGCGATGACGGCCTGCGTCCAGAAGGAGGAGCCGTTCGAGCCCTACGGTGATGGGGACGCCGACGCCGATTCGGACGGCGACGGCGACGCCGATGGCGACGCCGATGGCGACGCCGACGCCGATGGCGACGGCGACTCGGACGCCGATGGCGACGGCGACGCCGACTCGGACGGCGATGCCGACCCGGCGAGGTGCGTCACCGACGACGACTGCGTGGTCGCGATCGAGCTGGAGCTTTGCTGTGACTGCCCGCACGCGGTGACGGTGCTGCAGGAGCAGATCGACACCTGCCTCGAGCCCTACCCGTTCGATGGACCGGCCCTCGTCGAGTGCGAGGTGGAGTGCGGCGCCTGTCCCGAGCCGGCCTGCCCCGTGCCCGTGGCCGCGCGATGTCACTCCAACGAGTGCGTGCCCGAGTACCCCGGCGAGTGCCTGGAAGGCGACGACTGCCCGGCCGGCGAGTACTGCGCCTTCTCGGAGGGCGAGCTGCGTTGCATTCCGCGCCCGTCCGAATGCGCGGACGACTCGGACTGCGAGGTCGCCTTCTGGTGCGGGGTGGACGACCTCGGTCTCGAGCGCTGCCTCAGGCTCGAGGCGGGACAGTGCGTGCGGCCCGAGGACTGCGGCGGGGGCGCTTGCGCCCGCGAGACGGACGACGAGCCTGGCTCGTGCGATGGCGGGGACTGCACCGAGGTCGGATGCCCGGAGGGGTTCGTTTGCCGCGAGGACCAGGGCGATCCGACCTGCGTCGCCCAGTGCCTCGACGACGACGACTGCGGCGCCGACGAGAGCTGCACGGCGGCCGAGGTCGGCGCCGCGCCAACCTGCGTGAACACCGACTGCACCGTCGCCGAGGGCTGCGACGCGCCCGCGATGTTCTGCCTCGACGCAGACCTCGACGGCGCAAACGAGTGCCTCCTCGTCGGCGAATGCCACTACGACGGGCACTGCGCGAACGGAGATTGGTGCGAGGTGGAAGCCGACGAGCTGGGGTCGTCGTGCGTGGCGCCCCATGACTCGTGCGGGACCGACGACGACTGCTCGGAGGGCGAAGCCTGCGTGGACGCCGACGCCGACGGGTGGCTGGCGTGCCAGCCTCAGTCCGGCGAATGCGCGTTGGACGCGGATTGCGACGACGGCGGGGGGGAACCCCACCGCTGCGTGGATCTCGACGGCGAGGGGCTCGCGCAGTGCGTCCCGAGGGGCGAGTGCCAGCGCATGAGCGAGTGCCCGGACGGCGAGTACTGCTCGCGGTGGAACGAGGACGGAAGCGGACGGTGCGTCACGCCCGGGATCGGGCACTGCGCCGGCAAGGGCGACTGCAGCGACGGCGAGGTCTGCGTCGACGTGGACGACGACGGGACGGCGGACTGCGTCCCGGATGGGAGCGCATCATGAACAAGGCTCTTTCGAGTGTGCTCGTCGGCCTCTTCTTCTGCGGCTGTCCGGGCGACGACGAGCGTCCACCGCCCGGAGTCGAGGCACCCGACGACACCGGCGCTCCCGGCGACATGGGAAACTGCATCGATGGCGACGGCGACGGGTTCGGCGCGTTCTGCGAGGTCGGCGCCGACTGTGACGACGCCGACGGCCTGGTCCACGAGGGCTGCGTCACCTGCGGCTCCGGCGCTCGGGAGGGCTGCGCGTGCGACGCGCAGGGGCCGGTCGAGTGCCACAGCGGCGGCCCGGTCCTGGACGGTCGCGGCCGGCTGGTCTGCCTGGTCGGCGAGCGGAGCTGCGTCGACGGCGTCTGGGGCCACTGCTCCTATCAGGGCTCCTGGGTCGTCGACGACAAGGCGGGCGGCGCGCGCGACGTCGGCGACTCCGAGACCTGCGGAAACTGCGATCCTGCGTGCTACCAGGCCGAGGACGAGTTCGACGAGGACGACCTGAGCGAGGACAACTCGAACGGCGTCGTCTACGACCCCGATCAGGGCGGGATCATCATCGGCGGCCGCACCACCGACGCGCGCTACGCGTACGTCGCGCTCGCCGGAGGTCGCGGCACGGTGGCGAAGGTGCGCACGGCCGATGGGGCCGAGGTCGGTCGCTACTACGTCGGCGAGAACAACGGCCTTCCCAACGCCCCGTCCCGGACGGCGATCGACGGGTTCGGAAACGCCTACGTCGCGAACCGGGGAATCAACGGCGACTGGTGGGGGTTCGACGCCACCTCGAACTGGGGGACCGTGACGAAGCTGGCGGGCGACGCCTTCTTCTGCGAGGACCGGAACGGCAGCGACACGATCGACACCTCGACGGACTCGACCCCCTTGGCTCAGGGCTCCGACGAGTGCGTCCTGTGGACCACCAGGATCGGCCCCGTTCGCGGCTCGCATCCGCGAGCGCTGGCGATCGACCGGGGCGATCCCGTCGACGCGCCCGAGGGCTACATCTGGGTCGCGACGATCCAGGACAAGGACAACCCCGCCCACACGACCGGCGGCAGGGCGTACAAGCTGCATCCCGCGGACGGCCGCGTGCTCCAGACGGTCCAGCTTCCGCTCAGGGCCTACGGCGCCGCGGCCGACAGCGCCGACCCGCAGAACGTCTGGTTCACGACCATCTTCAACGGCCGCCTCGCGGGCGTCGACACCGAGTCCGGCGCGGTCCTGGGCCCGTTCGCGCCGAACGACCCGTCGGGATGGTCCAGCTCCGCGTACGGGATCGCCACGGACGGCGTGAACATCTGGCAAGCCGGCTGGGGCCACCGATACGCACGCGGATACAACCCGGCGACCGGACAGTTCTGCCTGGTCGACCCGATCGCGCCCGGCAACACGACGGGAATCGCCGTGCGGCTCAACGACGACGGCACTCGCACCGTTTACATGGCGCACGCGAACTGGCCCGGATCGCTCTCGTACTGGGATCCCGACGTGCCATGCGTCCAGCAGCGGACGACCGGCTGGTACTGCACCCAGTACTCGGAGGACGGCTGCACGCAGACGGCCTGGCAGTCCCGGGACGAGTACTGGTATCCGCGCGCCTCCATCAACACGCTCGGGCTGCCGGCGGGCAACGACTCGAGCTGGGGCGTCGGGGTGGACTCCGACAACCGGGTCTGGACGCTCAATCAGGGTTCCGGCAACGCCGCGATCTACGACCCCGATGACGGTTCTGTCGTCAGCTACCCCACGACTCCGGCGCCGCTGACCGGGAACTACACGTACTCGGACTTCACGGGTTACCAGCGCTCCGTGTTCACGAACTCGAACGGCTTCTACTGGCACGACTACGGCGTGACCGAGGCGGTCTGCCCCGCGAACCTGGAGGTGACCTGGGGCGACCTCGTCTGGGACGCGGTGACTCCCCCCAACACCCGGATCATCTGGGAGGTCCGCACCACGGGTGACCCGGATGGGCTGCCGTTCGCCGATCCCCTCGTCGTGGGCGAGGCACCGACCGACTCGCCGCCGATCTTCCTCGAGGACGTCCTGACCGCCGCGAGCGTCTACAGCCACCACCGCTACCTTCGTGTCACCGCGGTCCTGGTCTCCGACGACAACGTGGCGACGCCAGTCCTGTCCAGCATGACGCTCGACTGGCTCTGCCTCGATCGGAGCTAGCTCTGCGCTACTTCGGCTCGCGCGCTCGCCGCGGTTCGGGTGCGAAGGCCGTCCGGATCACGTCGATGGAAAGGTACATGTGCTGGACGTCGTCGAGCAGGGACTTGAAGCCGTAGCGACCGTAGAAGCCGCGCGCAGCCTGGTCCTTGGCCTGGACCTCGATGGCGCGGACGCCGATTTCCTCAGAAACGCGCAGGGTTCGCTCGAAGCAGTGCATGAGCAAGCTCTCGCCGAGACCCCTTCCGCGCTCGGTCCGGTCGACCGCTAGGCGGGCGAGGTGGACGACTGGGACTGGATATCGGGGCAGGCGGCGGCGTTCCTCGTCGGTGAGGGCGTCGAAGGACACCGCACCGCTCCGCACGCAGTAATAGCCGACGACGACCACAGAGCTGGGGCGCGTCGCGACGAAGGTACGGGATATCCCCTTCTCGTCGTTCTGGCGGGCGAAGCGGCGGAGGAACTCCGCGAGAGCCGGCTCGCCGCAGTCGAAGTGCCCGCGGTCGTGCTCCCTTCGCAATCGCGTGATCTCCCAGCGGGAGGCGAGGTCAGGCACGATGTGCCTTGAACCGTTGGGCCGCCCTCCGCAGGCGCTCGCTCGGTTTCTGTTCGTCGAGGATCTCGAGGAATCGACGCTTGTCTCGCGCCGACAGGACGGTTGTTTCACGGTCGCTGACGATCTGCCGTGCCCGTTCGACCAACGTCGATACCGCGAAGGCGCTGGTTGGTTGGCCCGCCAGCGCGGCGGCGTCCTCGATCAGCTCCTTGTGATCGGGAGACAGCCGTACATCCAGCCGCTCGCTCTTGACTGCCCTTGCTCTGGCCATGCCCGAAATGTACGGCCAAACACCGTACAATTCAACCGGCGCCTCGCGCCTCGGGAGGCAGGCGGCGACAGCACTAGTCAGTGGAGCGCTCCCGGTTCCGCCTTGTCGCCCGCCGTAACTCCTGCCGAATCTTCGCGTCGCGGGCTGGCACGGGAACAGCACGTGCGCGCCGCGTGTCCACCCCTCCCCGATACCACGACCTGGCGTCGCGACGACTGCCGGGCTGGCTGGCCGTCGCCGTCCTCACCTGCGCCTGCACGACATCGCCGCTACGCACCGAGGCGGATCATTCGTCGGTCGACGGGTACGACGGCGTCCGGATCGTCGAGGTGCTCTCGAGCTCCGTCGACGGCGCGAGCGGCGCTTTCGTCGAGATCCGCAACGACGGCGAGAGCACGGTGTCGCTTGTGGGCTGGGCCCTGAGGTTCGGCCCTGACGGCGATCCAGCTCCGCTCGAGCCCCGTCAGATCCCGTTCTCCGTCGAGGCATCGCAGAGCGCGGATCCGGCTCTCGTCCCATCGCACGGCCTGGCGCTCGTCGTCGACTCGGCCGCGCCCATCGAGAAGGTCGCGCGCGCGGCGTGCGAGCCGGGCATCGCCACGGCCGAGAGCGGCCTGCCGGCGGCGCAGAACAAGAGGCAGCGCGAGAACCTCGTCACGACGCTCCTCATGCAGCAGCCGCGGCACTGCATCCCGGTCTTCACGCTCGCGGGCGGCGAGAGCCTCGGCGCGAGGGTCTCGCGGGCAACCGACGTCCTGCTCGTGCAGGGCGCCGAGACGCGCGATCGCGCGCAGGGCCCTTGGGCCGAGGCTCCGCTCGGCGTGGCCTTCGAGCGCCGCGGCCTCGGGGCCGCGGATTTCGCGGCGTCGCCCATCGGGTCGAGCCCCGGCGCGCGAAACTTCTTCGGCTCGGACCCGTACCAGCTCGTCACGCCCGGCGGCCGCCCGCCCATCGAGGTGCACAACGGCTCGCCCTGGCGCGCCGGCGACCTCGTGCAGTCGCTGCGCCGCGAAGCGAACGCCAAGCTCGCCGAGGCCAGCCTGCCGGGCGCCGACGCCGACCGGCTGCGCGCCGAGGCGCAGGAGCTCCTGGGGCGAGTGACCGCGATGCAGTGCGAGGAGATCACGTCGGCCCAGGACTACGCTCGCTGCAAGGCGGAGCGTGGCGAGCACCTTCCGTACAACCCCCTGGTCGGCGACCTCGACGAGCTGGTCGCGAGCGCCGGCGAGTCGATCGTCGGCAGCTTCTACCAGATCAACGAGCACGACGTGGTCGACGCGCTCGTGCAGGCAGCCGGGCGCGTGCCGGCGAGCTGCCCTAACCCCCTCGACGGCGGCGCGCTCGGCCCCTGCGTGCAGCTCACGACGGATGCTGCGTACTTCAACGACCCCTCGTACGTTCCGGGCTTCGACCGCCTGCGCGCGGTCGGCGTCCCCCTGCGCTTCGACTTCGGGGACAACAACCAGGACCGGGCGCCGCTTTCGCACAACAAGTTCATCGTCGTCGACGGCGAGTGGGTCTGGACCGGATCGTTCAACCCGATCGAGGACGAGCCGGCCCTCATTCACGCCGACAACGCCCTGACGCTCCACTCGACCGCGCTCGCGGCGCTCCACACGCGGGAGTTCCAGACGCTCATCAACGGGCAGTTCGGGATCCTCAAGCGCGACGAGGGCGTCGGCGGTGGAGAGGCGTGGATCGACGGAGCGCAGGTCGAGGTGCGGTTCTCTCCGGGCCTCACGGCCGACCAGCTCGCCCGCAGGGGTGCCGCGCTTCGCGCGGGGCAGGACGCCTGTGCCGTCAGCGTTCCCGCCACCGGCGCCTACGTGATCGAGGATCGCTACCGCGGCCTCGATCCCTGCGGCGGTCCGCTCGACCTCTTGAGCGCCGAGGTGGCGCGCGCCACGAGCAGCATCTACTTCGGCCTGTTCAGCTTCGCGCTCGCCCCCGTCAGCGACGTGATCGTCGAGCGGCTGGGCGCCGGCGTGGAGGTCAAGGGTATCGGTGACCAGACGACCGCCTCCCGCGGGGCGCTGGTCCGGATCAACGAGGCGGGTGGCGACGTGAGGTTCACTCCCAACAGCGATCCGGGGTGCAACATCACGCCGACGCGGCTTTGCCCGACGAACGTGAACAAGGTCTGGTTCCACCACAAGTTCATCATCATCGACTACGGCACCGATCACCCGGTGGTGATCACGGGCTCCCACAACATGTCCGACAGCGCCGAGGACCAGAACGACGAGACGCTCGTCGTCGTCAGGGACCGGGCGGTCGCCGAGGCCTACTATCGGATCTTCCGCGAGGCGTTCGATCATCCCCAGTCGATCGGCCCGCGCCGCAACACGACCGATCTGCCGGCCCTCGCGGTCACGGAGGTGCGGGCGAGCGGCGACCCCGACGGCGCTCAGTTCGTCGAGATCACGAACCTCGGTGCCGCCGCGGCCTCGCTCGACGGCCTCGAGCTGTGGAACCGCGCGACGAGCGTGGCGCTCGAGGGCGACGACCTCGTGCTCGAGCCCGCCGGACGCGCGGTGTTCGTCGTCGGGGACGATCGGGAGCTCGGCATTCCAGAGAGTGCGCTCGTGATCACGACGCCGCCCGACGCGGATCGGCCGTTCGTCGGGCTCGGAACGGCGCTCGTGCTGCGCACCGGGGACGGCCGCTGGGTCGCGACGTACGACCCGTACACCTCGGAGCAGAACCTCCCGCAGGGTGCCGGCGCCCCGGTGCCCGGCGGCTCGGTCGAGTGGCTCGGCTTCGACGAGACTGCGCTGGCGTCTCTGACACTCGAGCTCGAGGGCCGGAAGGACTCGACGGACGAGGGCGATCGCTTCACGTGGGCCGCCTGGAATCCGCGCGGCACGTTCTCCGAATGGCTGGACGAGCACGACGTGACGCCCAGCGGGCTCGTCCTGTGGAAGTCGGCCTCGTCCCCACTGACACCGGCCATCGATCCCGCGGGCTCGCCCGGGCGGGATCCGCTGGCCCCCGACGGCAATTGAACGACTGGAGGAAGACCACCATGCGCCGCATTCACTCCCTCTACTTGATCGCCGCGCTCGCCTCGCAGAGCGGCTGCATCGGTGGTTCGACGAGCGAGAGCTCGGGGACGCAGATCGACCTGCCCGAGGGGATCTCGCAGGAGCTGGTGGACGCCGCGAAGACCAAGCTCGCGATCGTCGGCCGCGAGCTCGACAAGGGCCACGTCAAGAACTACGACTTCCCCGATCCGACGCCCGAGGACGGCGACGTGACGGACGCGGACCTCGCGTCGAACTTCGTCGACGCCGTCATCACGGAGTACGGCCAGCACCTCGACGAGAACGGACAGCCGACCCTCTTGCGCGAGCGGCTCCAGACGCTGGCCTCGATGGTGATGTTCAGCGCACCCGAGGTGACGACCAACGGGGCGGTCGGGCGGCTCACGCCGTTCCACGGAATGGACGACGCCGCGTTCGAGGCGCTGATGCGCAACGAGGACGTCGTCTTCAACCATCACATGCAGGTCAACGGCGGCAGCCCCAACGGCGTACGGCCCTTCTCGGTCTGCGAGACCTCGTTCCTCATCCAGATCTCGCGCGGCCAGATCACCGATCAGCCCTGGGCCTCCGCGCAAGAGGCGTGGGGCGACTCGGGCAACGTGAGCACCTGGACGATCACGAGCTACGACGGCTACGCGCGGGCCTATCAGGCCTATGCGGCGCCCGCGGCCGGCAACTGCACCGAGGCAGACCTCGCCGAGTGGTACAACTTCCGCGGTCTGGGCGCGCTCCGCCCGACCTGGCTCGAGTCCAACATCTCCGACCGCTTCCTCGGCCGCATGCACTCCGAGTGCGACGACCCGAGCGGGGGATTCGTGGACGACTGCGCCGAGTGGGACGAGGACCGCCTCGGCTACCGCGATCGGAAGAACACCGAGCTGACGCTCCGCGAGGTCTTCTACGACCCGCGCCCCGAGACGACGATCGCGGGCGCCAGCCAGTGGGGTGGCGGTGGGGCGATGAGCATGGAGCAGTACATCCTCAACCCGTCCAACACCGGCGCGCTCGTCGAGGATCGCAACGGCGACGGCATCGGCGAGTGGGTCGCCCCCGGAACGCTCCGCGCGATGCAGGGCGCCATGCTGACGATCGGCACCGACCAGTCGTTCGGGCTCCCGGCCGAGCAGACGGTGACACTCAAGAGCGGCTCGACGTTCATCAGCGACGCGGACGGGCAGCAGGTCAGCTTGTCGAAGAACACGCCGCTCCGTCTGTCCGTCGGGACCCGCGTCAACTTCGCCGCCAGGCAGCCCTACTCGCTGGAGCAGGGCGGCCCGATCGGCCTCAACGCGGGCCGCAGCGTGAGGCTGCCTGCCGGAACCTCGGGCACGCTCGAGGACGGGACGGTCGTGCACGTACCCGACGCCGGCGAAGTGATGGGCAACCCTCGAACGATCGAGGCCAAGCTCGGGGCGCCCGTCAGCCTGGCGGTCCAGGCCGGCTGGACTCCCACCCTCGCGTTCCAGAAGATCAACAGCGGCGTCCTGGCATCGAACCAGTTCGCCTACGAGTTTCGGGTCGCGATCCCGCTCGAGAGCGGCAGCCTCTCGGCGACGATCGCCGCGGAGCACATCGGCGCCTACGAGGCGGTCGATCCCGCGTGGGACCCGGCCTACGCCGGTCGGCCCGATCTCGGCATGATGGCGGTGTTCGCGGACGGCTCGGGTTGCATGGCCGACAGCCCCTCTGCCGACACCTGCCCCCTCCTCAGGCGCTTCTACTCGATCATCGACCGTCACGAGAACTTCTATCAGACGTACTCGAGCGTCCGGCCCGACGCCTCGAACATCTCGCAGCAGCCGTCCCCTCTGGTCGCGTGCTCGATCACGCTGGCCGCGTCGCACGCCTGGGACCGCGCGGGCGCGATGGCGGGCGGAAACGCAGGCTTCATCTACCTGATGCGGATCCCGTTCGCCCAGATCTTCGTGGGCGACGTCCGCAGCATCGACACGCTGGGCCTCTTGCGTGACGGAAACGGCGACGGCCAGCCCGACAACGACCTGCGCGCGGGGCCCGAGGTGATGACGCTGCAGCAGCTCTACTCGCAGGGCACCGAGCTCGACATGAGCAAGGTCTGGCTGGACATCGCGACGCTGTCGCACAACCAGTACTCGAGCGAGCACGAGGTCTCGAAGTTCGGCAGCGTCCCCGCCGAGCAGATCGAGGGCATCCTCGTCATCCGCCGCCCCGCCGCCCTCACCTCGCAGCCCGAAGCCCAGCCCGCGGGCGAGCCGCAGTAGCTTTCGTTCTCTCCTTCGACACGAACGCCTCGACACCGGCAAGGCCACCCGCCACCCAGCACCTCGAGGTGTGGCCACTCCGGTTTCGATCGCGCGAAAACCCCGCGATTGGCAGGGGTCGCAAGTCACCGGCGTTGGCACGCGGATCGCTTGGCGCACCGCCGGCGGCGCTGTCGCCGCCCCTCTTCCCCACGGAGCAGTCCATGCGCGCAGCGACCGTCGTGATGATCCTTTGCGCCGCCCTCGCGGGCGGATCCGCCGGGTGTGTCGGCGGGTCCAGCGAGTCGTCGAACACCGAGATCGATCTGCCCGAGGGGATCTCGGCCGAGCTCGTGGCCGCCGCTCGCGCGAACCTCGCGCGGATCGAGCGCGAGGTCGACGCGCCGCACGTGACCAAGTACGGGTTCGAGGGCCCGCTCGACAGCCAGTTCGTCGATGCCGTGATCACCGAGTACCGGGCGGAGCCGGAGCTGTTGAAGCGCCGCCTCGAGACGCTGGCCTCGATGGTCTTCTTCAGCGCCCCCGATGTCGTCACCGACGCCGCCATCGGCAGGGTCACGCCGTTTCACGGCATGAACGACGACGCCTTCGAGGCGCTCATGGAGAACGAGGACACGGTGTTCGAGCATCACATGGAGGCGAACGGCGGAAGCCCGAACGGCGTCAGGCCGTTCTCCGTGTGCGAGACCCGCTTCCTCATCTCCATCTCGAAGGGCGAGAAGGACGGCAGCGACTACGCGAACGGCGCGCGGATCACGAGCTACGACGACTACGCTCTCGCGTACCAGACCGTCGCGGCAACCTGTCCCCCGGCCGACCTGAACGAGTGGTACAACTTCCGGGGCCTCGGCGGGCTCAGGCCGAGCTGGCTCGAGTCGAACATCTCGGACCGCTTTGCCGGCCGGATGGTCGGCGAGTGCCGCGACCCGGACGAGGAGTGGGAGGCCGACTGCGCCCTCTTCAATACCGACCGGCTGGGCTATCGCGACCGCAAGAACACGGAGCTGGCGCTGCGTGAGGTCTTCTACGACCCGAGCCCGGCGCTCAAGGTGCTCGGGAGCGGCGGCGGGTACAACGGTGAGGACGGAGCCGAGAGCGAGAGCCACGATCTCAGCCTCGAGCAGTACCTTCTCGACCCCGACAACGGCGGCGCTCTCGTCGAGGACCGCAACGGCGATGGGATCGGTGAGTGGCTCCCCGCCGCGGACGTCCGGGTGCGCGAAGGCGCGCGCGTCTCGATCGCACCTGGCGCCACGCTCACGCTGCCGGCCGAGACGACCGTGACTCTCGTGGCGGACGCGACCTTCCAGGACGAGAGCTGGAACGATCGCGAGGTACCCGCGGGGACGACCTTGCGGCTGGCGGCCGGCGCCGGCGTCCAGCTCACCACGAAGATCTACCGGCTGGCATCGAGCCACGATCCCATCGCGCTCAACGCCGGAACACGTGTCGACCTGGCCAGCGGCGCCGACGTGACCCTCGTGGACGGCACGAAGCTCCAGACGCCCTGGGGGGACGACGATGGCTCCGGCGTGACCGCGCGGCTCGACTCGGCGCTGAGCCTGCCGATCGCGGACAGGCCGCTCAGGCTCTCGATCGAGAAGATCACGAAGGGAATCCTGGCGTCGAACAAGTTCGCGTACGACCTGCGGATCCAGATCCCCCTGGCCGGCAGTGGCGACGAGGACGGCGGCTCGGTCTCGGCGAACATCGCCGCCCGGGACGTGATCGGGTACGACCAGGTCGATCCCGCGTGGGACCCGCAGTTCCTCGCGCGCCCCGACCTCGGAATGCAGGCCGTGTTCGCGGACGGCACGGGCTGCACCGGCGAAACACCCTCGCCCGACGCGTGCCCGCTCCTGCGCCGGTTCTACTCGCTCATCGACCGGCACGAGAACTTCTACCAGACCTACTCGAGCGTGCGCCCGAACCAGTCGAACGTGTCCCAGCAGCCCTCGCCGCTCGTCGCTTGCTCGATCACGCTGGCCGCTTCGCACGCGTGGGACACGGCGGGAACGCCGGACGGCGGCGTCGCGGGCTTCATCTACCTCATGCGAATCCCGTTCAACCAGATCTTCGCCGGCGACACCCGGAGCATCGACACCCTCTCGCTCCTCGACCCCGACGAGACCAAGCGTCTGACGTCCGGCCCGCAGGTCCTGACCGTGCAGCAGCTCTACGAGCACGGCGCCCAGCTCGACATGAGCCGCGTCTGGCTGGACATCGCGACGCTGTCGAACAACCAGTACGAGTCCGAGCACGAGGTCTCCAAGTTCGGCAGCGTCCCCGCCGAGCAGATCGAGGGCATCCTCGTGATCCGGCGCCCGGCCGCGATGGGCGGAGCGGGTGACGAGGGCGACGAGGACGAGGAGCCCGAGGGCTAGCCTACTTCCGCGCCAGAAGCACGACGGTGCTTCTCGGGTTGGCGAGGTAGTGTTCGGCGGGATCGAGGAGGATCTCGTCACCGGGATCGAGGAAGTCCTCGCCCGGGGGGAGGCTCGTGTCGACGATTCGCCGCCAGCGCATGGGATCGGGTGGAGCGGGAACGCGGACGGATCGGAGAAGAGGGTCGGCGTTCAGGATGAGGAAGAGATGGTACTTGCCGGCGCTCGACTCCTCTTCGCCGCCGTCGAGCCGGTAGGCAAGGGTCCTGAGGTCGGGGTTGCCCCAGTCGGGCGGCGCGAGGTCGGGGCCGTACCACGTCATGTCCGCGACGTCGTCGCCGTCGAGGTCCTTGCCGCTGAAGAACTTGCGGCGCTGCAGGATCGGGTAACGGCGGGTCAGCGCGATCGCCTTCTTCACGAACTCCACGATGTCCCGGTTCCGGTCGACGAGCGTCCAGTCGAACCAGCCGAGCTCGTTGTCCTGGCAGTAGCCGTTGTTGTTGCCGTGCTGCGTCCGCAGGACCTCGTCGCCGCCCAGGATCATCGGCGTCCCGGCCGCGAAGATGAGGCTCGAGAAGTGGTTCTTGACGAGCTGGCGGCGGAGCCTCGTGACGGCCGGGTCGTCGGTCTCGCCCTCGGCACCGCAGTTCCACGAGAGATTGTCGTCGCTGCCGTCGCGGTTGCCCTCCAGGTTGGCCTCGTTGTGCTTGTGGTCGTACGTGACCAGGTCCCAGAGGGTGAAGCCGTAGTGGCAGGTCACGAAGTTGACGCTCGAGTATGCGGATCGCCCGTCGTCGCCGTACAGGTCCGCAGAGCCGGTCAGGCGCGCGGCGAGGTCGGGAACCCGGCCGCCGTCACCCTTGACGAAACGGCGGACGGTGTCGCGGAACCGCCCGTTCCACTCGGCCCAGTCGACCGGGAAGTTGCCGACCTCGTAGGTGCCCAGGTCCCACGGCTCGGCGATGAGCTTCACCCTCTGGAGGACCGGGTCTTGCGAGACCGCGTCGAAGAACGCGGCGCTCTTGCGGAACCCCCCGCTCTCGCGCCCGAGCACCGATGCGAGGTCGAACCTGAAGCCGTCGACACGCATCACCTCCGCCCAGTAGCGCAGCGAGTCCATGACGAAGCGCATGCAGTGGGTCTCGGAGAGATCCAGCGCGTTCCCGCAGCCCGTCGTGTTCATGTAGTATCGGGCCGGCTGCTCCGGAGACCCGGTCAGATCGTAGTAGGTGCGGTTGTCGATCCCCTTGAAGCACAGCGTCGGGCCGAGCTCGTTCCCCTCGGCCGTGTGGTTGTAGACGACGTCGAGAATGACGTCGATGCGGGCGCGGTGCAGCTCGCGGACCAGCGTCTTCATCTCCGCGACCTGGCAGCCCGGCGATCTTCCGGTGGAGTACGAGGACTCGGGGGCGAAGAAGCCGAGCGTGCTGTAGCCCCAGTAGTTCGTCAGGCCCTTCCCGCGCAGGAAGTCTTCCACGTGGATCTCGTGCACCGGTAGGAGCTCGACCGCGTTGACGCCGAGCTGCTTCAGGTACGGGATCTTCTCGATGAAGCCGAGATAGGTCCCGGGATGGCGCACGCCTGATGAGGGATGCGCGGTGAATCCCTTGAGGTGCACCTCGTAGACGATGAGCTTCTCGATCGGCACGTCCGGCGGCTCGACTCCCTGCCAGTCGAACGCGTCGTCGACGACGACGCTTCGAGGGACGACGGCGGCGCTGTCGCGCCCGTCGAAGGAGAGGTCGCGATCGGACGGCGAGCCGGCGTCGTACCCGAGGAGCAGGTTCTCGGGGTTCGATGCCTTTCCGAAGAGCGCCTTGGCGTATGGATCGACGAGCAGCTTGTTCTCGTTGAAGCGGTGTCCGCGCGCGGGGTCGTACGGCCCGCGGACGCGGTACGCGTAGAGCTGCCCGGCCCCGACGCCGTGGACGAACGCGTGCCAGACGAACTGCCGGCGGTTCTCGAGCCGCGCGACGTCGGTGACGCGCTGCCCTGATGGATCGAACAGGACGAGGAACACCTCCGTCGCGTGCCGGGAGTACAGCGCGAAGTTCACGCCCCCGTCTCCCGGCGTCGCGCCCAGGGGTGTGTGTCTGCCCTTGCTGATTCGCTTCTCGGTCCAGTGCCGCAACATGGGCCACGATGGTGCCACGGAAGGTCGGTGTTTGGAGCACCAGCCGGTGGCGGGCTCGGGACCGGCCGTCGCGGGGTCGGGGTGGACTGCCCGCGGGGAGATCGCGCGGTTATGCCTGAAAGGTGAGTCGTTTTGGATGGTTGGGAGGGGGGTGCGTGTCCCCGCTCAGGGAACCCAGTCGGGGGGGAGGACGAGGACCGGGAGCGTTCCCGAGGCTCCTTGGGCTTCCCATCGCAGCTCGCCCGCGCCCGTGGCCTCGCCGGCAGTGAGCACGCCCGTCTCCTCGTCCAGCGTGGCGACGGCGGGGTCGAGCGTGGTCGTCCATCGCGCGGGCAGAGCGCCCTGCCTCAGGTCGTCGCCGGCCCCGCCCTCGGCGATCCCGTTGGGACCGACCGAGTAGCGGACCACCTCGAGCGCGATGGTCGACTGATCGATGCCGCCGCCGGCGACGCGGACGCTGGGTCGACCCGCTTCGAGCGACGCGGTCCAGCCCTCGACTCGCGAAGTGTCCTCGGTGCCACGGCGATCGGCGAAGACGAGCGCGATCTCCTGAACGGTCGCCGGATACGGGCACCGCGGATCGTAGAGCGTCAGGGTCCAGAGGCCCCGCGCTGGCTCCCCTGCCAGCACGTCGAGCGGCTCTGCCGTCGGCTCCGCGGCACCGAAGACGACGTCGAGCTCGCCGGTCGCCTCCTCGTCGCCCGGACCGTCACGCAGGTACACCTCGGTGCCGGCTGGCGAGATGAGCGTGATGACGAGCCTCGACGGGTCGTCGGCGACGACCCTGAGCGCGACGGCGACCGACTCGACCTGGAACAGGTCGGCCACCTCGAGACCGAAGAGCCGGCGCGCGAAGCAGAACCGCACGTCGTGGACCGCGTCGTCCACGACGGCGATCGGGCCGAGGACGGCCAGCGTGGCCTCGCCCTCGGCAACCTGGCCGGAGGCGTCGGTGACGCGCAGGCCTAGATCCTCCACGCCTTCGCGGGCGGGCGTCCCGGCGATCCGGCCATGCTCGTCGAGTGCAAGCCCATCAGGTAGCGCGCCCCGTGCGAGCTCGATCCGGTACGGCGGCCGCCCGCCGACGGCCACCACCGCGGCCGCGTAGGCCCGGCCGACATAGGCGCGCGGCAGCGAGCCGGTCGAGAGCGCGAGATGTCTGAGGACCCTGAACGGGAGCGCCCGTCTAGCCCGCGAGCCGACCGCGTCCGCGACCTCGATGACGACGCCGAACTGCCCGTCCTCGCCCAGAGCCGGCGAGACGACTCGCCCCTCGGGCTGCAGCCACGTGTTCGACGGGAGCAGTCCGCCCACGACGCTCCAGGAGTAGGGTCGCTCGCCTCCAGCCGCCTCGAGCTCGAAGGAGTAGACGGCGCCCCACTCCCCGTCTGCCAGCGCGGCGGTCGTGACACGCAACCCATCGGCCCCGCCCGCATCCGGGGCTGGCGCGGCGTCCGTCCCCGCGTCGACGGGGAGCCGCTCGGGTGGCGCCTCGCAGCCGGACCAGAGTAGCGCGAAGGCTAGAAGTGAATGGAGTCGCACTCCGGCGGGATCTCGCCCTCGTTGCAGTCCGAGATCATCCCAGCGTACTCCCAGTATCCGTTGACGCAGGTGTAGTACTTGTTGTGCGGGCTGTCGCAGCTCTCCGGCGGGCAGTCGGAGGCGTCCTCCTCGGTCGTCTCGCAGCACGCGCAGACGTGCCACCAGCGGCAGTCGCCTGGCTCGCACTCGCGTGGACAGGCGTCGTCGCCGAGGGCCTGGCAGTCCGGGTCCGCGCAGTCGACCGCCCAGTCGCAGTCGTCGTCCGATCCGTTGGAGCAGGCGTCCACGGTGTTCTCCTCGCCACAGTCGCGGCACTCGTCCGAGAAGAAGCAGGTGAAATCCGCGCAGTCCGTGCGGCCGTTGCCGTCGTTGTCGCAATCGTCGCCGCAATTATCGCCGAACTCGGCCCCTTCGGGACACTCCCCTCCGTTGCCGTCGTCCGGCACCTCGCAGTCGCAGTCGTCGTCGTCGCAGTCGATCAGGCCGTCGCAGTCGTCGTCGATCTCGTTGTCGCAGACCTCGGGCTCGGGGATGTCGCCACCCTCGCACGGCCGGTCGCTGCAGTACTCGTCAGCCACGCCGTCGCAGTCGTTGTCCACGCCGTCGTCGCAGACCTCGTCCCGCGGGAGCATGTCGCCTTCGCAGGCGCCCCAGTGCGGGAACTCCGGGTCCGTCGCGTCGCAGGCCTGCACGCCGTCGCGACATCCGCCCATGCCCCGGGTGCTCGAGTGCCCCCGATAGCAGGGCTGTTCGGCGCCATCGTCGCACCCGCAGATGTCGTCGACGAGGCCGTCGCCGTTGTTGTCGAGCTGGTCGCAGCGCTCGATGCCGTCGTGGGGGTTGTCTTCGCCCTCGCCCTCCTCGCCCTCACCCTCCTCGCCTTCGCCCTCCTGGCCTTCGCCTTCTCCCTCCTGGCCGTCGTCGGAGTCGGCGTCCGCGTCGGCGTCGCCGTCTCCGCCGCCGAGGCCCGGGTCTCGCATGTCACCGGGGGCGCAGGAGAAGGCTAGGAGGAGCAGGAAGAGCGCGATCTTGGGCATGGGGGTGCTCCGCATGGCTGCGCCGCCCGCCTCGCAACGCCCATGCCGCCGGAAATTCGACGGAAACCGTCGTGCTTTCGCCATGGACGACGGTGTGGGCGACATCCTGGAGGCGACACGCGGAGGTTGTCACCTGGGACCGGGCGACCTCAGAGGGGCGACCGGCGCCGGGAGCTTCGACGGGGCAAGCACAGCGCACTTGCTGCTGCCCCTTTTCCGTGGGACGCCAACGCCTTAGCATGGCGGGTGCGCCGACCCATTCCCCCGCCAAGGAGCCTTTCCAGGCATGGAGCCCCAGACTGTCAAGCCCGAGCCGGAGATCGTCCACAAGAAGCCGCAAGTCGACGAGTCGACACTGACCCACAAGGAGCTCTTGAGGGGCCCGTTCTGGCATCGCATCCCCGCGTACCGCAACGTGACCGAGGAGCAGTTCCTCGATCACACGTGGCAGGCAAGGCACTCGATCACGAAGGCGGCGAAGCTGCTCGAGGCGCTGCAGGGGATCGTCTCCGCCGAGTTCATCGAGGATGCGACCGCCGGATTCCGCGCCGCCCCCATGAGCGTTCGGGTCTCGCCGTACCTGCTCAGCCTGATCGACTGGTCGAGGCCGTACGAGGATCCGCTGCGCACGCAGTTCATTCCGCTGGCTTCGCGGCTCCTGCCCGATCACCCGAAGCTGGGCCTCGATTCGCTCGCCGAGCAGGCAGACGCGCCGGTACCGGGGCTCACGCACCGCTATCCGGACAAGGCCCTCTTCCTGCCCCTCGACACCTGCCCCGTGTACTGTCGCTTCTGCACGCGGAGCTACGCGGTCGGCATCGACACGGATCAGGTCGACAAGGTGCCGTTGCAGGTCGACCGCGACCGGTGGAGGCTCGCGTTCCGGTACATCGCGTCGCGCCCCGAGCTCGAGGACATAGTGGTGAGCGGAGGCGACGCCTACAACCTCAGAGCCACTCAGGTCCGGGAGATCGGCGACACGCTCCTCGACATCCCCAACGTGCGGCGCATGAGGTTCGCCACCAAGGGCCCCGCCGTCATGCCGCAGAAGATCCTGTCCGACCGAGATTGGCTCGACGCGCTCACGCACGTCGTCGAGCGCGGCCGCAAGATGCACAAGGAGGTCGTGCTCCACACCCACTTCAACCACCCGTCGGAGATCACCGGAATCACCCAGGACGCGATGAACGTGCTCTTCGAGCGCGGCGTCCTGGTCCGCAACCAGAGCGTCCTCCAGCGCGGTGTCAACGACGCGGCCGACACCATGCGCCTGTTGATCAAGCGGATGGGCCACGTGAACGTGCACGCCTACTATGTCTACATCCACGACCTCGTGAGGGGGGTCGAGGACCTGAGGACCACGCTCGGAGCGGGCCTCGAGGTCGAGAAGGCGATTCGGGGATCGACCGCGGGCTTCAACACGCCGGTGTTCGTCTGCGATGCGCCGGGAGGGGGCGGCAAGCGCGACGCGCACTCCTACGAGCACTACGACCGCGTGACGGGCATCTCGGTCTACACCGCACCGAGCGTCAAGCATGGCAGGCACTTCTGCTACTTCGATCCGATCGACCTGCTCCCGCCCGAGGGGAGCGCGCGCTGGCAGGATCCCGGCGAGCACCAACCCATGATCGACGCCGCGATCGCGGCGGCGCGCCACCAGGCGCGGTAGGAGCCTCATGAGCCGGATCTCCTGGGACGGGTACGACGCGGGGGTCTTTCGATCGCGGCGCTCGAGGCTCGGGCGCGCCCTGGGCGACCTCGTCGCCCTGATCCCCGCGGGAATGCCGCGTCCGCGCAACTACCCCGCCAACGTCCATCCCTTCCGCGCGGAGAGCCACTACCTGTACCTGTTCGGTGTGCCGATCGCAGGCGCGATGGGGGTGGTCGACGGCGAACGGGCCGTTCTCTTCGTGCCACCGCCTGAAGCCGACGCGGCGCTGTGGTACGGGGCGATCCCATCCGGGGGCGAGATCGCGGAGCGGGCGCAGGTCGAGGTCCGACCGATGGACCAGCTCGGCCAGTCGATCTCGGGTCGCGCCGTGGCCTGCGTCGCCGTCCATGACCCCGTCACGGACGAGGCGGTCCGCGCCGCGATCGGCAGGCGGGTCGACCGCGACCGCCTCTCGCCCGAGGACGAGCGGCTGGCCGACGCCATGGTCGCGCTCCGCCTGATCCACGACGAGGCGGCGATCGCGTCGATCCGGCGCGCCGCCGAGGCGACCACGATGGCGCACCGGGCAGGTCGGCTCGCGACGCGCCCTGGCAGGACGGAGGTCGAGGTGCGCGCCGCCATGGAGACGGAGATCGTCGCCCGGGGGATGACCGTCGCCTATCCCTCGATCGTCACGGTGCACGGAGAGGTCCTGCACAACGAGGCGCGCCTCGAGGTGATCGGGGACGACGACCTGCTCCTCGCCGACGTCGGCGCCGAGTCTGCGGACGGATGGGCGTCGGACGTCACGCGGACCTGGCCGGCCTCGGGAGTCCTCTCGAAGACCCAGCACGCGATCTACGAAGTCGTGCTCGACGCGCAGCGGACCGCCATCGCGATGGTCCGGCCCGGCGTCAGGTACCGCGACATCCATCTGGCGGCATCCCGCAGGATCGCGGAGGGACTGGTGGCCCTGGGCCTGCTCCGCGGTGACGTCGGCGAGATCGTGGCAGACGGCGTTCACGCGCTCTTCTTCCCGCACGGCGTGGGGCACCTCCTGGGCCTCGATGTCCACGACATGGAGGATCTGGGCGATCGCGCCGGCTACGCCCCGGGGCGGACCCGGAGCGAGCAGTTCGGGCTGAGGTACCTGCGCCTCGACCGTGACCTCGCGCCGGGTATGGCCGTGACCATCGAGCCCGGCATCTACTTCGTGCCCGCGATCCTCGACAGCCCCGAGCTGGCTGCCGTCGCCGGGGACCGTCTGGTCCGTTCGGAGCTGGCCCGCTTCGCCGACGTGCGCGGGATACGGATCGAGGACGACGTCCTGTGCACGACGGGCGAGCCCGAGGTGATCACCGCGGCGATCCCGAAGTAGGCGCCGGCTCCTCGGCGAAGCTCAGTTCACGCAGTTCTCGCGGTCGCGGATGTCTCTGGGCGTCGCGCCGAGCGAGAAACCTTCGACGAGCTCTGCAGGTGGGGCGGCCTCGGGCAGCTCGACGATGATTCCGTTCTCCCACAGGTAGTGGCGGCCGGGCTCGAACTGGAAGTCCTGGACGTAGACGCAGCCGAGGAAGGCGCCCGGAGCGCCCTCGATCCAGGGCTCCTGGGTCGCAGCGCCCCGGTTGCACCCTTCGAATGGGCGGTCGCCGAAGTTCGTCGCCGCGATCGCCGCGACGGTGACGGGCGCATCGGTCGGAACCTCGATCCAGGCGAAGCCGCCGAACGGGGTCTGGTACGCCTCGTCACCACTGGTCGCGCCCGCCATCGCGCAGCCGTGGGGGCTGACGCCGTGGTTGGCGATCCCCGCCATGGCGGCCTGAGCGGCGCCGGGTAGGTTGCTGAACGCCGCGAGCCCGTCGCCGATGAGCGCGGCCGGATCCCGCGTGCCGGCCGGGAAGACCTTGAGCGTCGCGACCGGCCAGTTGCCGGCCCATTCGGCGCCGTACCACCAGAAGCGCAGCGTCTCGAAGTCCCAGGCCGTCGTATCGCAGCCACCGACCTCCGGGTATCGGCCGCGCGAGCAATTGCGCTCGCCCTGCTGCTCGGGGCCAATCTGCCCGTAGACGACCTGCCACGGGTCGCATGCGTCGACGGCGGCGCGATAGTCGGAGCAGTCGCCCTCCCCTCGGGCCTCGCAAAGACGGAGGAAGACGGCCTCGGCGCCGCAGCGCGTGCGATCGTTCCACCACGTGCTCCACAGGTTCGCGTGCAAGAAGGCACCGCCGGTCGGGTCGACGTCGGGCGCGGCGTCGGCAGCCGCATCGAGGCCCTCGCGATCGGAGCCCGCGTCGAGCTCGACCGCTGCGTCACGATCGTACGACGCGTCCTCGGGCGACGGCACGTCTCCGCCCACTGCGCCCTCGCAAGAGACCAGGAAGGCCAGGAGCGCAGGTCGCAGCACTGCCCGATGCTACCGCAGAGGGGACCCGCCATTGCTGCCTTCTCGACATCCCCAGATGGCAGGCTCTAGACTGCCCCGGCGCCTTCGGCATGGCCACATGAACGGCCGGGGAGCCCGCGGGCAACTCTTCGACGACATCCTCGACGACCCGCTCATGGAGGAGGTCGTGAACCAACAGGGGACAGCGCTCGTGGCGAGCTGCGACGTGGGCGGAATCGGCCAGGCCTTCCCGCCCCGCCGCATCGTCGAGTTCATCCGATCGGTCGACGCGGCCGGCAACGGCGGCGTGGTCCAGAGCATTTGCCAGGCCGATCTGTCCCCCGCGCTCCTCGCGGTCGCGCACATGGTCGGCTCGAGGCTCGAATAGCGTCTGGTCAGACGCTCCTCGTTCGTGGATCATCTCGCGAAGGTCGAACCATCCAGCCCTTGCACTCTCCCCGAACGACGAAGCTCGCGGCAGTCCTGTGCGCCGTCGCCGCCCTCTCGCTGCCGTCAGCCGCGCTGGCGGGTTTCAACGTCAACCTGAGAATCCCTGTCGACCTGAGCCTCCACGTGGAGCTCGGTGACGGCTTCGACCACCTGGCGGGGATCTCAGCGCGCTACAAGCTCGACGTCTACATCTATGGCATCGCCGTGACGGCGGGCTACGACCGGGTCGAGATCGACCCGAGCGGGAAATCGGTGTCCCACGGCGGCTCGATGGGGGGCGAGCTGTTCTTCTCGCCGATGGGCTTCGTGATGCTCCTGATCGAAGACAAGATCCTCGCCCGGAACCGGCACGTCCTTCACCGCCTCCTCGACTGGGTGAACCTCTGGGTCCCGGCCGGCGTGCGGGTCGGCGTGGGCTACGACGGCTCCGAGCTACGCGCCCGGCTCGCCGGATGGGTCGGCGCAGAGCTCACCCTCAGGTACGTCCGCCGCGAGTGGCGCTTCTGGCCGCTCCTGACCGTGACCTACCGTCGTCAAGCCGCGCTGCCGGAGGATCGAGCGGCCCACGAGATCCTCTTCGGAATCGGCCTCACACGTCTCGTGGCCACGCCGTAGTTACCAGTCACGGCAAGAGGAAGGCCGCCGCAGTGGCGGCCACGGCGGCGAGCGTCGCGGCGGCGGCGACCACCCACAGCGCGGTGCGGGAGAGCTTCCGCCTCGGGGGCGACACGGTCACCGACACCGCGCCGGTCGCGGGCTGCAGTTCACCGGCGCTCGGTTGGGCGGTGATGTCGCCACCGGGAAGCGCAGCAAATGGCGCCTCCGGGGCCGCTTCGATGCCGATGCCGGGCAGGGTGCTCTGGCGGGGGCCGGTCGGGACCGGCTCGCGGCTACCGGCGTCATCGACGTCCACCACGAGCGCCGGCTCGTGCTGCGGCGCGGCGTCCGCGAGCTGGGATGGCCTCGACAGCTCCTCCAGAGCCGCCAGCATCTCATCGGCGTTCCCGTAGCGCTCGTCGCGGTTCTTCGCCATCGCACGGCGGACGATGGCCGCGACCTCGGGTGCGAGCCCCGGGACGACCTCGCAGAGGTCCTTCGGCGTCTCGCGGCAGATGGCCGACAGGACCTGCATGTAGCCGGGGCGATCGAAGGGCGTCGCGCCGGTCAAGAGCTCGTACATCACGACGCCGAGCGCGTAGATGTCGACGCGAGCGTCGAGGTCGGTGTTGCCACGGGCCTGCTCCGGGCTCAGGTAGTGGGGCGTCCCGAGCACGATCCCCGGCGTCGTGAGCTTGAGCGAGGTCTGGCTTCGCGGCGCCGCCTTCGCGATCCCGAAGTCGATGAGCCTGACGCGCTCGCCGCCCCCCCGGCGCGTCAGGAAGACGTTCGCGGGCTTCAGATCGCGATGGATGATTCCCTTCTCGTGCGCCGCTCGAAGTCCCTGCAGGACTCCCCGCGCGATCTCGAGGACGTCCTCGACCGGGAACTGGCCCCGCTCGTCGAGCACGTCGGCCGCCGTCTTGCCGTCGAGCAGCTCCATCACGATGTACAGGAGGCCCGACTGCGATTCGATGCCGGCGTCACGAATCGACACGATGTTCGGATGCGCGAGCGCACCGGCGGTCCTGGCCTCCCTCAGGAAGCGGTGGACCGCCTCGGGGCTCTCGGCGAGCTCGGCCTTGAGGACCTTGATGGCCACGCCCTGGCCGGTCGCGAGGTCGCGAGCGCGATAGACGGCGCCCATCCCGCCGGTCCCGAGGACGTCCTCGAGCTCGAAGCGACCCCCCAGACAGGTGCCGAGCCGGGCCAGCGGATCGCTGCGGCGGCCAGCAGCCTCGAGCTCGGGACGAGTCGGACGGCGGCGGACTCCGGACGACTGCGCGATCTCCGCGGTCTGGTCGAGGGTCTCGGCCGACGAGCCCGGCAGCGATTCCACCAGCGTGTCGCCCGACACCTCGTCGGGGTCGGTCCGGTCGGAACGATCCGAGCTCGTTGGCACAGGCGTCATTCTCCGAGTCGGGCGGTGCAAGGGCAGTGCCTGCATGTGGGTTGCTCGTGCGCCGGTCGGCGTTCGTGGCCGAGCCCGTGATCCTCCGCCGGTTTCCGCGGGAGAAACGCCGACTCGTGTTGCTCCGGCGACCCACCCGGTGACGTCTGGAACGACGAAGGCGTAGACGGATCTCTTGGCGAACCGTCAACGGATCATGCTTCGGGCCCCCAGGCCGCGGCACATCCCAGACACACCTACATGGCCCAGCGGAGGATTTCCCCGTCGCTGCTGGTCGAGCTTGACGCTACCCTGCTGGCAGCCATGGGAATGCGACCGGCGTTCCTGCTGCTGCTCGTGGGGCTGCTCGACGCGTGTGACTGCGGCGATGGCTCGGGCAAGGGCGGCGATGGGGATGCCGACACGGACGCCGACGCTGACGCCGATGCCGATGCTGACGGCGACGTGGACGGCGACGGCGGCATCCCCTGCGGCGAGCGGGAGTGCGTTGCGAACGAGGAGTGCGTCGACGAGCGGTGCAGATGTCCGTCGGGGGTCAGGTGCGGTGACGAGCAAGCCCGATGTTGCGCGGCCGGCGAGGTCTGCTACCTGGGCGACTGCACCGAGCCGGGCGAGGCGTGCGAGGCGCCTGGCGACTGCCCCGCGGATCAGTACTGCGAGACGGCGATCGGGGCGTGCCTGCCGGCGGCCGGCCGCGAGGAGTGCCGGTACGAGCCACCGGTGGGGGTCTTCGCGCCGGAGCTGTACTGGTCGTGGCCGAGGGACGACACGCCGAACCCCGATGTGCGCGAGATCATCTCGACGCCGCTCGTCGTTCCGGCGCCGGGCGGTGACCCCGACAGGCTCGAGGCGCCGGTCGTGGTGTTCCTCGCGGGCGCGGGTTTCCAGTCGCCCGAGCTCCGGATCGTCTCCGGCGTCGACGGCACGGACGTCACGCACGTGCGCGACGTGTTCCAGAGCCAATCGCAGATGGGTGCAGATCCCTGTTCTGATCATCGCCAGGGCATCGTGCTACGATCGCGATCGTGCCATCAGCCGCGGCGAGCAAGTTCACGGAGGCGGAGTACCTCGCGTTGGAGCGAGCGAGCGACAGGAAGCACGAGTTCGTCGACGGCGCCATCGTCGCGATGGCCGGGGCAAGGCCGCCGCACAACATCCTCGCGGCCAACGTCACGGCGGTCCTGGTCTTGCTCGCCCGCAGCCGCGGCTGCGTCACCATGAGTGGAGACCAGCGCGTTCACGTGCCCTCGACGAGGCTCTATGCCTACCCTGACGTCACCGTCGCTTGCGGGGAGCGAAGGTACAACGACGACCAGCCACCGTCGCTCCTGAACCCAACGCTGCTCGTGGAGGTGACGTCAGAGACCACGGAGGACTTCGATCGGGGTGCCAAGTTCCTCCACTACCAGGCCATCGCTTCCCTTCGCGAGTACCTGATCGTCTCCCACCGCGAGCCTAGGGTCGACCACTACCGGCGGATGGACGACGGTCAGTGGCTGCTCACGACTCGGATCGGGGGCGGCGCCGTGGATCTGCCTGTGCTGGGCGGTGGAGTGGCGCTCCCAGAGGTGTACGAGGGCGTGGCGCTGGACGAAGGGGCCTGAGGCGCTCGCGTCACTCCCTGAGCAGCACGTCGCAGAAGTAACGGACCTTCTTGACGGCCTTGCCGAGCTGGTTCTCGTGGATGTCCTTCTTGAGGGCAAGGATGATCTGCCGCTTGAGCCGATACGTGTTGAGAAGCGGGGGCGGCGCGGGCTTCTGGCCGTTTCCTCCGCGCTCGAGCGGAGCCCAGAGCTCGGCGGCGCCGTAACCCCAGGTCTCGAGGTCGGCCGGGTCGATCGAGTCGATGATCCGCCGTGACAGCTCGAGCTTCGCGGGGTCCGTGGCGAGCTCGGTGGCCCACTTCTCGACCGCCTCCGTCATGGGGCGGTCGTGCTTGTTGACCGTCACGGGGTCGCCGAAGCTCTTCTTGATGTGGTCGTGCTTGCCGTACTCGATCGCCGACTCCTCGTGCTCGAGCCCGCAGAACTCGAACATCTCCTCGAGCCAGCGCCCGGGATCCCGGACGAGGTCCTCGTAGCGCACCACGATCATCGGCGCCGGTCGAGAGCGGATGAACTTCGCGATCGCGGGGACGTAGCGCTCGAGGATCGGGTTGAAGTCGTGGGCCCGCGCGTAGTCGCCCTCGAAGAACGTGTTGGCGAACGAGCTCAGCACCGCGAGCGGATGGCGGGTCAGCACCACGTACCTGGCCTTGGGGTAGAGCTTGGCGACGAAGTCCGCGACGAGGGCGTACGCTGGGGTCTTGTCGAGGAACATCCTCTTGCCGCTCGTCGCGAGCATCCGCCCGTACATCGTGTCGGTGTAGGCCCTGACCGCGTCGAGGTAGTCGGCCTCGCCGTTCGGGAGGCCGGACACGAACTCGCGGATCGCCTCGGCCGCGTTGATGTGGTCGTACGGAGCCTTGTCGACCGTGTCGTGGTAGCCGAGGTAGGCGAGCGGCGTGAGCATGTGCGGCTCGGGGTGCGTGAAGATCCTCGAGTGCGACCCCAGCATCCGCTGAAGGAGCGTCGATCCCGAGCGCGGCGACGAGATCACGAACAGAAGCTGGTCCTGCATGCCCCCAGGCATAACGGATGGGGGCAGGCTTGCCAAGTAACGGACCGAAATCAGCTCCTCCGGCGACCCCAGAGGTGGCGATCGTAGAGGTCCACGAGGCGATCGAGGGGAAGCGCGGGCGCGAGGTGGCCGTCGAGTCCGGTCATCTCCTCGGCCATGGTGAGCGAGTTCATGATGGCCTCCTCGGTCGCCTCGATCGTGGCCGCGTAGAAGGGTCCCATGCTCGAGTCCAGGAGCACGTCGAGCTTGTAGATCGCGTCCGGGTCCGCGACGCGCGGGACCGTATTGGCCGTCGAGAAGCCGATGATGATCTCGCCCGAGCCAGGCTCCGCGTGCGACCCCGCGCGGCCCACCCCGAGGGCGGCGCGCTTGCACAGCCGCCGGACCTGCAGGGCCATCATGGGAGCGTCGGTGGCGAGGACGACGATGATCGAGCCCTGGCTCACCCTGCGGCGGTTGAAGCCGTCGAACTCCGGCTCCAGGAGCTCGCCCAGCCGCAGCCCGTCGAGCCTGAGGTGCCGCATTGCCCCGAAGTTCGTCATCGTCAGGACCCCGACGGTGAACGACGACTTCCCGATCGTCACGACCCGCGAGGCCGACCCGATGCCCGCCTTGAAGTCGAAGCAGACCATCCCGGTGCCGCCGCCCACCGCTCCCTCGGCCACCGGCCCCGAGTGCGCGGACTCGATCGCGTCGAACACGTGATGCGTGTCGACGTGCTGGCCCGCGGAGTCGTTGAGCCAGCTATCGTCGCACTCGCCCACGACCGGGATGATCACGTCCGAGCTCACGCCGATGTCCGGGTAGCGCTGGATCATCCAGGCGGCGGCGGCCGAGGAGACGCGCCCCAGGGACAGGGTGTTGGTCAAGAGGATCGGCGTCTCGAGCAGACCCCACTCGTCGAGCTGGGTCATTCCCGAGACCTCGCCGGCGCCGTTGAGCACGTAGGCGCCGCCGACGACGCGCTCGATGAACGTGTTCTCGCGCGGACGGATCGCCGTCACGCCGGTCCGGACGGGGCCCTTTCCGGGGATGAGCGGCCCCTCGCCGTGGACCAAGGTCACGTGACCGACCCGCACGCCCGGGACGTCCGTGATGGAGTCGTGCGGGCCCGGCTCGAACTGGCCGATCACGATCCCGAGCTCCCGAAGCCTCTTGCGGTTCTGCCCGATCATCCTCCGTTGCCTCCGTTGGCGCGGTCGACCGTGGGGAGCTCGAGGCTCGGATCGGTGAGATCTTCGCTCCCGGCTTCCGGCCCACCTGGCGGCACGGCGACTCCGGGCCGCGTCGAGAGGATCCGCTCGCGGCGGCGCTTCTCACGGAGCCTCTTGACCGCGCCGGAAAGGATCTCGCCGACGAGAGTCCTGTACTCCATGCCGGCCGCGGCGCCGATCTGAACGAGGTCGGAGAAGCCTGGGGTGATCCCCGGCAGCGGGTTCAGCTCGATGACGAAGATCTCGCCCTTCTCGTTCATCCTGAGGTCGACGCGCGCGACGTCGCGGCAACCGATCGCGACGAATGCGTCCCGGGCGACCTTCTCGATTCGCTTGCGGGTCAAGTCGTCGAGCTTCGCGGGGCACTCGTACGCGTAGTGCTGCTCGGTCACCCACTCCTGCTTCATCCCGAACGAGTAGACGGGGTATGCGCCGGCGTCCGCCGAGAACTTCACCTCCATGGGGGGAAGGACGCGGGGCCTGTGAGTGCCGAGGAGCCCGACCGTGAACTCGCGTCCCGCGATGTACTGCTCCGCGAGGACCGGCTGGTGGTAGCGGAAGATGAGCATCTCGGCCACCATCCGCAGCGTGGGCTCGTCGTGGACGACGCTCTTCGCGGTGATGCCCTTGCTCGTGCCCTCGTAGATGGGTTTGAGGATGTACGGGTACTGGACCTTCGGCGGCAGCTTCTGCGCCGCACGAGTGATCAAGAAGAAGTCGGGCGTCTGGACCCCGCCCTCCCGGAGCATCCGCTTGCAGAGGCTCTTGTCGAGAGCGATCGACATCGTCGCCGCGTCCGAGCCGGTGTAGGGAATGCCGATCAGCTCGCAGAGGGCGGGGACCACGGCCTCGCGGTTGCGGCCCTCGATTCCCTCGGCGATGTTGAAGACGATGTCGACGTCGGCGTCCGCGAGGATGCGCGGCAGGTCGGGAGTCGCCTCGAAGCGCACGACCTTGTGGCCGTACGACGCGATGGCCTTCTCGAGCGAGTCGACGGTCTTGGGAGAGTCGTACTCCGCCTCGACGTCGCTCCAGGGGTTCTCCTGGTTCGGCGTGACGCGCTTCAGGTTGAAGACCAAGCCGACGGTGTAGCCGCGCCTGCTGCGGCGGCGCTCCTTGAAGCGATCGAGCATCCCGTAGCGGCGACACGCGCTCTCGACGATCTTGCCGAGCGTCGCGGAGTAGTTGAGCCCCATCTTCTCCGCGGCGACCAGCACGCCGGCGCCCACCTCGAGCGACGGGAGCGCGTTGACCTCGATGAAGTAGACCCGCCCGTCGTTCGCGACGCGAAAATCGACGCGGCTCACGTCCCGGCAGCCGACAGAGTCCACGACGCGACGGGCCCAGCGGTGCATCGTGCCGAGCTGCTCCTCGGTGACGTCGGCGGGGCAACGAACCGACACGCTCGCGAAGTCCTCGTTCTTCGAGCGGAAGTCGTAGATGTTCCAGCGGCTCGCCGGACGCGAGTAGATGATCTCGGTCGGGGGGAGCAAGCCGTCACCGACGCCGTCGAGCTGCGCGACCGAGACGTCGCGGCCTGCGATCAGCTCCTCGACCAGGAGACCCGCGGGGAACTGCCGCAACCTGGCGCTGACGATCTCGGCGAGCTCCTCGGCCGTCGTGGCGACCGACGTGTCGTCGATCCCGATCGACGAGCCCTCGTAGTTGGGCTTCACGATCGCCGGCAGTGGAAAGTCGTCGAGGATACCGCCGGCGAGCGCAGCCTCGGTCACGAAGATCCCTCGGGGCACCACGACGCCGTGGCCCATGACCACGCGCTTGGTCAACGCCTTGTCCAGCGTGAGCGTGAGGACGTAGGGGTCGGAGCAGGTGTACGGGATCCCCATCTCCTCGAGGACGGCAGGACAGAAGGCCTCGCGGGTCCGGCCGCGCTGCCCTTCGGCCGTGTTGAACACGAGGTCCGGCTGCAGTGCTTCGAGGCGAGCCACGAGCCGCGACGCCGGACCGGTGACGTCGAGCGGCTCGACCTCGAATCCCGCCTCGCGAAGTCCGCGGGCGACGGCGTCGACCGTCTCGCGCGTGTCGAACTCCGCCTCTTCGACGCCGCCGGTGACCTTGAGGTTGTGCGTGAAGACGATGCGCATGATGGCGGGCGTGTTGTAGCGGATTTTCGGCCGAGCGCACAGGGGCCCCGGACCCGGATGTCACCGCCGCATGCCCGGCGCCTCGCGACCGGTCGCGGCCACGTACTCGTCGTAGCGGCCCGGGTAGACGCGCGGAGCTCCCGCGCCGAGCTCGAGCACGCGGCCCGCGAGCACGCGCAGGAACGCGCGGTCGTGGGAGACGAAGACCATCGTTCCCTCGTGTGTCTCGAGCGCCCGCACGAGCGCGCGCTTGGTCGTCATGTCGAGGTGGTTGGTCGGCTCGTCGAGCACGAGGAGATTCGGCGCGTCGTAGAGGATCTTCGCGAGCGCGACGCGGGCGCGCTCGCCGCCGGAGAGCACGCGCACCGGCTTGTCGACGTCGTCGCCGGAGAAGCCGAAGGCTGCCGCGAGGTTCTTGATCACGCCGATCGGGGCGGTTCGCGCGTGCCGGTCGAGCTCCTCGAGGACGGTGGAGCCGGCGTCGAGCTGCTCCATCTGGTGCTGGGCGAAGTACCCGAGCGTCACGCCGGCGCCGAGCGTGATCTGGCCCGAGTCCGGCGGGAGCGCGCCGACGATCATCTTGAGCAAGGTCGTCTTGCCCGCCCCGTTCTCTCCCATCACGGCCCAGCGCTCGCCCCTGCGAACGAGGAGGCTCAGACCGTCGTGGACGACGTGCTCGCCCCAGGCCTTTCGCACGGCCTCGATCTTGACGACGTCGTCGCCCGACCGTGGCGCCTTGCGAAAGTCGAAGTGCCGCTCGACGATGCGGCGGGGCGGCTCGATGCGCTCGATCTTCTCGAGCCTCTTCAGGCGGCTCTGCACCTGCGGCGCCTTGGCGACCTGCGCCTTGAAGCGCTCGACGAAGCGCATCTCGCGGGCCAGCATCGCCTGCTGGCGCTGGTACTCCGCCTCGCGCTGGGCCGCCTCGAGCGCGCGCGCCCTCTCGTAGAAGTCGAAGTCTCCCGTGTACGAGCGGACCTGGCCCCCGTCGATCTCGATGATCTTGCGGGCGACGCGGTTCATGACGTCGCGGTCATGGCAGGTCATCAGGACGGCACCCGGGTAGTCGCGCAGGAAGGACTCGAGCCAGAGGATGGACTCGATGTCGAGGTAGTTCGTCGGCTCGTCCAGGAGCAGCACGTCGGGCCGCGCGAGGAGGATGCGCGCCAGCGCGACCCGCATCTTCCAGCCGCCGGAGAGCTTGCCGACGTCGTCCTGGACCTGGCCCAATCGCAGGCCGAGCCCGGCGAGGATCGACTGGGCTCGCGCCTCGATCTCGTAACCGCCGAGCTCCTGGAACCGAGCCTGGACCTCGCCGAAGCGCTCGACGGCGCGCTCGAGGTCGTCGCCCGCCTCGGCCATCCGTGCCTCGAGCCGGTTGAGCTCCGCTCCGAGGTCCGCCACCTCGCCCGCTCCCGCCACCGTCTCGGCCAGAACGGAGCGGCCTCGCATCTCGCCGACGTCCTGCCGGAAGTAGCCCACGGTCAGCCGCCTCGGCTTCTGCACCGAGCCGTCGTCGGAGCCCTCCTCTCCCATCACGAGGCGGAACACCGTCGTCTTGCCCGACCCGTTCGGGCCGACCAGCCCGACCTTCTCGCCCGGGTTGAGCTGGAACGATGCGTCCACGAAGAGGACCTGGGCACCGTACTGCTTGGTCACGTTGTTGAAGGAGATCATCGCTACCTGGCGTACTTCTCGCCGCGCAGGATGGTCATTGCACGGTAGAGCTGCTCCGCCAAGAAGAGGCGGGCGAGCCGATGTGGCAGGGTCATCGTCGAGAGCGACAGCTTCAGCGAGGCCCGAGCCACGAGCGAGCCCGGCAGGCCGTCCGCGCCGCCGATGAGGAAGGCAAGACCGTGCTCCGAGCGGTTCATCCGGTCGCCGATCCAGGCCGCGAAGGCCTCGCTCGTGAGCTGCTTGCCAGCCGGATCGAGCGCGACGATCGAGTAGCGTTCGGGGACGGCCCGAGCCAGGGCGGACGCGCCGGCGACCTCCACCTCTTCGCACCTGGCGTAATGACCGATACGACCGAGGTACTCGTCGATCGCCCGACGGAGGTAGGGCTCGCGAACCTTCCCGACGGCGGCGATTCGAAAGCGCATCAGCTCGGCAAGGACGCCGGCGACGGATCGCGCGGTATGGTCAAGAATCCCTGCGATCTCACGGGCTTACGAACCGGGTGCGTGTCCCCGCGCAGATCCGGGTGCGTGTCCCCGTGCAGATCCGTCTCCGGGCACTGGGATTCGCTGGGCGTCGATCCAGAGGCCCTCGAGGTCGTAGTAGGTCCTGAGCTCGCCGCAGAAGATGTGGGCGACGACGTCGCCGAAGTCCATCAGTACCCACTGCGCCTGGGGCAGGCCCTCGGTCCCGAGGAGTGCCGTCCGCTTCTTCTCGAGCGCGGACTCGATCGACTCGGCGATCGCCTGGACGTGACGGTCCGTCGAGCCGCTCGCGAGGACGAGGTAGTCCGCGTAGTCGACCTTTCCGCTCACGTCGATGATCTCGACCTCCAGCGCCTTCCTGTCGAGCGCCGCCTCGGCGATCGCGAGCGCCACCTTCTTGGGATCCAGATGTTTCTTCGCTCTCATGTCGAGTGCACCGGTGTCGTCTACCTCCTCGTTTGGCCTTCTCCCCGAACCACGAACTTCTGCGTCGTGAGCGCCTCGAGCCCCATGGGCCCGAAGGCGTGGATCTTCGACGTGGAGATCCCGATCTCCGCCCCGAGGCCCAGCTCTCCGCCGTCGTTGAACCGCGTCGAGGCGTTCACCAGCACGCAGGACGAATCCACCTCCCTGAGGAAGCGCTCCGCCCGTCCGGGATCTCGGGTCGCGATGGCCTCGGTGTGGCGGGAGCCGTAGCGCTCGATGTGATCGATCGCCTGGTCGATCGAGTCGACGACGCGGATCGCGAGGATCAGAGCGAGGTACTCCGCATGCCAGTCGTCCTCCGTCGCCGACAGCGCCCCTGGGACCAGGGTCCGCGTGGTCGCATCTCCTCGCAGCTCGACGCCCGCCTCACGCAGCCTCGCGGCCAGCGGGGGGAGCAGCTCACCGGCGATCTGCCGGTGGACGAGGAGCGTCTCGAGCGCGTTGCAGACTCCGGGTCGCTGTACCTTCGCATTGTAGCAGATGTCGATCGCCTGCTGCAGGTCGGCGCCGTCGTCGACGTAGAGGTGACAGATCCCCTTGTAGTGGCGGACGACCGGGACGCGGGCGTGCTCCGTCACGAAGCGAATGAGGCCCTCTCCGCCGCGCGGGATCGCGAGGTCCACGAGCTCGTCCTCGGCGAGCAGGGCCAGCATCGCGGCCCGGTCCGTAGTCGGGACGAGCTGCACCGCGTCCTCGGGGAGGCCAGCACGGGCGAGGCCCCGCCGGACCGCGGTGGCGATGGCTGCGGACGAATCGAAGGCCTCCGACCCCGGCCGCAGGATCACGGCGTTGCCGGCCTTGACGCACAGGGCTGCGGAATCGGCCGTCACGTTCGGGCGGGCCTCGTAGATGATGAGGATCACGCCGAGCGGTACTCGCATGCGCCCGACGAGAAGGCCGTTCGGGCGGCGCTCCGGCCCCTGCATGGCTCCCACCGGATCCGGCAGGTCGGCCACCTCTCGCACGGCTCGCTCCATGGCCGTCAGCCTGCCCTCGTCGAGCTGCAGCCGGTCGCGAAAGGCAGCCGTGACGCCGGCCTCGTCGGCTCGTCGAAGGTCGCGCTCGTTGGCCTTCGAGATCGCCTGCCGCGCGGCGAGAAGCTCGCCCGCCATGGCCTCGAGCGCTGCGTTCTTCGTGGCGGTCGGCGCGAGCCCCACGACCCTGGCGGCCCCGCGCGCCCGGTGGCAGAGCTCCCTCATCCGCTCGCGGAGGTCGTCCGTCAAAGCAGGACCATGTCGTCGTGGTGGATGATCTCGGCGCCGCTCTCGTAGCCCAGCGCGCGTGCGATCTCGCGGCTGTGAAGGCCCTTGATCCGGAGCACCTCGGTCAAGCCGTAGGCGGTCAGGCCACGGGCCACGTCGGCGCCCGAGGGCGAGCGGATGGTCACCGCGTCCCCGGCCTCGAACTCGCCACTCGCCTCCATCACTCCCGAGGGTAGCAGGCTCTTGCCCGAACGCAGCGCCGCGGCGGCGCCCTCGTCGACTGCAAGAATCCCGCGCGGACGGAGCGTGAAGCCGATCCAGTGCTTCCGGCTGCGGACCGGTCGGCGCGGAGGCAAGAAGAGGGTTCCTTCGTCCCCGCCGGCGAGGACCGACGACAGCGCCGAGGGCCCAAGCCCCCGAGCGATGATCACGGGAACGCCCAGGAGCGTCGCGCGTCGGGCCGCATCGAGCTTCGAGGCCATTCCGCCCGACCCCAGCCCTGGCTTGCGGGGCCTGCGGACGAGCGGGAGAGCCTCGCGGTCGATGTCGGTGACGACGGAGACACGGCCCCCGGAGGAATCCTCGAGGCCCGCGACGTCGGACAGGAGGACGAGGAGGTCCGCGCCAATGAGCCCCGTCGTCATCGCGGCGAGCTGGTCATTGTCGCCGAATCGGATCTCGTCCACGGCCACCGTATCGTTCTCGTTGAGCACGGGCACGACCCCGCGACCCAGGAGCGCCTCGAGCGCGCGACGAGCGTTGAGATAGCGGCGGCGATCAGCGAAGTCGGCGTGGGTCAGCAGTACCTGGGCGACGGCGATCCGGTGTCGGGCGAAGGCCCTCTCCCACCTGCGCATGAGGAGCGGCTGGCCTGCGGCCGCCGCGGCCTGGAGCAGCGGGATGGACGTCGGACGCCGGGCGCACCCGACCGCCTGCAGTCCAAGGGCGATGGCACCCGAAGACACGATCAGCGCCGCGCGCCCGGAGACGCGAGCCGCGGCGACGTCGCGCGCGATGCGGCCGAACGATCGCGGATCGCCCGCGAGGACGCTCGAGCCCACCTTGAGCACCAGGCGTCGGGCGCGCGCCAAGGTGGCGGGCGAGCGCTTGCGGGCGGACCGATCGCGGCTCAGGCCGCCCCTCCCCCGGAGCTCGCCCGCTGGCGATTCCCCATGCTCTCGTCGAAGGCGTTCTCGACGCTCCTGAAGTAGTCGTCTCCGACCGCGCCGATTCCCTCGGCCGTCAGGTCGGCGACGCGACCGAAGAAGCCCTTCTCCTCGCGCAGGAGCTCCTCGACCGACTCCTCGCCGCCCTTCTCGTCGCGGCGGATCACGCTGCCGACGAAGGTCATGACGGCGCCGGGCACGCTCCTCAGCCACTCCCACCCGCTGCCCAGCGCGCGCGCAAAGACCTCGCGCAGCACGGCCGACCCGGCGCCCCTCAGGGAGCCGTCCACGGCCGCGCGGATCTGACCAGCGCGCGACTCGGTCACCCACTCGCCGTCGAGGTCACGGCGATGGAGCTCGCGGCAGTACCTGTCGAAGAGGTGCCCGAGGACGAACGTGGCGAGGGCGTCGTCCGCCCGCAGGCCCACGTTGACCACGAGGAACACCTTCCGAAACGCCACGCGCAGGGCGGACAGCGCGATCTGGCCGGGCGCGCCGCCTATCGGGTAGCTCGCGCGGACGAGGAGCCGCTGGGCGAACCGGTCGAGCCTGAGATCGTGACGGTGCGCCACGCGCCTCAGCATCGCCCCTCGGGCCAGCGAGGCCGCGAAGTCGTCGACGATCGGCACGGGCAGCAGGCCGCACAGGCCGGTGAGGATCGCGTAGGGCAGCAGCTCCCGCGTCGTCGCGGGTCCCGGAGCCACGGCAGCGCTCGCCGTCGAGCTCGGTGCCGGTTCCGGCGCGTCCGGATCGTCTCGGGTCGGAGCATCCATGCTGCGAGGTCTCGAGTCCGAGGATAGACGCGGCGGCTGCCCGTGGCCAGCGGGGCGAGGTCAGGGGATCGGCGTGGCGCTCCATTCGCCGCTGCCGACGACGCCGAAGCCCTTGTCGTCGGCGAGGTCCCACAGGCCTTCCTCGAAGCTCGAGACGCCGTCGAACCAGCCCTCGAAGGTGCCGCTGAACGCGAGGCCACCGCCGTCGCCCGTGAAGGTCCCGGTGAGCATGCCCGAGCAGTCGAGCTCGCCGCTTCCCGTCCCGCGGAAGGCGAAGCCGGCCTGGTCCTGCGCCTCGAAGGTCGCGGTGACGTCGTAGTCGGACCCAGTGGCCATCAAGTCGAGCGCGATCTCCCCGTCCACCGGCGTGTCGGCCCCTCCCCCGATGCTGTAGCTGCCAGTAGCGGGGCCCTCGTAGGACAGATCGATGTCTCCCCAGCCGCAGGGATCGAGGTCGGCATCGGCGTCCGAGTCCGAGTCCGTGTCCGAGTCCGAGTCCGTGTCCGTATCCGAGTCCGAGTCCGTATCCGAGTCCGAGTCCGAGTCCGAGTCCGAGTCCGTATCCGAGTCCGAGTCCGTGTCCGAGTCCGAGTCCGTGTCCCCGTCCGCATCGCCGCCGCCACCTGGTCTGGGACGACCGCAGCCGGCCGCCGTGGCAGCCAGGGCCAGGAGCAGCGTGGCCAGGATCCCTGCGGTGTGGGCTCGCTGATGTGCGTCGCGCGGCATCTGCTTCCTCCGTTCAGGCCCGACGATACCCGACGGACCGGCGTGGAGGCGAGGACGTGATAGCTTCCGTTGCCACGTGTCGCCGCTTCCGCCTCCCCTCGATCTGGTGCCGCCGCCGGTCCTCCTGGCCTTCGCATTCGTGTGGGGCGCCGTGTGGGGATCGTTCCTCAACGTCGTGATCGTCCGGTGGCCGGGCTCGATCGTCAGCCCGGGCTCACGCTGCACGAGCTGCGGCGCGTCAATTCGCGCGTACGACAACATCCCCATCTTGAGCTACCTCCTCCTGCGCGGCCGCTGCCGGGCCTGCAAGGCGCGGTTCTCGGGCCGCTACGCGGTCGTCGAGCTCCTGACCGCGTCGCTCTCGGTAGCCCTGGTGCAGCTCACGATCGTGGGTGGCCTGGGTCCGCTCGGCGCGCGAGTGGGAACGTACGTCTCGCTCTTCGCGTTCACCTGCGCGCTCGTCGCGATCTCGTTCATCGACCTCGAGCGCAGGCTCATCCCGGACGTCATCAGCATCCCCGGGACGCTCGTGGGCCTGCTCTTCGCCGCCGTCCTGCCGCGGCCCGGGCTCGCCCAGGCCGCGCTGGGCGCCGCGGGCGGGTATCTCCTCGTCTGGCTCGTGTTCAACCGCGGCTGGCAGGCCTTGCGTGGACGGCCCGGGATGATGATGGGCGACGCGAAGCTCCTCGCCATGGTGGGGGCCTTCCTCGGCTGGAAGGGTGCCCTGTTCTCGCTCCTCTGCGGATCCGTGCTGGGCTCGATCGCCGGGGTGGTCACCGCGGTCCGCGCGCGGAAGGAGGGTGGCGGCTCCGGTCCCGGGGTGATGCTCACGCAGGTCCCGTTCGGGCCGTTCCTGGCGCTGGGAGCGCTGACCCATGTCTTCTTCGGCGCCCGCGTCATTGCCTGGTACCTGTCGCTGGGAGAGGTGGTATCCTGATTGTCTACGAGCTGGGAGGGAACAGCCCCTTGCGGCCGGGGTCAGTCGAAGCGATGGCAGCGGTGCTGGGACACGGGGCGCCGAGTTTGGCGGGACGGTTCCTGCCCGTGGCCGCCCTCGCGGTCACCCTGACGTCGGCGGCGACGGGATGCACGATCAGCACGCACGGCGGGTGGGTCGAGTACAGCGCTCCGCAGCCTGTCGTGGTCGCCGAGCCTCCTCCCCCGGTTCGCGTCGAGGTGCAGGAGCCGCCCGCGTATGGCGATGGTGTCTGGATCGCCGGGCACTGGGAGTGGCGCGTGGATCGCTACGTATGGGTCGTGGGCCGCTGGGAACGGGCGCGCCACGGCTACTCGTGGATCGCGCCGCGGTACGAGCACCAGGGTCATGGGTGGGTCTACGTCAGGGGCCACTGGCGGCCGGCCGGCGCCGCGGGCCGCCCCCCACCGCCGCCCGCGAGGAGCGTCGCCCCCGCGCGACCGGCTCCCGTGCCGAGGCGCCACCGGTACTGACTAGCGGCGGCGTTTCGGGGGCGAACCGACCAGGATTATCCTGCGCACGGAGACCGAGCCGTCCCCCTCTCCCGGCTTGACCGGCGTGATGGGCAACGTCATCTGCGGCATCATCATCGTCGCGAGCTCGGAGTTGGCCGGCTCGATGGCCGGAGGTGGGGGCGGCGGCTGCGCGGCGAGGAATGGATCTACTCCGGGATCGACCCGGATCGTGTTCGCCAGGGCGGCGTTCGAGATGGCCACGCGGGGAACCACCGGGAACAGGGTGGTCGGCGCGGTCTCCAGGGCAGGGCTCGCGGCGGCGGCGATCCTGGGGCGGTCGGCGAGGTGGTCCTGGCCCGTTGGTTGATCCTCGAAACCGATGGCGGGATCGATGAGCGGAGCCAAGCGTGCAGACTCCGGCGAATCCCCGGGCTCGACAGGCGGGGGTGAGAACGCTGGCTCGGAGACCGGCGTCTTGTCCGTCTCGTAGCCGGCCAGATCGCCCGCGGCGGCAGACCGGTCGGTGGACGGCGCCCGAAAGACCAGGTCCTCGCCCGAGACGCCGGCGTCGGGTCGGGGTGGCTCGACTCGTGGGACGTCGACCAGCTCCATCACGGACGGAGCCGGAGCCGGCGCATGTTGCTCCACGATCCGCCGCTCGAGGTAGACGAGCCGCTCCTGGAAGCGGAGGTGCTGCGGGTGGCGGACGACCAGCATGCGGTAGATCTCTGCGGCTTTCTCGAAGAAGCCCTGGCGGATGTACAGCTCCGCCTGCTCCTCGGGCCGGACGACCGCCGTCACGTCCTCGTCCGCCCTGAAGCCCAGGCTCGGCGACTTCTTGAGCGGGTCCGTGATCGGCCGGTAGCCCTTGAGCTCCCCGGACCGCATTGCCTTCCGGAGCGGCACGTCCGGCGGATCGGGGGCGCGCTCGTGGACGCCCGATCTCGTGGGTGGAGGGTCCGTGCTCGACCGGTGCTCGTCGACGGTCCGAATGAAGCGAAGGAGCGTGCGCAGGTCGGCGAGCCGCTGGCGCGCCACCTCGTCGCCGGGGGACTTCTCGACCATCCCGCGGAACAGCTCGGCCGCGGCCGCCAGGTTGCCCAGCCGAATGTGCATCTCGACGAAGTTGACCTGCCTCATCGGACGCGTCGACTGGATCGGCGACGCCTCCGACGACTCGAAGGCCGGCGCATCCACGAGCCTGGTCAGCGCCGCGACCGCCTCAGCGTAGACAGGCTCCCCGGACCGCGTGGCCGCGAGCCTCCCGAGCTCCATCATCGCCTCTTCGAGCTTGCCCTCCTCGAGCATTCCGGCCGCCGCGCGAGGGCTCGCGCCGACCGCCGTCGTCTGGTCCAGGCTCGCAGCCGGGTCGCGAGGTTGCCGGCCCAGGACGAGCAACCTGAGGTCGTTTGCGCGCTGCACGATCGTCGCGTCGTCCGGCAGGTCGCGCGCGAGGATGCGGTACTCCGCGAGGGCAGACGCGAGTCTGCCCACGGCGATCAGCTCCTCGGCCCGGCGCAGCCTGCTGTCGGCGGACGGATCGACGCGGAAGCGCAGGACCCGAAAGAGGAGCTCGGCACGCCGGCCGACGAGAGGATCGTGCCTGTGATGGCGCAGCACGCGCTGGTAGACGATCTGCGCCTCCTCGAGGAAGCCGCGCTGGATGTAAGTCTCCGCGAGCTCCTCGGTGAAGTCGTCGACGACGGACGGTCTTGGAGTGAGCGCGTGGGCGTTGCGCTTGTACAGCAGGGCACGCGACCGGAGGGCCCTGGCTCGATCGCTGCCGGGGTCGCGGCGCAGGGCGCGCTCGAGGACGTCGAGCGCAACGTCGGGATCCCCGAGGTCCAGGAGCCTCTCGGCCAGGTGCTCGGGGGTCGGGTCCGCGACTGCGCTGTCTTCGGCGATGGCCACGAGCCGGTCAGGTCAGTGTAGTTCAGTGCCCATCTCTGGGGAACTGGTGGGTTCGCGAGCTCCGGCACCCGGCGCATGGCTTGCAGCTCACGAGGCAAGGGCGTGGGACGGCTCGGCCAGATTGTTCTCCTCTTCCTGTCGGCGGCCTCGAGCTGTGCCGACTCGCGTGCACCTGCACTCCAGAAGGAGCGTGTGCCCGTCACGACCGAGAGGGCACGCGTCGAGAACGTTCCCGTGCAGGTTGACGGAATCGGAAGAGCCGTGGCCGTCGCGAGCGTCACCGTCATGCCGCAGGTCGACGGGATCGTCGAGCGGGCCCACGTCCGCGAGGGGAGGGCCGTGCGGCGTGGGGAGCCCCTCTTCTCGCTCGATCGGCGGCCACTCGCCGCCGCGCTGGCGGAGGCCCGCGGCCGGCTCGCGCAGGACGAGCTCGAGGCGGCAGAGGCGATCATCAAGGGCAAGCGCTGGACCCAGCTCGCGCAGGCCGGCTTCGCCTCGCGCGAGCTCGCCGACGAGCTCGTCGCGCACGGGCGCGCGCTCGAGGCCGCGGCCTCGGCCAGCCGTGCCGCGGTCGAGTCTGCGCGCCTGCGCCTCGAGCACGCATCGATCCGTGCTCCGATCGGCGGGCGAGCGGGCGCGGTCCTGGTCGACGCCGGCAACGTCGTCCGCGCGAACGAGACGAAGCTCGTGAGCATCCGGACGGTGAGCCCGATCCACGTCGACGTCTCGGTCCCGGTGGTGCACCTCGCGCGGATCCGGAGCCGGCTCGACTCCGGCGTGCGCGTCGATGCGCGGCCCGCCGCGGACGGGGCCGCCGGCGCGCGAGGCGTCCTGACGTTCGTCGACAACGCCGTCGACGAGGCGACAGGGACGATCCTCGTGCGAGCCACCTTCGAGAACGCCGACGAGGCCATGTGGCCCGGCGACCTCTTGGAGGTGGTGCTCACGCTCGATGAGCCGCCCGGCGTGGTCGTCCCGGCGCGAGCGGTCGTCGAGGGTCCCCAGGGCTCGTTCGTGTTCGTGGTCCACGAGGACGGCAGCGCCGAAGAGCGGCGCGTCCTGGTCGATCGGACCGTCGGCGAGCGGGCAGTGATCGCGCGCGGGGTCGGGAGCGGCGACGAGGTCGTGACCGACGGCCAGCTTCGGCTGGTGCCCGGCAGCCTCGTGCGGCGCGTGCCCGAGCGAGGCGACTCGTGAACCTCTCGGCGCCGTTCCTTCGACGCCCGGTCATGACGACGCTCGTCAGCGTCACGATGGTGCTGTTCGGGATCATCGCCTTCTTCTCGCTGCCCGTGAGCGAGCTCCCGAACGTCGACTTCCCGACGGTCCTGGTCACGGCGTCGTTGCCCGGCGCGAACCCCACGACGGTCGCGTCGGCCGTCGCGACGCCGCTCGAGCGGCAGTTCTCCACGATCGCGGGCATCGACTCGATGTCGTCCTCGTCGAGCCACGGCTGGGCGCAGGTGACCCTGCAGTTCGAGCTCGACCGCGATCTCGACGCGGCCGTCCAGGACGTCACGGCGGCGGTGTCCCGGGCCGCGCCGCAGCTTCCGCGCGACATGCCGAGCGCGCCCACGGTGCGGAAGGTCAACCCGGCCGACCAGCCGATCCTCTACATCGCGCTCACCTCGCCGACGCTTCCGCTCCATCGCGTGAACGAGCTCGCGGAGACGCTCGTGGCGCAGCGGATCTCGCAAGTGTCGGGAGTCGCGCAGGTGCTGGTCTTCGGCGCGCAGAAGTTCGCGGTGCGGATCCAGGTCGATCCCCGCGCCCTCGCGCTGCGCGACGTCGGCATCGACGAGGCGGCCCGCGCGGTCGCCGCGGCAAATCCGCTCATGCCGACGGGAACCCTCGACGGTCCACACCGGGCTTCGACGATCGTCGCTCACGGACAGCTCGACCGAGCGAGCGCGTTCGCGCCCGTGGTCGTGGCACGTCGCGATGGCGCCGCGGTGCGGATCCGGGACGTCGGGAGGGCGACGGACAGCGTGCAAAACGACAAGACCGCGGCATGGCTGGACGGCCGGCGTGCCGTCGTCCTCGCCGTCCAGAGGCAGCCCGGGACGAACACCGTCGAGGTGGCGCGGGCGGTCCGAGCGGTGCTGCCGCGGCTCGAGGAGCGCTTGCCCGGGTCGGTCCGCTCGAGGGTCGTGTTCGATCGCTCCGAGTCGATCCGCGCTTCGGTGGGCGATGTCGAGGCGACGCTTCTGTTGACGCTCGCGCTGGTCGTCCTGGTCATCTTCGTGTTCTTGCGCAGCCTGCGCGTGACGGTCATCCCGAGCCTTGCGTTGCCGATGTCGATTGTCGGCACCTTCGCCGTGATGGCGGTGGCTGGATTCAGCCTCGACAACCTGTCGCTGATGGCGCTGACGCTCGCGGTGGGGTTCGTCGTGGACGACGCGATCGTGATGCTGGAGAACATCGTCCGGCACACGGAGCGTGGCGAGCCGAGAGTCGAGGCCGCCTTTTCGGGCGCGGCGGAGGTCGGCTTCACGATCGTCTCGATGACCCTCTCGCTGGTCGCGGTGTTCATTCCGGTGCTATTCCTGGGCGGCATCGTCGGGCGCCTGTTCCGCGAGTTCTCGATCGTCATCGCTTCGGCGATCCTCTTGTCGGGGGTCGTGTCGCTGACCGTGACGCCGCTCTTGTGCAGCCGCTTGTTGCGTCAGCCCGTCCGTAGCGGCAGGCTCCTCGGTGCGTGGGAGCGGGCCTTCGATCGATCGGTCGAGGCGTATGGCAGGAGCCTGAGGGTCGTGCTCCGTCACAGGGGCGCGACGATGGCGACAGTCCTCCTCGTTGCCGCCGGCACCGTGGCGCTCTTCACGGTGGTGCCCAAGGGATTCATCCCGGGCGGTGACACGAATCAGATCTTCGTCTCGACCGAGGGAGCGCAGGGCATCTCCTGGAAGTCGATGGCGAGGCACCAGCAGGCGCTTTCCGAGGTCGCCAGCCGCCAGCCCGGCGTGGAGGCGACGATCTCGGCCGCCGGCGCTGGCGGCGGGCTGACTGGCGTCAACTCGGGTGTCCTGTTCCTGAAGCTCGTCCCGCCGCGCGAGCGCGAGCTGTCGGCGGACGAGCTGGTCGCGCGGCTGCGGTCGCGGCTCGGCGCGGTCGTCGGGATGCGGGCGTATCCGCAGAACCCCGGCACGATCCGCGTGGGCGGGATGCTCACGAAGAGCCAGTACCAGTTCACGCTGCAGAGCCCGGATCAGGACGAGCTCCATGCCGCTGCGCCGCTCCTGGAGGAGCGGCTCAGACGGCTCGGAACGATCCGCGACGTCGCGAGCGACTTGACGGTGCACAGCCCCCAGCTCGACGTGCGTATCGACCGGGAGCGCGCCTCGGCGCTGGGCGTCTCGGCAGAGGCGGTCGAGAGCGCGCTCAACACCTCGTTCGGATCTCGGCAGGTCTCGACGATCTTCTCGCCGACCGATCAGTACGCGGTGTTCCTCGAGCTCGTTCCTCGGTTCCGCGCCGACCCCGGCGTGCTCGGGCTGCTACGTGTCAGATCCTCGAACGGCTCTCTCGTGCCGCTCGACGGCGTCACCAGGGTCGGCACGAGCGCCGGCCCGCTGGTGGTCAACCACGTGGGGCAGCTCCCGGCGGTGACGATGTCCTTCAACCTGGCGCCCGGCGCGTCGCTCGGCCGGGCGGTGGCCGAGGTCTCGAAGGCGGCCCGGGACGTGGTCCCCGCGTCGATCTCGACGAGCTTCGCCGGGACGGCCGAGGCCTTCCGCTCGTCGCTCCGCGGCCTCGGGCTCCTCTTCGTCACCGCGGTCCTCGTGATCTACCTGGTCCTCGGGGTCCTCTACGAGAGCTTCGTCCACCCGATCACGATCCTGTCGGCGTTGCCGTTCGCGGGCTTCGGCGCGCTCCTCGCCCTCGCCGTGACGGGCACCGAGCTGTCGCTGTACGCGTTCGTCGGGATCATCATGCTCGTGGGGCTCGTCAAGAAGAACGGCATCATGATGATCGACTTCGCCATCGAGGCTCGCAGGACGCGGGGGCTCGAGGCGGACGACGCCATCGTCGACGCGTGCCTCGTCCGGTTCCGGCCAATCATGATGACGACCATGGCGGCGCTGATGGGCACGCTCCCCATCGCGCTGGCGTTCGGCGCCGGCGCGGAGGTTCGCCGACCGCTCGGCATCGCGGTCGTCGGCGGGCTCCTGTTCTCGCAGCTACTGACACTCTACGTCACGCCCGTCTTCTACGTGCTGGGGGAGAAGCTTCGGCGCTCGAGGTAGGATCTGCGCGGCCCCTCCCCGTAGGATCCGGGCGTGAGCTCCAGCGAGCGGCTCTCGAGCTGAGAGCCTTCAGCGGGAGCGACCGACCGCGACCCTCGCGCACCGATCGGCGACGGCGCACCGGGAGCAGCGGGGCGACAACGGCGTGCAGACGGTCCGGCCGTGCGTCACGAGGATTCGGTTGATCGGGATCCAGAGTCGGCGGGGCAAGACGTTCGCGAGGGCGGCCTCTGTCTCGGCGGGCGAGCGCGTTCGGACCCAGCCCCAGCGGTTCGTGATGCGATGCACGTGGACATCGACGCAGATCGCGGGACGGCCGAAGCCCAGGCCGAGAACGAGGTTCGCCGTCTTGCGGCCGACGCCCGGAAGCTCGAGGAGCGCCTCGAGGCTCGATGGCACGCGCCCGCGGTGCCGGTCGAGAAGCGCGGCGCAGATCCCGCGGAGCTGCCGGGCCTTCACTCGATAGAAGCCGACAGGGTAGATCGCGCGAGCGATCGTGCGCTCCTCGAGGGCGAGCATCGAGCGCGGATCGGCGGCGAGATCGAAGAGCCTCGCCGCCGCGAGGTCGGTGACCTCGTCCTTCGTCCTCAGGCTCAGGAGCGTGCCGACCAGGATGCGGAACGCGTCGGCCTTCATCCGCGCGATCCTCTCGGCGACGGGCGGCTCCAGCGCCGCCTGTTCGCGCCGGAGCCTCTCCACCGCGCGGATGGCCTGCTGCGCGCGCACGCGCTACTCGAGCTGCTTGCCGGGCGCCTTCTGGGGCTGAGCGGCGGCCTGCTTCGCCTGCGCCGTGGCGATCATCTTGTCGAGCGCGGCGATCGTCTTCGGCCCGACGATCCCGTCCGCCTCCAGCCCCGACTTGCCCTGGAGCGTCTTGATTGCCTCGAGCGTCTTCGGGCCGAAGATCCCGTCCGCATCGACGGCGAAGCCCGCCAGGGCGAGCCTCTGTTGAAACGCCCGGACGTCGTCCCCTCGCGAACCGTGCTTGAGCATGTCCTGCCTCCTCGGAGCGCGATGTAGCATGGGGCTGGTCTTGGCGGCGAGGGGCATGAGCCGGCAGGACGATTCGCGCGGTTGTGCCCAGGACGGCAACGATTCCGGCGGGTTGCGGGGGTGGTGCGTGTCCCCTACCAGGCCGTCACGACGAGACGCGAGATCTTCCCAGCCGACGCCGTGATGCCGAGGGTGCCAGCGCGGTCGCCCGGCCGCGTCCGCCAGGCGTAGCTCGCGTGCGCGCCGCCGGCGGTCGGTGCGACGTCGATGAGGTCGAGCTCGTCGGAGGGAGGGCTCGCGTCGAAGGCGTCCAGGATCTGCCGGCGCCCGTCGAGCGGACCGAACGGGATTCCCTCGAACCGCATCTGCGCGTTCTCGTCGAAGAGCGCGATCATGGGGCCGAAGTCGCCGCCGGTGACGCCCCGGTTGTGTAGCTCGACGTACCGCCGGAGCAGGGCGACCGCGTCGCTGCGGACCCAGATCCCCGTGCACTCGGGGACCGTCGTCCACCGCTCGTTCCGGACGCGTTCGGCGAACGCGTCACCGAAGAACCGACCCGTGACGCGGGCGGCGGTCTCGACGTCATCGAAGCGGTAGTCGGTCCGTATCACAGTGCGAACGAAGCCGCGGTCGTCCTCGAGCCATGCTTGGTATTCGGCGAGGCCAGCGTCGGGCGGGCGGGGCCGGGTCTCGCCGGTCCCCAGCGTCTCGATGACGACGAGAGTGCCCGACGGACGCAGGGCCTGCACCATGCGATCGAGGGCCGCGCCGATCTCGTCGCGCCAGCGTGGTGCGTGCCAGGAGACGAAATGGCCGAGCACCCAGCCAGCCAGCGCCAGGTCGAAGCTCGATGGATCGACCACGAGGTCCTGTACTGCCAAGGGCAGGAGCTCGAGGCGGCGTGATGCGACCGCGGCAGCGAGCCTCGAGAGCGCGACCTGTCTCATCGCGGCAGCCGGCTCACAGCCGACCACGCGGGCGCCACGGTCCAGGAGCAGGCGCGTGATTCGACCCGTGCCCACGCCGACCTCCAGCACGTCGGCGCCCTCTAGCGCGGCGATCGAATCGAGCGCGGGACCCAGTCGGCCGTCCGCGTCCTCGGCCTCGACGAGACGATCGTAGTCGTCGGCGGCGGCGGCGTAGACGTGACGGTGATCGACCAAGGGCCGCAAGCTAGCATGCGGACGGCCTGGCTGATCAACGCGTCGCCGTCAGAAGCACGTTGGCGAACGGCGTGCCTTGCCACATGGGCTGGACCTTGCAGACGAGACCCTTGCCCTCGAGGAGAGCTTGCATCTCGGCGATGGGTCGGAAGTGGAGGCCCCTGCCACGGTTGAAACGCATGCCCGTGAAGATCCGTTCCTCGAGCGCGGTCACGCGATACCGCCAGCCGGCGGCCGCGTCGACGTCGCGCACGAAGAGCGTGCCCGATGGCCCCAGTCGCGTGGCGAGATCCGACAGCAAGGCGTCCTGCGCGGCGGGCTCGAGGTAGTGGAGGACATCGATGAGCAGGACGGCGTCGGCGGCGGCCGGCTCGCGGGGCAGTCCGCGCGAGAGGTCGCAGACCTCGAAGGACGCTCGGGCGAGCCCCTGCGCGGCGGTCCGGGCCATATCGATCTTTCTTGCGTCCCAGTCGAGGCCCTTGACCGACCGGGCCGGCCCCATGAGCGCCAGGAGGACTGCGAACTGCCCGCGGCCGCAGCCGACGTCGAGGACCGAGGCGTCGGGCGCGATCCGGTCGACGAGGGAGCGATAGACCGGGTCGAGGAGCAGCTTGCGCTTGACGTACCCGTGGGCGACGCGCCCGCAAGGAAGGTACCGAGGCGCCGTCCTCGAGTGCGCCATCATGAACGGGTCGGCGGCGCGTGCGGCCCTCTCGCGACGCCGGCGGCCGGTCGTGGCGGCGAACGTAAGGGCTCCTCCGACGAGACCGAGCAGCGCGCCGAGCGCCACGCCGCCCGCGAGCCACGAACCGAAGAACCTCGCCGGGCCCGCGTGCTCGAGGCCCTCGACGGTCAACGAGAGGAAGCTGCCGTGCAGCATCCGCTCGCCGAGCTGGACGCTCCCGAAGATCAGGAAGGGCGACACGATGGGGTTGGAGATGTTCGCCGCGAGGTAGGTCGTGACCTTGTTGAGACCGAACAGCCAGGCGACCGCGACGCAGATGAAGAAGTGGAAGCCGTAGAAGGGCAGCGTGCCGATGAACACGCCCACCCCGACGGCTGCCACGAGGCGCCCCGAGGAGGTGTGCTCCGTCTTCAGGTGCGTCCAGAGCTCACGGAAGTAGCGGCCGGGGGTTCGCAACGGGCGGGGACGATAGCAGACCGCCGGGTGCACGGGCGTCCTCGGGGGGCCCGAGCACGTTGACCGGAGAGGCGCTCGGAGCATAGTTTCTCGCGGCCGTGAGGGCTTGTGCCATCATTCCCGCGTACGAGGCGAGCCGGACGATCGGTCCGGTCGTGCGGGAGGCCTCGCGTCACATCGAGAGGGTGATCGTCGTCGATGATGGGTCGACCGACGGCACGGGCGACCTCGCGCGCGATGCCGGTGCGGACGTCGTCGGCCATGGGCGGAACCTCGGCAAGGGCGAGGCGCTGACGAGCGGTCTGTCGAGAGCGCGCGCCCTCGGGTTCGATGTCGCGGTGAGCCTCGACTCCGACGGCCAGCACGACCCGGCGGAGATACCGAAGGTGCTCGTGGGATCGCCTGATCCGCGGGCAATCGTGATCGGGGTGCGGGACCTCGTGGCTGCCGGCGCGCCGAGGGCGAACGTGTTCTCGAACACGATCTCCAACTTCTTCCTCTCGCTGTTCATAGGCGAGGACCTGCCCGACACGCAGTGCGGCTTCCGGCGCTACCCGGTCCTGCCGACGCTGGCGCTCGGGATGCGCGGCTGGCGCTACGAGTGGGAGGCGGAGGTGCTGATCCGCGCGGCTCGCGCGGGGCTTCCGATCGTGCCGATGCCCGTCCACGTGCGGTACCCCGAGGAACGGCTCACCTTCTTCGTCCCCTCGAGGGACGTCAGACGGATCATCCGCAGGGTGATCCTCACCGAGCTCGGAGCATAGTTTTTCAGCCGCGGTGCGACGGTCGTCTGTGGCACGTGGGTTGCGGATGAGCCGACCATGGTCCTCGGAAAGCTCGGCAGGATGCTGCGCGACGCCGCCCGCGCGTGGGTCCGGGACGACGTGCCACGGATGGGGGCGGCCCTCGCGTTCTACGCGGTCTTCTCGCTCGCGCCGATCCTGATCGTCGCGATCGCGCTCGTCGGGATGTTCCTCGGGGAGGACGCCGCCCACGGACGGGTCGTGCAGCAGCTCCGGGGCCTGGTCGGCAGGACCGGCGCGAGCGCGATCGAGGCAGCGATCCAGAACGCGGGCCAGGCTGGCTCCGGCACCCTTGCGACCATCCTCGGAGTCGCGATGCTGCTGTTCGGGGCATCCGCGGTGTTCCTCGAGCTGCAGTCGGGGCTCGACGCGATCTGGGGGGTCCGGCGGCCGAAGGGGCTCCTGCGCCTTCGCGACCGAGCCCTGTCGTTCGCGCTCGTAGCGGGCGTCGGGCTCGTGCTGCTCGTGTCGATGCTGGGCGGCACTGCGCTCGAGATCGTGGGGCGCTGGATTGGCGGCGGTCTGCTCCTCTTCGGGCGCGCCATGGGCCTGGTCTCGTCGATCGCCGTGTCGGCCGTGCTGTTCGCACTGGTCTACAAGGCGCTGCCCGACACGCGCGTGGATTGGCGGGACGTGTGGCCGGGAGCGCTCTTTGCCGCGGTGTCGTTCAGTCTGGGCAAGGCAGCGATCGGCCTGTACCTGGCGCGAAGCGGGATCGCGTCGGTGTACGGCGCTGCCGGCTCGCTCGTGGTCGTCCTCGTCTGGGCTTACTACTCGTCTCAGATCCTGTTCTTCGGCGCCGAGCTCTGCCGGGCGCGCTCGCTCGGTCGCGGCCCGTCAGCGGGCTCGGGGGCATCCGAACACGACCCGGACACGGTACCGGTCGCTCCGGACCTGGTTGCAAGCCTCGCCGTAGAAGGTGATCTGGTTGGCGTCGGGGTCGTAGTCCCATCCTTCGCCGTGTCCCTCGTCGCGTTCGACCGGGGAGTCGTCGAAGAACGCGTAGATCGTGTCGGGCAGGGGCGGAACGCCTTGGAGCTCGAAGGCGCAGGAGATGACTGAGTAGAGGATCTGCGTCACGGCCTCGGTCAGCTCCGGCCCGTTCTCGGCGAGCAAGTAGCTCGGGTCGCCGGCGCGCTCGGTCCTCGCGGCCTGGGCGATGTTCTCGAGCGTGCGATCGTCGACCTCGGCGCCGAACCCCACGACGTACACCTGGACCTGCGGCCGCGCGTCGTACAGGAGCTGCGTCTGGGTCACGGGCTCGCCGCCGCAGCTCTCCTCCCCGTCGGACACGAGGAGGACGAAGTTCCGTCGATCCGGGTCCCAGAGGCCGTCGTCCTCGCGCAGCACCTGGAGTGAGGCGCCGAGCGGGGTCGTCACGAGCGGGCTGGAGACGGCCAGGACCTCGGCGATCTCGTCGGCGGCGTTGTCCATGACGGGGACGTCGACCTCGCCCGGAGTGCAGGAGGCCTCCGGCCCCGGGAACATCGAGAGCCCGAAGCGGACTCGGCCGTCGAACTCCCGCACGACCTCGGTCAGCGAATCCACGGCGATGTCCCACTTCGTCCGGCCGTCGACGACGATGGCCATGCTGCCGGATCGGTCGAGGAGGATGACGAGGTTCGGCGGCACGGGCTCGACGTCGAGCTCCTCGATCCCACACCCGAGGTCACCGACGCCGCAGTCGCCCTTCTGGGGACAGTCCCAGCAGTCGAGGCAGGCGAGACCTTCGGGGCATTCGGCGTCCGTGCAGCAGGAGCCGGCTGGCACGCACTCCTCTGTGGCGCAGCAGAAGTCCGCGCCGGAGCAAGCGGGTCCGTCGCCGCAGGGCGCGCCCGAGTCGCCGTCCGCGTCGACGTCGGCGTCGGTGTCGGCGTCTGCATCGACGTCGGCGTCCGCGTCGGCGTCGCCGTCCGCTTCGATCCCCGGGGCCGTGCGCGCGCCGCAGCCCAATGCAAGTGTGCACAGCCACGCGGCCCGGCATCGCACCATGAGCCGGAAGGATAGTTCATCGCCGGCAGGTCCGGCGCGGCTGAGCGGGCGGGCCGACACGAAACGCGCGGTATGCCTCGCAAGCCCTGCGATTTCGATGCGTTGGATCGGTGGTGCGTGTCCCCGTATGATCGGGGCGTGCGGCGGGCTGGAAAGGTGGCTCTCGTTGCGCTGGCGATCGCGATCGTCGGGCGGGTCTGGTACTCGCGCGCGACCGAGATGGAGCCGCCGCGGGCGCCGGCCGTGCACCTGCCGCGGATCGAGCGGAGCAGTGGGGTCGCCCGGGCCGGCCAGTCGTACCTCACGCGGCGGGGGCGAATCTGGGAGCTGGGGCTGCGGGGGGATTCCTACGCGATGGGCCTCGCGCACGCGCGACTGGCGCGGCGGATCATGCTGCGCTCGGACGCGTTCATGATCCGGCTGCTCAGGCAGCACCTCCCGAACGCGTGGCTGAGAGGGGCGATCGTCGCCGGCGTTCGCTGGCAACATCGCCGCGCCGACCGGGCGATCCCATTGCAGCGGCGGCTGGAGATCGCCGGACAGGCGCGTGGGCTGGGGCGCGATCCGTACGCATGGTTCCTCCCTGCCTTCGAGCGAATGGTGCGGTATCACTCGGCGTACGACGTGGCACTGTCGTTCGAGGGGTCCCCGATCATCGGGTGCAGCGCCTTCGCCGCGTCCGGCCGGGCGACGAGCGACGGCCACACGATCCTGGGCCGCAACTTCGATGCCGAGCTGGGAGAGCCGTTCGACGAGGACAAGTCCGTCACGCTCTACCGCACCGAGGGAGCGATCCCGTTCGCCTCCGTCGCATGGCCCGGGCTCACGGGCGCCGTGACGGGCCTGAACCTGGAGGGCGTGTGGGTCTCCGTCAACGGCGCGCGGGGGGGCGAGCCCTCCGGCGACGGCGAGCCGCTCGTCCTGATCCTGCGCGAGATCCTCGAGCGAGCGCGGACGATCGACGACGCGATCCGCATCGCCCGCGCGCGCCGCACGATGATCTCGCACATCGTGCTCCTGGCGGACGGCGACGACGATCGGATGGCCATCATCGAGCGCACTCCGCAGCGCTTCGAGGTACGCCGCGAGCGCGAGCTCGCCGCCGTGACGAACCACTTCGGCACGTCGCTCCGACGCGACCCGAAGGACGCGGCGGTTCGCGCGAAGACCTCGACCCTCGCACGGCGCGAACGGCTCGACGAGCTCCTCGAGCGGAGCCGCGGGCGGATCGACGTTCCCACCGCGGTGTCGATCCTGCGCGATCGCTCGGGGGCGGGCGGAGCCGCCCTTCCGCTCGGCGATCGGCGCGCCCTGGACGCTCTGATCGCGACTCACTCGGTCGTCGCCGACGCGACTGCCCGCGTCCTCTGGGTGGCCGAAGCGCCGCACACTCTCGGAAGATTCGTGCGCTTCGATCTGCGCGAGCTACTGGCCGACGGCTATCCCGGCCCGGCGAGGGCTCCCGTGGTGCTGGCGCTTCCCGCGGATCCTCTCGTCGCCACAGGCCGGTCGCGGCAGCCGGGACGGTGATTGCAGATGACTCTCAGTCGTACTGCTCGAACTCGCAGCAGCGGAGGCCCTCTCCCTCGTCCTCCTCGCCGTCGCAGTCGTCGTCGGTGTCGTTGCAGAACCAGCCTCCGTACTGAGGGCAACAGCACTCGTAGACGCCGGGGCTCGCGTTCGAGTTTGCGTCGTCGCAGTCGTCGCCCTCGCGATAGCCGTCCTGATCTGCGTCGGGCTTCGTGCAATCGCAGATCGGGGACTCGTCGACGTCGCCGTCGCAGTCGTCGTCCTGCAGGTTGCACTGTACGGCTCTTGCTTCCCAGGTCCCCGTCTGGCAGTCGCAGCAGGTCTCGGTGACGCCGGGGTTCTGCCAGAAGTTCCCGTCGTTGCAGTCGTCCTCCTCTGGATAGCCGTCGCCGTCGGCGTCGCAGGGCACGTCCACCTCGTCGACCTCGCCGTCGCAGTCGTTGTCCTTGTCGTCGTTCCGTCCGGGGGCGCAGCCCTCTCCCTCGGGAACGCCCGGGTTCACGGCCGCGTCGTCAGGCGCGCAGTCGAAGTCGTCGAGGTAGCCGTCGCCGTCCGCGTCGTCCGGTCCGCACTCGCAGCCCGTGAGGAGCGGGCGCTCGTCGACGTCGCCGTCGCAGTCGTTGTCGACCCCGTCGTCGATGTTGGTGGAGCAGCAGAAACCCTCGTTCACGCCCGGGTTGACCTCGGGGTCGCCGTCGTCGCAATCGTCGCAGGCCTCGAAGCGGTCGCCGTCGCGGTCCGAGCCGCACTTGGCCGTGCCGCCGTCCTCCCCCGGCCCGCCGTCGGACTCGACGCCGCCATCGCCGCAGGACCAGGAGACGACGAGGGCGAGCACGACAGACCCGAGGCGCACGGCGGGCATGGCTGCAATCATCGCACCATGAGCGGTTGCCCCGTCCAGCTCGTTTCGCTGCGCCGCTCTGTGTCAGAGCGTGCCTTCCGGAGCCCGGCGGCTGAAGGCCGGCCATTCGTGAACTTGTTAACCTCGTCCCCTCTTCCTAATATCCTCGACGTGGTCCGGGTCGCCTCGCTCGTGTTCGCCGTCGCGCTGGCCGCGACTGCCGGGGCGAGCCCGCTCGACGAGGCGCTCGGTCGGATCGAGGCCGCGCGCGCGGGCGTGCGCACGCTCAGGGCGGACTTCACGCAGGACAAGGTCATGTCGCTCTTCGCGGAGCGGATGAGATCGACCGGCCGGCTCTCCGTCCTTCTGCCCGACCGGCTCCGCTGGGAGCTCCTTCGGCCCGATCCCAGCGTGTTCATCCTCTCGGGTCGCACCATGCGCTACCGGCTGCCCGGCGCGCGCGGCGACCTCGACGTGCGGAGCGCGGGCTCGCTCGGCGTCGTCCTCGGCGACCTAGTGGGCTTCCTCGGGGGGCCGTTGGCGCAACTTCGCGCGCGCTACCGGATGGAGCTGGGCACGCCGGAGGGGACGGCGGCGGGGCAGACCGTTGTCATCGCGACGCCGCTCGGCGCCGACGTGCGGCGCTCCGTCAGCCGGCTGCGCATGAGGTTCGAGGGCGGGCGGCTGGGCGCGGTCACGATCGAGGAGCCCGGAGGCGATCGATCGGAGATCCGCTTCTCGAACGTCCGGGTCAACGAGCCCCTCGGCTCCTCGCCGTTCACTCTGTAGCAATTGATCCGCGACGCCATCGCTCGCTCGCTGGAACGTCGACCGATCGGGCATCTCCTGGTCGCGGGGCTGGTGACGGTCGCGCTCCTGCCAGGCGTCGCGAGGCTGCGGTTCGAGGGCGACCTGGTCGACCTCCTGCCACGCGGAGCCACCGCGTCGCGCGAGCTGGGGCGCTACGCGCGCACCTTCGGCAAGAACGACCCGGTCACGATCCTCGTCACGGGGGGGGACGCGGTCTCGCTGACGGAGCTCGCGGATAGGATGGTCGGGACGATCGGGCGGGTTCGGGGCGTGCGCTCCGTCGAGGTCGACCTCGGCGCGAGCATGCCGGGCGCCGGCGACGTTTTCCGCCTGCTCGACGACGACGGCTTCGAGCGCGCGCGAGCGCTCTTGCGCCCTGCGGCGATCGACGAGAGCGTCCGGCGCGGCCGCGCCCTGCTCCTGCAGCCTGGCGCTGCGCAGGCGGCGAAGCTGTTTCGCGCCGACCCGCTGGAGCTGCGCCGCCTCCTCGTGCCGGCCTACAAACGGCTCGGGGCCGGGCTTTCGGTCGACCCTGGGAGCGGCTACTTCCTGTCGCCGCGAGGGGATGCACTGGTCGTCCTGGCTCGGACCGGCGTCGATTCGTTCGACGTCTCCAGGTCGCGCGAGCTCGTCCGGCGGATCCGGAAGGCCGCGGCCGCGGCGCGGCCCAGAGGGATGTCGGTCCAGCTCACCGGCCCGCACGCCATGGCCGAGGCGACCGAGCGGATGATACGGATGGACCTGACGCGCTCGAGCGCGCTCTCGGTCGCGCTCGTCCTGCTCGTGTTCGCCGTCGCCTTCGGTCGGCTCGGCGCGCTCGCATCGGTGGGGCCGCCCCTGGCTCTCGGCGCGCTGTGGACGACCGGGCTCGCCGGGTACCTCTTGGGATCGCTCAACGCGATCTCGGTCGGATTCGCCGCCATCCTGGTCGGGCTCGGCGACGATCTCGCGACTCACCTGTATCTCGCGATCGACGCGCGGGCCCGGTCCGGCGCGCCGCCGAGACGGGCAGCAGCCGAAGGGCTCGGCGCGCTCCTCGGCCCCACCCTCGTCGCCGCGACGACCGGTAGCCTGGGCTTCCTTGCGCTCGTGCGGTCGGACTTCCTCGCGATCCGCGACCTCGGGATCCTCTCGGCAGCCGGGATCCTCCTGACGGCTCTCGCGGTGCTCCTGGTGACGCCCGCGATCGCTGCCCTTCGGCGCGGCGGGCCGACGGCGCCGCGCCAGACGCCCGCGATCGACCGCGGCCTCGGCACGGCCGGTCGATGGCTCGGGCGGCGATCGCGCGTCGTGCTCGTCGTGTGTCTGGCGAGCGCCGCGATGGCCGCGGTCGTGGGACCGCCCGGCTTCGCAAGGCAGGTGGTCGCGGTCCGCCCGCGGTCGCTCGAGCCACTCGCGGTCCAGCGCGAGCTGTTCGCCCGCTTCGGCGGGGAGCCCGGCCAGATAGTCGCGCTGTCGCGTGGCAAGAACCTCGAGGAAGCGCTCGAACAGAACGACGCCGTCGCGGACGCGCTGAGGCGGCTGTCGAAGCGGGGGCTGGTCGCCGGGTGGAGCTCGCTCCAGACGCTGTTTCCGTCGCCGCGCACGCAGCGGCGCCGCTTCCTCGTGCGAGACAGCCTCGAGCTCGCTGCGGCCGCCGGCGTCCTCGAAGCACGGCTTCGCGCCCACGGGTTCGCGCCGGAGGCATTCGAGGAGGCGCTGAACGTACTTCGATCGCCCGCTAGTGAGGTCGTCCTGCCGGACCTCGCCTCGAGGGACTGGGTGGTGCTCGTTGAACGTCACCTCCGCCGCGTCCCCGGCGGCTTCGACGTGGCGACCTACGTGCGTCCGACCAGCCGCACACCGGCCGAGCGGCTCGGGCGCGCCATCGAGAGGTCGGTCCCGGGTGCGAGGGTCACGGGCTACCCGCTCTTCGAGGCCGAGGTGCGAACGCTCTTGCCCCGTGATCTCGGTCGGGTCGGTCTGTTATCACTGACCCTCGTCGCGGCGACGCTCCTGTTGCATTTCCGCAGGCTCGGTCCCGCGCTCCTGGCCGTCGGCAGCGTCTGCGTGGGGATCTCGTGGCTCCTCCTCGCATGCCCGCCCCTCGGCATCGAGTGGACCGCCTACAACCTGATCGTCGTGCCCGTCCTCATCGGTATCGCCATCGACGAGAACGTGTTCCTGATTCACCGGTATCTCGCCTGCCGATCGGTCGAGGAGACGCTCCGCGAAGGCGGCCGCGCCGTGCTGACGACGGCGCTGACCACGGCCGCTGGCTTCGCGACTCTCGTGGCCTGCCGTTTCGACGGCCTGCGCTCGCTCGGGACGACGGCGGCCATCGGGATCGTGGCCTGCCTTTTCTCTTCGCTCGTCGTGACCCCGGCGCTGCTGCCGTTTCTATCGAGCGCGGGTGGGTCTGCGACCCCCCCGCGGACCCCCCCGCCGTGACGCTCGGGTCGATCGCTCACTACGGCGGAGTGAATCCGCCTCCGTTCGCTCGTTCCTCGCTGACCGGCGGCGGCGACGCGCCGGAGAGCAGCTC
>JACPQR010000136.1 GCA_016190375.1 Deltaproteobacteria bacterium
GCCAGTTGCCTGTCGCCTGTCGCCTGTTGGGCCCGCGTCTGGCAAGCAACCGGATGGGCGTGGCTCGGATTGCCGGCGGCGCTAGGCCAGGCCAGGAGCCATCTGGCGAAATCATTGTGATATCCGCCGGCATGACGCGTGCTACTGCACTGCGTCATCATGAATTGTCCTACATCTCGCACCTGCCTGGCTGTCGTCGTGGCGCTCCTGTCGACCGGCTGCGGGGGGTCACAGGGCGGCGTGGAAGCTCCCGAGGACTTGCCGGACGTCGACGAGGCGCCCGATCCCGGGCAGCGTGTCGACCCCGACGCCGATCCGGATGAACAGGAGGAGACGCCCGAGGCCTCGAGCTCGACGTTCGCGACGCGCTTCACGATGTCGACGACGCTCTCCCTGGGCGCTCGGGGCTACGAGGTGCTCTGCCCGGATCCCCAGGTCCTCGAGATCCGGGGGACGTTCCTCTCGACCTCCATGGTCGAGGAGGGTCGCACGCACGAGGCCGCGCAGCTCTGTTCGCTGGAGCTGCCCTCTTTCCTGGTCAGCGACCACGGCGCCATCGGAGGGTGCGACGAGACCCGGGCGGCGCAGATCAAGCTGGGCTTCGACGTCGCCGACGTGGCCCGACCCAGCGACCTCGCGGTCCCGACCGCGGACGCGGGCTCCTTGCCCGTGGCCTTCGTGATGGGCGCCGCGCTGCGCGACCCGTTCGCCGACGAGCTGCCGTCGTGGAACGAGACCGAGCGGTACGCGGATGACGACGGCGACGGCAACCCGGGCATCACGCTCACCGGGCACGGGTTGCCCGTGCTGCCGGAAGGCGCACACCTGTATGCCGCGGCCCGTCTGCTCGTCACGCCGCTCGACGACGAGGGCTCCGCCGAGGCCAGCCTCGAGCTGTCGCTCCTGGGGTCGGACGCGGGCCTGAGCGGACGGACACTCGAGCTCCTCGCGCCCGACCTGCGCGCCGGCCTCGTGGTCGACTACGAGCGCGTCGAGCTCGACTCCGCCACGACGTGCGACGCCATCCCGGGCGAGCTGTCGCCGATCGCCCGGTAGGATCAGAAGCCGCGGTTGGTGCCGATCAGCAGGCGGAAGCTCTCCGGGAGCAGGGGCCCGCGATCGAACTGGCGGGTGCCCACGCCCACGACGATGTCGAACGACAGGTCGCGCGAGGTGTTGGTCCTGATCGCCAGTCCGCCATGGCCGGCGAGCTCGTCGATCTCGAAGTCCTCCCAGCGCTCGGCGAAGACGTTCCCGACGCCCGCGAACAGCTCCGCGTCGAGGAACGAGGCGATGGGCCAGCGGTAGTCGAGCGTGGCGGTGAGCGCGCTCGGGCCGACGAACCTGCCCAGGTAGAAGCCGCGCATGGACTCGGTCCCCCCGAGCGCGAGCATGTAGCTCAGCGGGACCGGCTGGGCGCCGAGCGATTCGATCGTGTCGGCTTCGACGTTCAGGCCGAGGACGCGTCGCGTGCCGGTCACGTCGACGAAGATCGACACCTCTCCGCCGTAGCGCACGAACCGCTCGTCCTCGACGTCGTCCAGCGCGAAGGCCTGCGCCGCCCGGGCGTCCAGCCGGACGCCTGTGCCCGTGGCGTCGTAGGCCGGACCCTGCGGGCGCGAGTCGACCCATAGCTCGAGGCGCTGCTCGAAGAGCTCGCTGTCCGTGTAGCCCGCGATGGCCTTGACGAAGAAGTAGTCCTCGGTGGGCTTGCCGTAGTCGCTGCGGTCGCGGTGGTCGAAGAAGACTCGCGCCTCGGCGAGCGTGCCCGCGTGCGCACTCCTGAGCGAGATCGACGTCGCGACCTCGACCCGCGTCAGCCGGTAGAACGTCTCGTCGCTCTGGCGCGCGTCGGGGCCAACGCCGTAGAACGGGTAGTCGGGTCGACGCTGGTAGCCGCCGCGCAGGACGATCTCGCCGCGGTCGTCGTCGGCGACGATCAACCGCTCCTTGGCGCCGAGCGAGAGCCAGTCGTCACCACCGTAGGCGACGGAGACGCGGAAGCGATTGTCCGGGTGCAGGAACGGATCGGAGAAGAGGTACAACCCGACGCTGGGCCTCAGGCCGAAGTCGAACAGCGCCGTCGTGAAGACGCCGAGCGTGCCTCCGGTACCGAACGTGAAGATCCCGTAGGCCTGCTGGACGACCTTCTCCCGCTCGAGCCAGGTGATGAGGCGCCCGAGGGGCCAGCGAATCAGGTACTCGGTCGTGAGGTACGCCGGGAAGAGGATGACGCGCGGCACCCAGACCAGGACCTCGCCCGCATCCGGGCCGGGATCCGGCCGCCCGTCGTAGTCCGGGACCGGTCGCTTCTCCTCGTCGGCCCGTGCCGCGGCGCCGGCAATCGAGACCGCGAGCAGGGCGGCGACCGCCAGCGGCCATCCCCTCACGAGGCGCCTCCCGCCAGCCCCTCCATCTTCTCGCGGTTCATGCGACCGAGCCGCTGGACGATGAGGAGCCAGGCAACGCACAGGACGAAGTCGATCCCGATCAGGGTCTTCAGGCCCAGGCCGAGCCCCAGCCAGGGAATGAGCACCGATGTCGCGACGATGATGGAGCCGGCCGCGAGCGCGTCGCCCCCGCGAACGACGAACGTGTCGTTGAAGTTCTTGGCGCCGTACTTCTCGACCTTGCTCACCGGCAGGTACAAGAGCTCCCGCGTGTTCGACTGGATGGAGTAGTCGCTCGCGTTCTCGAAGGTCTTGTGCCACCGGATGACGGCGAGGACGGGAGAGGCCAGGAAGCTCAGCGCTCCGACCAGGCCGATCACCGGCTCGAAGACGAGCGCTCCCCGCGCGCCGTAGCGACGCTGCACGCGCCCCGTCACGAAGAGCTGGATGAGGAACGTGATGACGTTCTGGAAGAAGAAGTAGTCGCCATAGAAGCGCTTGAGCGCGGCCTTCGAGAACCCCTCGCCCTCGACGACCTTGTCGAGGATCCACTCGTTGTTGGTGTTGACGATGTTCAGGATGAGCATCATCAGCGCGATCAGGCGCAGATATGGTGAGCCGAGGACCATCGAGACGACGTTGGAAGTGCCCGAGGCGTCCGGGCCGGCGTCCTTGGCCTCGCGTCGCGGTGGCTCGGCCTCGGCCTTGCGCTCACCGAACGAAAGCACGAAGAGGGCGAGGCCGAGGCAGACGGCCAGAAGCCCCGCGGCGATGACGAGCATCTGGGCGGTCGTCAATCCCTCGGCGAACCTCGAGACCACCTGCGTGCCGAAGATCCCGCCCGTGACGCCGCCCACTCCGATGAAGCCGAACAGGCGCTTGCCTTCCTCCTTCGTCCAGACGTCGGCCGCGAGCGCCCAGAACTGGGAGACGACCATCAGGTTGAACGTCGAGACCCACACGTAGAACACGTACCCGGCGGTCGCGCCGCCCGAGCCCAGGAAGGAGGCGAACGCACAGAGGCAGCCGATGAAGACGACGAACGTCCAGACGATCAGCTTCTTGCGCGCGACGCGCGGGACGACGGCGCCGTAGGCAGTGGCGAAGACGGCGACGAAGGCGGTCGTCGCGAGGAGCGCGATGGGCTTGTTGTCGACCCCGATCTGCTCTTGCAGGACGATGCTGCGGATCGGCTTGATGATGTAGTAGGCCGTGAGCGCGCAGAAGATCCACGCCATCGAGACGAAGAGCGCCGCGAGCTCGCCCGGGCGCACGTCCACGATCGGGGCGAGGAGGCGCGAGACCAGGGGTCTTGGGCCCTTGGATTCCTGGGGGGACACGGTCCCGGCGAGACTACCACGCCGGAAGGAGCATCAACGCCGTGGCGACGAGCGCGGTCGACATGGCTCTCACGGTGACGCCCATGGCCCGCCGCCGGGTGGCCGCGAGCTCCTCCTTGTCGACGATCTTCTCGGGGCCGTCGTCCAGGTCGCGCAGACCGCGCGACGCGAGGACCCCTCAGGTCCGGTACAAGGCGGCCCAGAGGCCGGCCGCCGCCACGGCGAACGGAACGAACAGGAGGAGCCGGAAGACGAGGCCGAGCTCCGCCTCGACGACGAGGACCGCGAGCACCATCGCCAGGGCCGACCCGGCGACGCCGACGCGAAGCCTCGCGTTCTGCGCGTCGCCACCGAGGTTGCCGTCTCGCGCGAGCGGGCACGCCTGCATGCCGCTCATTGTACCGGGCGGCTCGCGATCGGCAAGGCCCCCGATGAGGTAGTCTCCCTGCCGTGCTGGCGAGGTTCGTCGACGTTCGCGAGGGCGAGGGCCGGGCGGCGTTCGGCGCCTTTTCGGCCCTCTTCGGGATCGTCGCGGCGCACACCATGCTCGAGACCGCGCGGGACGCGCTTTTCCTCGAGAAGCTCCCGGCTCGCTGGCTGGCACTGGTCTATCTGCTGCTCGCAGGTCTCGCGCTCGTCGTCTCGGCGTGGAACGTGCGCTTCGTGCGGAGCTTCGGGAGGAGGAACGCCCTCGTCGTCTCGCTGATGGCCGCGGCCTACGGAACCGTCGTCTTCCACTTCTTGCCGGCCACGCGCGTCAACGTGTTCGCGCTCTACGTCTGGAGCGCGCTCGTCGGGACCGTGATCGCGGTCCAGTTCTGGATGGTCGCTGCGCAGATGTTCACGGTGGCGCAGGGCAAGCGCCTGTTCGGCCCGATCGCCTCCGGAGGAGTCCTCGGCGCCGTGGTGGGAGCGTCGGTCGCCGCCGCGGCGCTCGAGGTGATCGCCGTGCAGTCGCTCCTCCTGGTTTCCTCCGGGCTCCTCGTCGCGACCGCGTTCGGTCTCACCACGCTCCCGAACGACGCGAGGCCGCCGGAAACCGCGAGCGCGCCATCCGGCGAGAAACCGCCTCGCCCTGCGGGCGCCCTGGCGACGCTGCGGGATGTTCCCTACTTGCGGATCCTCGCCGGCCTCGTGGTGCTGTCGACTGCGACGGTCCTCGCGACCGACTACCTCTTCAAGTCCATCGCGCCCGGGGCCGCACGGAGCTTGAACCTGGAGCTCGGCTCGTTCTTCGCCCGCTACTACGCCACCACGAACGCGCTCTCGCTCGTGGTGCAGGTTCTCGTCGCCGGGCAGGCCCTGCGGAGGCTCGGTGTGGCCGGTTCGCTCGCGGTCCTGCCGCTCCTCTTGCTCGGTGGCGCGGCCGGCGCGGTCGCGGGCGGTGGCGCGCTCCTCGTCCTCGCCGCCAAGGGCGCGGACGGCGCGTTGCGTCACTCGCTGCATCGAGTCTCGACCGAGCTCGCCTACATGCCGCTCGGTGCCGCGGTCCGCGACCGGGCGAAGAGCCTGTTCGACACGTCTCTGACCCGTATCGCGCAGGCGACTACCGCGGGCGCGATCCTTCTCCTCGCCACCTTCGACCTCGGCTCGCCCAGGATCCTCGGCGGCCTCGTGGCGGTTCTCGGGCTCGGATGGCTAGTCGTCGCGCTTCGACTCCGGCGGCCATATCTGGATCTGTTCCGGCAGGCGCTCCGCAGGGGCGCGATCGAGAACACGGGAGCGGACGAGGAGCTCGACATCGGCTCGGTCGAGGCCGTGATGGAGGCGCTGTCGAGCCGCGACTCGGCCACGGTGATCGCCGCGATGGATCTGCTCGACGAGCGAAAGCGGGCGCGGCTGATCCCGGGGCTCATCCTGTATCACGAGTCCGAGGAGGTCCTGACGCGCGCGCTCGAGCTGGTATCGGCCTCGAACCGCAAGGACTGGGAGCCGCTGGCCGAGCGGCTGCTCGAGCATCCGTCCGCGCGCATGCGCGTCGCCGCGGTCAGGGCGCTTCGCCACAGGCACGTGGCGCTGGCGAGGGTCAAGGGCGACCCCGACCCTGCCGTGCGCGCCCATGCGCTGTTCTGCCTCGCGCACTGCGAAGGACGGACCGATCTGTCGGCGGATCCCGAGATCGCGAAGCTCCTGGAGGGCCCCGACGGGCGGACCGTTCGGGTCGCGCTGCTCGAGGCCATCCGCGACCACGGCTCGAGCCGGTGGGCGGACACCGTGCTCGACCTGTCACGGAGCGACGAGCCAGAGGTCGTCGAGAACGCCGCTCTGACGATGGCGAAGCTCGCGGACGAGCGGTTCGTTCCGGTGCTGATCCAGCGGCTCGCGGTGCGTGACGGGCGGGGCGCGGTGCGTGAGGCGCTCGCGGCGCTCGGCGAGCCCGCGTTGGAGGCGCTCGAGCGGGCGATGCGCGACCCCGGGACCGATCGACGAGTGCTCGTCCACCTTCCCCGGACCATCTCGCGCTTCGGGACGCAGTGGGCCGCGGACTTCCTGACGGAGGAGCTCCGGGGGCAGGGCTCGGGACTCGTGCGCTACAAGGTCCTGCGCGGGCTCGGCAGGCTCGTGGCCGACAGCAAGGTCCGCGTCGATCGGCGCGAGATCGAGGCCCAGATGCGCGCGAACCTGGTCGAGCACCTTCGCATCCTGTCGATCCGGGTGGCCCTGGAGCGCGGGCAGATCGAGCAGGCGAGCCGCGCCACCGCGTGCGGCAGGCTCCTTCTGGGTCTTCTCGACGACAAGCTGAACCAGGCTCTGGAGCGCGCCTTCCGCCTGCTACAGCTCGTCAATCGAAACGAGGACATCCGGGGCGTGTGGCAAGCCGCGAAGTCGGACGACAAGAAGGCCCGCGCCAACGCCCTCGAGTTCGTCGATGCGCTCCTGCTCGGCAGATCGGGGCACGACCTCTCCAGCCGCGAGCAGAACCGAACGCTTTTCCGCCTGGCGGTCGACGACCTCGCGCCGGCGGAGCGCGTCGCGCGGGCGGCAGGCATGATCCCGACCGCGCCGGGCGGGTACGACGACGCGCTTCGCGTGCTGGCCGTCGAGAAGGGCGGGTCGCTCGTGGCCCTCGCGAGCTACCATGCCCGCGAGCTCGGGCTGGAGGGAGTCGCGGTCCGCGGTTCGGCCGAGGCCTTCAGGCTCCTCGAGGTGGCCAATGGCTGATGCCGGCCGGATCGAGCGACAGCTCTTCCTCAAGACGCTCGCCATCGGAAAGGCAACGGGCGCCGGTCAGAGGTTCGCGGATGCGATGCGGGAGGTGGCCTACCCGGCGGGCACGACGATCTATCGGGAGGGAGACGGCACCGACCGCATCTTCTTCGTCCGATCGGGAGAGATCTCGCTGGCCCGACGGGGAGAGGAGCCGTGGACGTTCCGCGAGCGCGACACCGTGGGCGTTCTGGACGCGATGCAGGACCGGCCGCGCGCGAGGACGGCGACCGCGGTGACCGACGTGAAGGCTCTGGCGGTGACGGTCGAGGACTGGCTCGAGCTCCTCGAGGACAACTTCGAGCTCGCCCGCCAGACCATCGTCCGCGGCGCCCGCAGCCTCTTCGACCTGCACCTGGAGCTCGCGCCGACGGGCGGCTTCCCGATCCCGACCGGGACGGACGTGCCCGAGGGAAAGGGGCCCGTCGACCTCGTCGGACGGATCATCCTCCTGCACGACCTGCCCGCGTTCCGCGCGGCGAGCGTCCAGTCGCTCGTGGGTCTCTCCAAGGTCCTGCGCGAGCGGCGCCTGGAAGCGGCTGGCGGGCTCTTCCTGCGCGGCGAGCCGCCCGGCGCCATCTTCGTCGTCGTCCGCGGCCTCGTCGAGATCTCTCGCGACAGCCCCGAGCTACGCGCGGGCTTCGGCCCCGGCGCGCTGGTCGCCGGCTACGTCTCGGTGGGCCAGTCCGAGCGCCAGTTCGACGCGCGCGCCGTCGTGCCGACCACCGTCCTCGAGCTCCGCGAGGACGACTACCTCGACCTCCTCGAGGACCACTTCGAGCTGGTCCGCTCGGTCCTCGCGGACATGGCCCGGGAGCGGGAACGGCTGATGGACCTGGCCCCAGGGCGTCGAAACGAGACTGGCCTCTCCGATCGCGCCTCGCTCGGCCTGTGAAGCTCGGCCTGCTCGTCAATCGAGCCTATCAATAGTCCTCAACTACCTGCGCCAGCGCCCACAGCTCCGCGAACTTCTCGCGGACCCATGGATTCAGGCGATCCGCGTAGGAGCGATCGAGACCATTGGCCTTGATGAGCCGCATCGCATCGTCGAGGTCCCTCATCCTGTGAGGAGCGCTCATCCCAGAGGCGATCTTGAGCTCGAGCAACGCGGGTAGCGATACGACACGCAGCGCGCCGTGCTCCTCGGCGACTGATGCCGGAGCCGGGAAGGCGACGGGCTTGGGCAACCCGTCACCCGGATAATCGCCTGTCAGCAGGAAGTCGAGCTTGACGTCCTCCTGCGTGTCTCGGACGGCCTTGAGCCCCTGTGCAACTTCGGCGTAGCCGCGTCCGAGCCAGCTCGCCTTGAAGCGCCGAAGGCTCTCGGGGGTCAAGAGGATGTCCACGTCGGTGGTCAGACGCTCGTGGCCGTGGGCAGCGCAGGCGAGCGCACCTGCGATGGCGTAGTCGATCCCCTCGCCGGCAAGGAGACGAGCGATGCGCAGGGCAGCCTCCCTGACGCTTCCTCGCCCCATGAAATACCGATCCGCCTCTCTCAGCCGTTCCTCGAGCGATGCCGAACCGCGCATCGAAACTAGCGTAGCACGGTCGGCGCAGCGCGAGCAGGGCGGGTCAACGCCACGCCGCGACGAGCTCCGCGATCCGCGCGTTCTCCGGCACGCGGCCCAGGAAGCTCTCGCGCAAGGCCGGATCCGCGATCTTCTGCGCGCGCTCGATGAGCTTGACGTGCGCCGTCGCGATGGCCGCCCGCGCCCGATCGCGCTCGCCGGCCTGCCAGAGGACCTCGGCCTCGACGAGCTCGATGAAGGCCTCTCCTTCCTCGAGGCCGCCGAGCGAGTCGTAGATCTCGCGTGACTCGCGCATGTGCTCGAGGGCCGCGCGGGAGTCGCCGGATTCGAGCGCGGCTCGAGCCAGGATGGCCAGCGCGTGTGCGCGAGTGGGTGGCACGCCCTCCGAGGCCGCCACTGCCGCGCACGCCTCGTCGCGGGCTGGAGCCGCGTCACCCTTCAGGAGGAGCATCCACGCGACGTAGATGCGCGATCCGGCCTCGAAGCGCCGATCCCCCTGCGCCCGGAACGACTCGACCGCCTCGCGCTCGACCGCCAGGCCCTCGTCGAGGGCGCCCGAAAGCCCGAGAGCGAGGCCGAGGTTGTTGTTCGCCGAAGCCACGACGAACGGGAGGCCCATGCGGTGTCCGGCCGCGACGGCTCCACGCAATCGCTCGATCGCCCGCTCGTGCTGGCCGAGCACCAGGAGCGCGAACCCCGAGCTCACCCTCTCGTTCGCGCCGTTGCGAAGATCGCCCGCCGCCTCGTAGTGCGCGAAGGCGCTCTCCGACGCGGCGAGGTACTCCTCGATCTCGCCCGCCACGAGCCGCCGGTAGGCTCGCGCGTCGGCGAGGCGAGCGAAGGCCGCGGGGTCCGAGCGCAGGAGGTCGGGCTCCACGTCGACGACGAGCTCGAGGAGCTCGTCCGCCTCCCGGTACCTGCCGACGGTGGTGAGAGCAAGCGCGACGTTCGCGACACCGACGAGCGTCCGCCCGTCGGGGCGAAGCGAGGGCCAGCGGGCAAGGACCCCCGCCGTGGCCGTGGAGAGAATCTCGGCGTCGCCAACGCGGGCAGCCGCGCGAGCCACCTCGCCGGCGGCGTCCATCCACTCGGAGCAGACGGGATCCAGGAGCTCGCCCGCCGCGCGCGCCGCCAGGAGCGCCTCGGCGTTCTTCCCCAGCCAGCGGCACGCCTCCGCCTCGATGAGGCGGGCGCGACCGAGGAGCACCCCGCTCGCGCCGGACCGCGAGAGCCGCTCCACCCACGCGAGGACGGCCGCGAAGTCGTTTCCCTCGAGCGCGTGGCGCGCCGCGTCGAGGATGCCGGACCATGCGCGCTCCGGCAGTCCGCCCCGCTCGAAGTGCTCGGCCAGGAGCGAGGCGTCGGTCTCGCCGGCCTGCTCGAGCCATCCTGCAGCGAGCCGGTGCGCCGGCGCGCGGTCGGCCTCGGCCACCATCGCGTAGGCGGCCTCGCGGACCAGGTCGTGACGGAACGAGTACTCGTCCTCGCCCGCGAACCGCGCGTCGGCGCGCCTCGAGATGACCTCGCGCAGGGCGAGCTCGTCGAGGTGGGTGTCGAGCTCATCCCGCGAACCGGGGCCGCCGAGCAGTGCCCGCACTCCACCTCTCCAGAAGATCCGACCGAAGACGCTGGCCGCCCGCAGGACCCTCCTGCCCTCCGCGGGCAGCGCCTCGAGGCGGGTCTGGAGCGTGGCCAGCACAGTCTGGGGAGTGGACTCGCCGGCGCCCGCGGCCTCCGCCCGGATGAGCTCCTCGAGGAAGAAGGCGTTCCCGGCCGCTTTCTGCGAGATCTGCCTGGCGCGATCCTCGGTCACCGTGTCGCCGAGCGCGCTCCTGACGAGCCGTTCGCCTGCGCTCCGAGTCAGCGCGCCGAGCCGGAGCTGCTGTGCGTCCCGCTCGGTCCAGAGCGCGGGGAACCTCTCGTGAAGCTCCGGCCTTCCCACGGCGAGGACGAGGAGCGGCCGGTCCTCGAGGAGGCGCAGCGCGCCGTCGATGATCTCGATGCTGGGCCGATCGGCCCACTGCACGTCCTCGAGGACCAGGACGAGCGGGTGAGCCGCCGTCTCCGCGTCGAGCCAGTCCTCGAACGCGCGCCGCATGTGGTCGCCCATCAGGATCGGGTCGCGGCGCGCGGCGACCAGCGCCGGACCGAGCTCCTCGTCGCTCGGAGCCGCGATGAGCTCCGCCAGGAACTCCGAGACCCGGCCCACCTCCGCGGCGGGGACGTGGCGCCCGACGCGCGCGCTCACCCGGGCGCGGCGGACCGCGAGGGGCTCGCCGTCCCTGACACCGCTGGCTCGCCGCACCAACCCCGCGACGATCAAGAGCGGAGCGCCGGCGCGGACCGAATCACCCCGCGCCACGATCACGTCGGCGCGGCCCTTCAGCCCCCGCGCGAACTCCCACCTGAGCCGCGACTTGCCCGTCCCGGCCACTCCGCTCAGGATGACCGCGCGCGCGACCGGCTCGGACACGCACTCCTCGAAGGTCGACGCGAGCGCGGCGATCTCGCGCTCGCGGCCGACGCACGGAGTGGGCTTTCCGAGGAGCGTCCGCGCGCTGTGCTCGGTCGCGCGCTCGCGCTCGCCCCAGAGGACGAGCCCGCGGTCGTCGGCGCCGACGTCGAACTGCGAGCCGAGGAGGCCCGCCGTGAGCGCGTCGATCCTGAAGGTGCCCTCGGGCGACGGGGTCGAGAGGAGCTCGGCCGCTCGCTCCACGGCATCGCCCACGGGAAGGCGGCCCGAGACGTCCCCTCTGCCGGTCGCGAGCGCGAGCCGCCAGTCGAAGAGCAGCCTCGTCAGCGCGAGCGCCATCCGCGCGGCCGCTGCAGCCTGGTCGGTGGCCGTGCCCGTTCCGAAGAGCGAGGCCACCAGCGAGCCGTCTGCGAGACTGTCGAGCCTCCCTCCGTGCGCTGCGACCAGTCGCCGGACGCCCGCCAACGGATCGGCGTCGCTCGATGCCCGCCCGAGGCGGACCGTCGCGGCGGCGTCCTCCTGGGCGCCCTCGTACCTCGCCAGGACGACCGAGATCAACCGCTGCTCGCGAGGCGTGATTGCAGCGGCGGGCGCCGGTCGGGGTGGGGCAGGCGGAGCGGCCGAGGGTCGGATCTGCGCGAGCCCCGCGAAGAGGTCCGAACCGTCGCCTGGTCGCGCCGCCGGGGACTTCGACAGCATCCGGGCGACGAGCTCGTCCAGCTCTCGCGGCACGTCCGGCCGGAGCTCGGCGACATGCGGCGGATCCTCGAGGAGGACCTTGACGAGGATCGCCATGGCCTGCTCGCCCGTGAAGGCCTGCCGGCCGGTCAGGCACTCGAAAAGGACGCAGCCCAGCGAGAAGATGTCCGCCTCGGGGCCGATCTGCCTCTCTCCGCGGGCCTGCTCCGGCGACATGTACGCGGGCGTCCCCACGACGGCCCCCGTCATCGTGACCTGCCGGCCGCTCCAGGGGCCGCGGGCGATCCCGAAGTCGACGATGCGGGCGTCGTCGACCCGGCCGCCGGCCAGGAAGAGGTTCGGGGGCTTGATGTCGCGGTGCACGATCCCGCGCGCGTGCGCCGCCCCGAGCGCGCCGGCGATCGTCGACCCGAGCGTGATCGTCTCGGCGACGTCGAGGCAGCCTCGCCCGAGGCGCGCGGACAGGTCCTCGCCCTCGAGCCACTCCATGGCCAGAAACAGCCGGCCGGCCTCGGTCGTCCCGTGCCCGACGTACCGTACGACGGCGGGATGGTCGAGCTCGGCCAGCGCACGGACCTCGCGCTCGAACCTGTGGGGATCGTCGTTGTCGTGCAGGACCTTGAGCGCGACCGTGCAACCCGACCGCCGATCGCGGGCCCGGTAGATCCTGCCCATCCCTCCAACGCCGACCTCGGCCTCGATCTCGAAACGATCGGCGACGAGGTCCAAGGGGGCGAGCATCGAATGAAGAGTCTGTAACGGCCGAGAGTCCTCCGTCCAGCGTGCTTCATTCGAGGTCTTCGGTCTCCGTCTCCGGGAAGATTCCCCTCGACCGGCTCTTCGGCCAGCTACCGGTGAAGCCGTGAGGAAGACGCTCGAGAAGGCCTCCGCGACCCGCGTCCTCGGAGGCGCGAAGATCAAGACCATCGGCCGCAGGGGGGTCGTCTTCGCGGTCGCCGCCCCGTTCGTCGCCGCGTCGATCGCGCTGATGGAGCGGGGCGCCTCGCACCAGGTCGTGGCCCTCGCCGCGGGAGCCGTCCTCGTCTTCGAGGCGATCGCGTTGCGCGCGTACCTCACCGCGGGCACGCGGCGGAACAACGACGGCGTGGAGGCGTTGTCGCTCGGCGAGCTGGACCGCGCCGAGGAAGGGTTCAGATCGATCGTGGTCCGCCGCCTCCCAGGGCGGTGGACGGCGCTCGGGCTGCAGAACCTCTCGGTCGTGGCTCTCCGGAAGGGCGAGCTCGACGACGCGGTGGCGCTCGGCCGCGCGGCCTTGGAGGTACACGCTCGATCGGGAATCCGGCCGCCGGCGGCGACGTTCGCCGGCCACGTCCGCGCAAACTTCGCCTTCGCTCTGCTCTGCCGGGGAGAGGTCGATGAGGCCGAGGCCTCCTGGGCCCACCGATCGAGCCGGGAGCCATCCCGCTGTCCGCCGCGCTCTTCGCGCGCTCTCGCGCCCTGTGCGCCATCAGGCGCGGTCGCTTCGACGACGCGCTGGCCGTCATCGAGGGCGAGCGGCGCCTCCTCCGAAACGTCCTCACCGGACACGAGGCCGTCCTCGCCGAGGTCATGGAGGCCCTGTCGCTCCGCGAGCTCGGCTCCCGCGCGCCGAGACCCGCGGGCCAGGTCGCTGTGGACGCGGATCAACGGTCGTTCGTCCTGCGGATCGTCCCCGGAACCGAAGACCTCATGACCGCGGCGTGATGGGGCGCCGTTCGCCGCCTGGACAGGTGCGAGGGCGATCCGCTCGGACGAGCGGTAGGTGATTCGCCGCCCAGCGTGCGCGCTGGCGCCCGCTACTTCCTCGGGCGGGCGACGCCGTACTTCTCGAGCCGGGCGACCAGCGTGCCTCGGGAGATCCCGAGCTCCTTGGCCGCGCGCGTCTGGTTTCCGGCGCAGCGCGCGAGGACGGCGAGGACCCGGTCTCGCTCCGGGTCGTCGGACGCGGGCGGAATGGTGACCGGCCGCATGCCGACAGGCGCGCCCATCTTCTCGAGCGGGAGGTGCTCGGGCGTGATCTGACCGCCCGCGGCGAGCAGGACCGCCCGCTCCACCACGTTGCGGAGCTCGCGGATGTTGCCGGGCCAGGAGTAGCGCGCGAACATGGCGCGGGCCTCCTCGGAGATCGCCGGCTCGCCCTGGCCGATTCGCGCGGCCGCTTCCCGCGCGAACGCCCGAGCGAAGAGCTCGATCTCGGAAGGCCGCTCGCGGAGCGGCGGCACTTGCAGCACGAAGCCGGGGAGGCGGTAGTACAGGTCCTGACGGAACGCGGACCTCGCCACCTCGGCCTCGAGGTCCCGGTTCGTGGCCGCCACGAAGCGGACGTCGACCGCGCGCGGCTCGGTCGCGCCCACGGCGAGGACCTGCCGCGTCTCGATCGCGCGCAGGAGCTTGGCCTGGAGCGCGGGCGTGAGCTCGCCGACCTCGTCGAGGAACAGCGTCCCACCGTCGGCGGCCACCAGCAGGCCGGGCTTCGCCTTGACGGCACCGGTGAAGGCTCCTTTCTCGTGACCGAACAGCTCGCTCTCCGCGAGGCTCTCCGTCAGCGCGGCGCAGTTGAGGCGGACGAACGACCCGTCCCTGCGGGGCGACGCCCCGTGGACCGCCTCGGCCACGATCTCCTTGCCGACGCCGGTCTCGCCGAGGATGAGGACGTTGATGGTCCCGAGCGCGATCCGCGACACGACCGAGTACAGCCGCCTCATCGCCTCGTCCTCGACGATCGGCGGCGTGCCGCCCCCGGCCGGCTGGGGCTCGCGCACTCCCTCGGAGGCGGCGGCCACGAGCGCCTCGGGCGTCCTGCCGTCACGCGGGTAGGCGACCACGCTCGACCTGTGCGGGGCACCGGAGCGCTGGAGGAGCGACGAGACCTGCCGCGTGATTGCCAGGGCGCTCTCGAGCTCCGTCGAGACGAGGAGGACCTCGAAGTCGCCCGGCGCGTACTCCGCCAGCACGTCGGTGGCGCGGAAGCCCGCGGCGATCGCGTCCCGAATCGCAGGCGTCGCGGCGGCGCGGATCCTGGCTATCGCGAAGGTCGCGCCCTCGCGCTGGGCGCGGGCGCACTCCTCCTCGAGCCGGCTCTCGAAGTAGCCATGCGTCCAGAATCTGCGCGGTCGCGAGCCGATGCTCGCTCGCTCGACGATCAGGAGCGCCGAGCCCACGCCGACGGCCTCGCCCGGTCTCAGCTCGACACGTTCGTGGGGCTCGAGCGCCCGATCCCCGAGTCGGGTTCCGTTGGCGCTGCCGAGGTCTTCGAGCTCGATCCCGTCCGCGACGTGCAGCGCTGCGTGCTCGCGCGAGATCAGAGGGTCGTCGATGCGGACGTCGGCCGTCTCCCCGCGCCCGATTCGGATCGTGCCTCGCTCGGGCAGGTCGTACACCGCGAAGATCTGCGGCCCGGTGACGAGGAGGTGCCCGCGCGACCTGCGCCCCTGGGCTCCCCCGGCCTTGATGGTGGGATCGACTGCCCCTCCGCGCGGCGGACCGGGCGTTTCCTTGGACATTCGCGGCTCATCCTACACCACGGCCCGCCTCCCCGCGCGAGCCGTCACTGCCTGGCTTCGAGCTTTCGGATCCGCTCCTCGTGCTCCTCGATGCGACCCTGATGGATCCGGATCATGTCCGCGACGACGCCTCCGAGGAGTCGCTTCACCTCGGTCAGATTGCTCTCGACGGTCGCCAGCCTCTTGTCCAGGCGGCTGAAGCCCGCGTTCATGTCCTTGCGGATTCGCTCGAGGATTCGCGGCGTCAGGTCCAGCGTCTTGCCGTTGCCTTTCCCTGCGGGCATATCCCTAGCGTGCGGCAACCCGGAGCGCCGATCAACCCCTGACGCGTTACTCTGCGTTACTCTCGATCCCGTGAGGCTCCTGCTCGCGTCGGCCCTGACACTGGCAGGGTGGCTCTCGTCCGCAGTGGCGGCGTCCGAGCCGTCGCGCGGGCCGCTCGTTCGGCGCTTGCGGGACGGCGCCGCGGTAGAGCTCCACCCGTGGCACGCCGGCCACGAGGTCCTCGCTCGCCCCATCACGCTGCGGCTCGACGAGCGGGGGCGGGTGCGCTGGACGCACGGCGACGTACCGCCGCTTGCCGGGGCGCTCGAGCCGGGTCATCTCCTCGGGGCCGACGAGATCGTGAGCCTTCTCGCCGAGAATCCAGCGCTCCCCCGGGCGGCGAGGATCGCCCGAGGGCCGGAGCCGATCGTCTTCGCCCCGCCTTCCCGAGCGCCGCGCCTCGCCTACTGGTTGCGGTTCGCCCACGACCAGGGCACGAACCGGACGCTCGAGCTCGTCGTCGACGCGAAGAGCGGCGCGATCCTCTCGGTGGACGACGAGGTCCGCTTCGACCGCCTGGCCCGGGTCTTCCGGGAGAACCCGGTGGCGACTCCCGATCCGGAAGTGGTGCTCCTCGATTCGCTGCCCCGGGGCGCTCCGCAGCTCGACGGGCCCGACCTGTTCGCGCGCGGTTGCGTCGATCTGGGGCGCTGCAGGCAGGTGGAGGGAGGCTGGATCCACGGGTGCGATCCCGTCGCGACCGCGCTGGCCGATGGGGCCGGCGACTTCCTCGCCTACGACAGGCCCGGGGACGACGCGAGCCCGGACGATCCCGCGGCGGAGGTGCAGATCTATCACCACGCCGCGCGCGCCCTCGACGCGTTCCGCGCCTTCAGCGGCGATCCGTCCTTCACGCTCTCGACGCGACCGATGCAGCTTCTCGCGAACGTTCGTCTGTCCGACCTCGGCGATCCGGCCGTGTGGTGCGACGGCCCCGATCATCCAGAACCCCCCGAGCTCGTGCCTCTCGACTTCGCCTTCTACACGCCCGAGGGCACGTGGGGGACCGACGCGCCGACCGAGATGCTGGTCTTCGGCCAGGGGACCGCGCTCGATCTGTCCTATGACGGAGACGTCGTCTCCCACGAGCTCACGCACGCCGTGATCCACGCGGTCAGCGACATCGGCTGGACCGTGCCGGACTCGAGCGGGATGGATCTGAGCCAGTACGCGATGGACGAAGGCTTCGCCGACTACTTCGCCGCGGCGATCTCCGGCGATCCCGAGATCGCCGAGTACGCTGCGCCAGCCTTCGCCGGACCGGCGCGTTCTCTCGAAGAGGACCGAGCATGCCCGCGCGACCTCACGGGCGAGTCCCACGACGATTCGCGGATCTGGTCGTCGGCGCTCTGGGAGATCCGCGATGGTCTCGCCGACGACGACCGCGCGGCGATGGACGCCTCGGTCTTCACGGTCGTCGCGAGCCTGGGCTCCTGGGACACGTTCGACTCGGCGCGGACGCTCGTGGTGGACGAGCTTCGCGTGTCGATCGGCGGAGCCGCGGCCGACCTGGCGGCGAGCGTCCTCGAGACCAGAGGGCTCGACGGCTGCAACGCCCGCGTCCAGACGGTCGAGCTCGACGAGGCGAGGAGTGCCCTCTACGTCTGGGGAACCGATCGGTTCGCCCTCGATCCTCTGATCCCCGCAGCCGTGCAGCTCCGGGTCGAGCTCGAGGCGGACGCTTCGGAGATCCAGGTGCAGATCGACGAGTCCGCGCCCATCGTGACGGGCCCTTCGGGCGTCCCCGGCGAGGACCGCGAGCCCGATGTCTGGCTGCTGGTCAAGCCCGGGACAGAGGCAATCGAGTGGACCTGGGAGCCGGTGGGCGGCCACGACGCGCTCCTCGAGGCTCCGGTCACCTTCTCCGACGCTCCCGGTCGGCCCGGCTCGGGATCGATCGCCGGACCCTTCCCCGCGGGCGTCTACCACTTGCAGCTCGCGAACGCGGGCGACGGCTGGGAGGCACGCGGCGTTCGCATCAGGGCCACGCGGTCGACGGATGGTGACGCCGGACCCGACTCGGGCGAGCTGGGCCCCGCGGTCGGAGGAGGCGGCTGCGGCTGCAGAGCTCCGGGAGGGCTCGCCGCGACCGCGTGGCCGGTGCTGCCGATCGCGGCCAAGACCTTGCTTCGCCGGCGAAGGACATCGAGGTCGCGCGTCAGATTCTGAACGTGAAGATCTCCGAGCTCCCTGTGGCGCGCGGGTGACGGAGCGACCGAAGAACGCCGCCCTTCCTGCGGGAATGGTGCTTGCTACGATGGCGACCATGCGAAGGGCGTTCTTTCTCCTGCCGATTCCTCTCACCGGTTGCTGGCTCTCGCATGCTCTGTCCGAGCCGGGCGAGCCAGGAGAATCGCCGTGCGCACCCGACGCGTCGGGTGCGCAGCCGACGTGCGTGAGACCGGCCGAGGTGGCGTGCGGCGCAGCCGCGATGGTCGCGGCCGAGTGCGACGAGGAGTTGCTCCAGTGGCGATGCCCCGCAGGGACCCGACGGTACGAGGCGGTCGCTGCCGGACAGGCCTGCTTGCCGTTCGCCGGATCGGACTCGATCGCACGCCTTTCGGGCGCTCCAGTTCCCGTGCCCACCGACGACGGATGTGTCTGGCTGCTGCCCGAGCTCGAGACCGCGAGCGGCGAGCGGGTCGCGTACGCGGCGGTGCGCCTCGACGAGACGGCTCCCTTCGGCACGTGCCCCGCGACTCCGGACTTCCTCGAGCCCGGCCCGGTCAGCGCGGTCCGCGTCCTGGGCGATGCGCCACCGGAGCTCCTGCCGTCCGTGACCGGCGCCTTCCGCCTCCCGGGCGCGCCAACCCGTGTCGCATTCCGCAACTTCGTATGGGAAGAGGGAGCGCCCTTCGGCTTGCGCGAGCTGGGCACCGGCCTCGGAGTGTGGTCCGAGACCGAGAAGCGAGTGTGGCTGCCGGACGAGGGCGCGATCCGCTGGCCGCCCGAGGTCGATCTCGGCGACGCGGTCGTGGCGGTCGGCGAGAGCGCCTACCTGTACGGCTGCCCGCCGCCGATCGACTTCTTGACCGAAGACTGCGTCCTCGCGCGCCTCGACGGAGCGCTCCGCGCCGAGCTCTGGACCGACGACGGCTGGGTGGCCGAAGGCGAAGGGTGGGACGGGACCACGGTGGACGAGGCGCCGCCGCTGTTCGACGCGGGTCCCTGGCGCTCGGCCGTGACACGGATCGCCGATGGACGCTTCCTCCACCTCTACGCGGTCGGGTTCGGATCGCGAATCGAGGGGCACGTCGCTCCGGCGCCCGAGGGACCGTGGACCTCGCTCGGGTGGATCGCGGAGTGCGATCTGCCCGCCGACGACGACGAGGCATTCTGCGCCGGACCGGCCGTGCACCCGGAGCTACAGGACCCACTGCGCCCCGGCGAGATCGTCGTGAGCTACGACGTCGCGACGACCTCCCCCGACTGGGAGGAGCGCCGCCGCGCGAGCCCCGAGAGCTACTGGCCCAGGCTCGTCAGCCTCGTCATTCCCTGAGTACAGCGCCCGGGCGGCGAACTCGTGTACAGTAGCTGGCGGTGATGGTGAGCTCGGGGCGGCGGGCGGTCCTTCTCGGCGTTCTGGTCGCGCTTTCGGCGTGCGCGACGCACCAGCGCCGTTTTCCGCTGCGCGCGCCGATGACTCACGACCCGGACATGCGTCCCTGGGGACCGATGCCCCAGGAGTACGTCTCGCCGATGGTCTGGGACGGGGCCGACAAGCTCGTGTTCCTTCCGCTCACGAACGCCTTCTGGATCCCGCTCGGCCGGCCGGCGACCAACGTGACCGCGCTCGACGAGGTGCCGGACTCGAGCTGGTACACGAACCGCTCGCTGACGCCCGAAGAGGCTGCCCGCGGGTTCTGCGGCGAGCCGCTCGACACGTCGGGGCCGTGGACGATCAAGAGCGGGAAGCCCAACGGCGTCAACCCCGGCTTCATCTTCAAGGCGCAGGATGGGCGAAAGTACGTGCTCAAGGTCGACGGCGTCGACCAGCCGGAGCGACCGACCGGCGCCGACCTCATCGGCTCGCGGCTGTACTACGCCGCCGGCTATCACGCTTCGTGCAACCGCGTCGTCTACTTCGACCCCGCGATCCTGCAGATCGCGCCCGACGCCACCTCGGAGGACGAGCGGGGGAACGAGCGCCCCTTCTCCACTCGCGACATCGAGAACGTCGTCGCGCTCGCGGCTCGGGGACCCGGCAGGACGATCCGGGCATCCACGAGCGAGTTCCTTCCGGGCCGGCCGCTCGGCCCCTTCACGTACCTCGGCACGCTCGACGAGGACCCGAACGACGTCATCCCCCACGAGGACAGGCGCGAGGTCCGGGCGAGCTACGTGCTCGCGGCGCTGACGAGCCACTTCGACTGCCGCGAGCAGAACACCCTCGACATCTGGCGCGAGACCGGCCGCGACCTCGGCTACGTCGAGCATCACTGGCTCGACTGGGGCGACTCGTTCGGGAGCGTCTTCGAGCCGCGCCAGGTCGCGCGCAAGCTCGGCCACTCGCACTACTTCGACATTCCCCAGATGGCGGAGAACATCCTCACGCTCGGAGCGATCCGCCGGCCGTGGGAGGGCAGGAACGACGAGCACCGGCTGTTCGGGCTCTATGACGTCCAGCACTTCGAGCCCGACGCCTGGAGACCGAGCTACCCGAACCCGGCCATGAGCCGCATGGACGAGCAGGACGCCCACTGGGCGGCCCGCAAGCTCGCCGCGATCGGCCCGGCCCACATCCGCGCGATCGTGAGGGAGGCCAGGTTCAGCAATCCCGACGACGAGCGCCTCCTCGCGCGCACGATCATCGGCCGCCGGGTCAAGCTCCTTCGGCGTTACCTCCTGCACTGGACGCCAGTCGCGAGCTTCCGCGTCCAGGGCCGTGACGTCTGCTTCGACGACCTCGCGACGAGGGCCGGCCTGGCGCGCTCCTCTGTCCGACCCATCGCTCACCGGGCACGAACGGCGTCCCGCGACCTCGCGCTGCACTCGGACGACCAGGGCCTCGTTTGCGTGACCGTGCCGCCGGGCGGAGGCGAGTACCAGGTCCTGTCGATCTCCGCACGAATGGCCGGGGAGGCAGAGGACCTGCGTCCCGTCGACGTCCACGTCTACGACCTTCCCGGGCGGGGTCTGGTGCTCGCCGGGATCGAGCGTGACGAGTGATCAGGGACTGATCAGCGTCACGGTGACCCACGCGGCCGCTCCCGCGGTCGTCGACGGGGCCGCGCCGACGCCCGCCATGGAGTACTCGCAGGACCGCAGGTACTCGCCGGCCGACGCCGCCATCCAGTTCTCGACCAGCTCCGCCGGCGTGCCGCGAGCCCTGCCGTAGACCTCGCCGACGGCGCTCCAGCCCACGCTCTGTGCATCCAGCCTTGCGCCCAGCGTCCCGTCGCCGCTGGTCATGCCGTTGGCGGCGGACATGGCGGCCGAGTGCCCGGCCGCGCTCGCCGCGCAGCCGTCACACCACGCGAGGGCCGCGCCTCCGCAGGCGCCGGCCGCGGCTCGCGCCGCGCTGACCGCGTCGAAGACCTGCCTCGAGAGCTCGGCGCACGCCTCGGGCGCGTCGCACGCCTGCGCCTCGCCGAGACCTGGCATTCCACCGTTGTCGTTGCCGTCGGCGTCGCCGCCGGGGTCATCGCCGCCGGCCGGGTCGCCGGCGGGGTCGCCGACGTCATCGCCGTCCATGTCGGTGCCCTCGTGATCGATGTCTCCGTCGCCGTCCATGTCCATCCCCTCGGGCTGGGCGGCGTCGTCGCTGCCGTCGAGATCGTCGCCGGCGCCATCGTCGTCGGGGAGATTCGCATCGTCGTCGGCGGAGTCGTCCACGTCCCCGTCCGCTACCACGCAGGTCCCGTCCTCCTCGACGGTGCCTGGACCGCATTCCGCTCCTTCGCCACCGCAGCCGATCTGAAGGCACCCGAGAGTCGAGAGGACGACGAGCATCGCGAGGTTCGTGGCGCGCATGAGGAGGCGTCCCGTGCAACGCCGCTGCCAGCCCCGCCCCTGTCCAACGCGAGGGTGGCGGCGCATCGGCTGCGCCGGGGGCAACCAAGGAGCCGCACCGGCTCTACGGGTGGGGTCTCGAGAAGGCTCGCACGGTGCTAATGTCCCCGCCGTGAGCGCCGAGGTCCGCTGGCCCACCGTCCCCGAGGCGGCCGCCCGTGTCCGCGCGCGTGATCCGATGATCCGCGCCTTCGTCCGAACGCGCCTCGAGGAGGCGCTGGCCGAGCACGCCGCGCGGCGCTCCGAGCCGCCCGGCTCGGTGCTTCACGGAGTCCCCTATTCGCTCAAGGACATGTGGGACACGGCCGGCATTCCGACGAGCGGGGGATCGTACCGGTATCGCGACCGACTCCCCACCGCGAGCTCGCCGGTGCACGAGGTCTTCGCGGACGCGGGGGCGGTTCTCCTCGGGAAGACGAACCTGTCGGACATGGGGCTCGCGCCCGAGAGCGCGAGCTGGGTCGGCGGGGTCACGGCCAACCCGGCCGACCTCGGTCGCACCGCGGGCGGGAGCTCGGGCGGCGCGGCGGCAGCCGTGGCCGACGGGATGTCGACCTTCGAGTGGGGCAGCGACTTCGGCGGGAGCATCCGCATTCCCGCGGCGTTCTGCGGCGTCTTCGGGATGCGTCTGTCCACCGAGACCTGGCCGGTCCGGGGCTCGTTCCCGAACCCTCCGCCTTCCGTCTTCTACATGAACGGGCAGGGACCGCTCGCGCGAGATGTCTTCACGATGCGCTCCGTCCTCGGGGTCGCAGCGCCTCGCCTTCGGACGGGCGCCGCTCGATCGTTCGCGCTTCGGGGCGCGGTCCTGTGGGCCCCGCGCGGCAAGCTGTGCGGACAGTGGCCCTCCTTCGCCGACGACGTCGGTCCTGCGGCGGCCGCTGCGTTCGGAGAGGTCCGCCGCGACGAAGGACTTCCGACCGTCGGGCGCGCGTTCCGCCTGGCGCTCGCCATGTATGCGGCGCACTTCGAGGACTTCGTCGAGTCGGACACGCTCGGGCTGGCCGAGGGCCTGGTGGCCGTGCTCTCCGCGCTCGCGCTCCGCGGCCGGCTCGGCGACAAGCGGCTTCACCCCCACACGGCGAAGGTGCTGCTCCTCTGCGCGCTCGGCCGGGTCCTCTTCTGGCGAGACCGGCACGCCGCGGAGCGTGACGTCGCTCACTTCCGGGCGGACGTCGGCGCCCTCTGGGACCGTGGATTCGTGGTGGTCGCGCCGACCACCTGCTATCCGGCGCCCCCTCATGGCAAGGCGACAGGCCACCCGATCCTTCCGGCATGCTGCATGCCCGGGAACATCGCCGACGCCACCGCCCTCGCCGTACCCTTCGGCCGATTCCCGGGCGGGCTTCCGCGCTCAGTACAGATCTGGGGCCCCCCGGGCAGCGAGGACGTCCTCCTGGATCTCGGCGCGGCGCTGGCGAGTCGCGGGCCGGGGCCGCGTTGACTTCGGGCGGGGGGCGTGGTAGCTAGCCGCTCCTCCGCGGAAACGGGATCTTTCGGCAAGCTCGCGGTGATTCAGGAGTTTCCCGGATCCTCGCGGGCTGGAGGTCGCGATCGATGTTCAAGTCCGTCTGCATCTTCTCGGGGAACGCGAACCGTCCTCTAGCCGACGAGATCTGCTCGTGCATGGAGATTCCGCTGGGACGGGCGCGGATCGCTCGCTTCGCGGACAGCGAGATCTGGATCGAGATCGGCGAGAACGTGCGGGGGGTGGACACGTATATCGTCCAGCCGACCTGCGCGCCCGTGAACGACAACATCATGGAGCTCCTGGTGATGGCCGATGCGCTCAAGCGGGCCAGCGCCGCGAGCATCACGGCGGTCCTGCCCTACTACGGCTACGCCCGGCAGGACCGCAAGGTCGCGCCGCGTACGCCGATCACCGCGAAGCTCTGCGCGGACCTCCTCAGCGCCGCGGGGATCGACCGGATCGTCTCGATGGACCTTCACGCCGGGCAGATCCAGGGCTTCTTCAACATCCCGTTCGACCACCTGTTCGCGCTTCCGGTCTTCCTCGACTACCTGCGCACCCGCTTCCCGGGCAACGACACGGTCGTCGTCTCCCCGGACGCGGGCGGCGTGGAGCGGGCCCGGGCCTACGCCAAGCGCCTGGAAGGCTCGATCGCGATCGTCGACAAGCGGCGCGAGCGAGCCAACGTCTCCGAGGTCATGCACATCGTCGGCGAGGTGGAGGGCAAGAGCTGCATCGTCCTCGACGACATGATCGACACGGCCGGGACGCTCTGCAACGCCGCCGATGCGCTCCAGAAGGCGGGCGCGAAGCACATCTACGCCTGCGCGACCCACCCCGTCCTTTCCGGCGAGGCGGTCAAGCGGATCACGGCCTCGCCGATCGAGGAGGTCGTGGTCACGAACACGATCGGGCTGCGCGACGAAGCCAGGCAGTGCAAGAAGATCAAGGTCCTGTCGGTTGCCCGCGTTCTCGCGGAGGCAATCAAGCGTATCCACAACAGCGACTCGGTGAGCTCGCTCTTCGTATAGGTGACGTGATGGAGTTCGCTCAGCTCAGTGCGACGGTTCGGAAGGCGGAAGGCAAGGGTGCGGCGCGCAGGCTCAGGATGGCCGGCCAGATCCCCGCGGTCTGCTACGGCGGCGGGATGACATCGACGGCGCTGTCGATCGCGCCCGTCGAGCTCGTCCGGATCCTCCGGGGCGAGTACGGCCGCAACACCGTGATCAAGATGGCGATCGACGGCGCGAGTGAGCTCCTCGTCATGGTGCGTGACTACCAGCGCCACCCGATCGGGCGGCAGCTCCTTCACGCGGACTTCATCCAGGTGAAGCTGGACGAGGAGATCACGGTCGAGGTCCCGCTCGTCACGGTGGGCCGCCCAGCCGGCGTGGTGAAAGGCGGCGTCCTGAACGTCGTCTACCGGCGCCTCCCGGTTCGGTGCAGGCCCGACCGCATCCCGGTCCAGGTCTCGATCGACGTCAACGAGCTGGAGATGGGCGATGGGCTGACGGCCGCGAAGGTTCAGGGCCTGCCAGAGGGCGTGACGATCGCGCTCGCCCAGAACCAGACCATCGTCTCGGTCACGGCGCCCGAGAAGGAGCCCGTGGTCGAGGAGGCCGCGGCCGTGCCCGCCGAGGGCGTGCCTGTCGAGGGTGCCGCGCCCGGCGAGGGTGCGCCTGCCGCCGGTGCGGCGCCGGCCGCTCCGGGAGTCAAGGCGGCGCCTGGCGCCGCTCCGGCACCCGCCGCAGAGAAGGAAAAGAAGGAAGAGAAGGGAGGCAAGCGGGAGAAGAAGTAGGTTCGGCCCTTGCTCCTCCTCGTGGGCCTCGGCAACCCCGGCGCCGAGTACGCATGGAACCGCCACAACGTGGGCTTCATGGTGGCGGAGCGGATCCGGCAGAGCCTGCCGGGCGCGCCCGCGTTCCGGGAGAAGTTCTCGGGCGAGATCGCCAAGGGCACGCTCGAGGGATGCGAGGTCGTGGTCCTCAGGCCCCTGACGTTCATGAACCTGTCGGGAAGGTCGGTGCAGCGAGCAGCGGCTTTCTTCCAGGTCCCCGTCGGAGACATCGTCGTCGTTCACGACGATCTGGACCTGCCCTTCAAGGCCGTCCGGGTCAAGCTCGGCGGCGGCACTGGAGGCCACAAGGGCCTGAAGAGCGTGACCGAGCAGCTCGGCTCCAGCGACTACATGAGAGTGAGGCTTGGAATAGGACGACCCGCGCACGGCTCCGCCGAGGACTACGTGCTCTCGGACTTCGACGAGATGGAAACCAGGGAGCTCGAAGCCGTCGTCGAGCGGGCCACTCGAGCAGTGGCCTGCATCGTGACGAAGGGCGTGCAGCGGACGATGAACGAGTTCAACACGAAAGAGGCGCCCGAGGAGGACGCCTGAGACCTCCTTGCTCCGGACGACGCTTCGGGGCCGAAGGCCAGAAGGAGAGAACATGGGAACGAACGGGAGAGACAGGCCGAGGGAGTACGAGACGATCTACATCCTCCGGCCCGATATCGACGCGGACGGCGCCGACAAGGTGGCGGCACGCGTGACCGAGGTGATCGAGAAGCACCGAGGGCGGCTCCTCAAGGTCGACAACTGGGGCCGCCGGCGGCTGGAGTACTCGATCGCGAAGCAGACCAAGGGCATCTACATCCTCTTGCGCTACCTGGGCTTCAACGACCTCGTCGCCGAGCTCGAGCGCAACCTCCGGATGATGGACCCGGTCATCAAGCACATCACCGTGCTCATGGAGAAGGACGTCGACCCGGAGAGTCGGACCGTGAGCCCCGAGCAGATCAAGTTCGCGAGGGTCGAGCCCGAGGTCGAGGAGCCCGTTCCGGACGAAGCGAAGATCACCTACAGGGACGCGGACGACTACGTGAGCGGCAAGCCCACGATCGTCGGCGAGGAAGCGGTCGAGCCGACGAAGGTCGCCGAAGGCGAGGAGACGTGAGATGGACCAGGATCGCGACTACGAGGACGAAGGTCGAGGCGGAAAGGAAGGCGGTCGTGAGGCCGGGTCGCGGCGCGTGTCGCGCCGGCGCCTGTGCCGGTACTGCGCCGACAAGGACGTCAAGGTCGACTTCAAGGACATCACGGGGCTGCGCGCGTTCATCACCGATCGGGGCAAGCTCGTGCCGCGCCGCATCTCGGGGAACTGCGCGAAGCACCAGCGCGCGGTCGTCAGGGCCATCAAGCAGGCGCGCAACATCGCGCTGATGCCGTTCAGCGTCAGCTAGGAGGATCGGACCATGACAGCCGTTCAAGTGATCCTTCGCGAGGACGTCCCGAACGTGGGCAAGACCGGGGAGATCGTTCGGGTCAAGCCCGGCTTTGCCCGCAACTACCTCATCCCGCAGGATCTGGCCGTGCTCGCGACATCCAAGAACGTCGCCAGGATCGAGCACGACAGGACCCAGATCGCCGCGGAGAAGGCCAAGGCGCGGAAGGACTCGGAGTCTCTGGGCGAGCGCCTGGCAGCCGCGTCCGTGACGATCCAGAAGAACGTGGGCGCCGAGGACAAGCTCTTCGGGTCCGTCACTGCCAAGGAGATCGAGGCCGCGCTTGCGCTGGAGGGCATTCGCCTGGACCGAAAGCGCATACAGCTCGCGGAGCCGATCCGCTCCCTGGGCGTCCACGAGGTCTCCGTCAAGCTCGGCAACGACGTCTCCGCCGTGGTCAAGGTCTGGGTCGTCGCCAAGAAGTAGATCGCCCCGGATTTGCCTCGCCGCGAGCCTTTGGCTAGTCTCCCTTCCACGAGGTTTTTTCGTTTTCCTTGCAAGGAGCCTTGCCGTGATGGACCTGTCCCTTCGCACCGTCCTGTTCGCGCTGCTCTTGGCCGCTGGTGCCGGTACGGCCGCCTGTCCCTCCGGAAAGGATGACGACGACGACTCCGGCGAAGGAGAAGGGGAAGGAGAAGGCGAGCAGTGCGAGCCGCGAACTTGCAGCGGCACCGGGGAGCAGTGCTGCCCGATCGACGACGCGCGAACCGCGTGCAAGAACCTGAACTCCTCGTTCACGGACTGCGGCGGCTGCGGCGACGCCTGCGACAGCGAGCTCGCCAGCACGTGCAGCGCCGGAGAGTGCATCTGCGGCGACGGGCCGGCCTGCGACGGAGGGCAGACCAGCACCTGCTGCCCGGGCCAGCCGGCGTCCTGCGTGGACCTCCAGACCGACGACGACAACTGCGGGGGGTGCTCGAGCTCCTGCGTCGCTCCGACCTCTCAGGCCGCGAAGAGCGACCACTGCCTCGACGGCGAGTGCGTCTGCGGCGACGTGGGGGAGGCGTGCGAGGGGACGCTCGACTCGACCTGCTGCGCGGACGAGGGCGGAGCCGCTTCGTGCCACGACATCCGCAGCGACCCTGCCCACTGCGGCGAGTGCGGCAAGGCCTGCGACCCGACCATCGGCAACATCTGCCGGGTGGCCCAGTGCGTCTGCGGGATTCCCGAGGACATCGCCGTGGATGCGGCCCCGTGCGAGAACCCCGACGCCCCCGACGCCGACTCCCTCGACTCGTGCTGCCCCGACCCGGAGTTCCCTGACGACCCGGATTACTTCACCTGCGTCGACCTCGACGCCAACTTCAACCACTGCGGGGAGTGCGGCAACGGCTGCAACGAAGGCCAGGAATGCGTGGGGGGCGAGTGCCAGGACAAGAGCTGAGAGCTCGTCGCTTCCGCCGTTTCCTCGCAATCGCAGTCGCAGTCACGGTCCTCATCCAGATTCCGCCGGCTGTGGTCGTCGCCGGCGTCCTCGGGCGGCTCGGGCTGGCGCGACCCCTTTTCTGGACGTCACTCTCGAGCCTCGTCTTCACCGCGCAGTTCTTCGTGCGCTTTCGCCCGGGTCGCGGGGACAGGCCGCGCTCCCGGCTCGCGAAGCACGTCTTCGATCTCCCGTTCTTCGTGCACTGGTCGAGCTCGTTCGTCTTCGCTCCCCTGTCCATCGTGGCGGGCATCGTCGGTATCGGATGGAGCCTCGCGGCGCACGGCGACGCCGCGCTGCCTCCGAACCTTCTGCCGGCGGTGTGGGCGACCTGCCTGGCCCTGGCGATCTACGCCGTCTACGTCCGGCGGAGGCGCGCCGTCGTCCGCGACGTGATCGTCCGGGTCCCGGACCTGCCCACGCAGCTCGATGGCTTCCGGATCGTCCAGCTATCGGACCTCCACGTCGGCAGCCTGACCCCAGCCACCTGGCTGGAAGAGTGGGTCGAACGGGTCAACGAGCTGGAGGCGGATCTCGTCGCGGTGACCGGGGACCTCCTGTCCTCGGGAAACGGCTTCATGGAGGCAGCCACGCGTGCGCTAGGCAGGCTCAGGGCGCGCGAGGGCGTGGTCTTCGCGATGGGAAACCACGACTACTTCGGCGATCCGGAGCGACTCGTCGGGGAGCTCGAGAGCCAGGGCGTCGAGGTGCTGCGGAACGAGGGAAGGCTGCTCACCCACCGGGGAGCGAGCCTCTGGCTCGCCGGCGTGGACGATACCTGGCAGGGAAGGGACGACCTCGAGACGGCGCTGGCCTCACGACCCGAGGGCGTACCGGCGCTGCTCCTGGCGCACGATCCGAAGGTCTGGCCGAGGGCCGTGGCCGAGGACGTCACGCTGACGCTCTCCGGGCACACGCACGGTGCTCAGCTGGCGGTACCGTTCGCGAGCCGTCGTTGCAACCTCGCGATGCTCGGCGAGCCGTACAGCCTGGGCCTGTACAGTCAGGGACGTTGCAGCCTGTACGTGCATGCGGGGCTTGGCACGACCGGCCCGCCGGCGCGGCTCGGAGTCGCTCCAGAGATCGCCTGCATCACCTTGCTTCGCTCCTAGCGCCCTGCGCGGACGGCTGTCTGGTCGGTGAGCTCCTGGCCGTTGCGATCGATCGCGTCGACGTGGCAGCCGCCGGCGTCGAACGTGACGTCGGCGACGCGCCAGAAGTCGTCCTGCTCGGGCAGCGCGACCGGTCCGAACTCGTCGACGGGCAGGTCGCCGCCGCAGTAGATCTTGACGAGGATCTCGGCGCCGCCCTCCCAGGAGTCGGGCGACCAGTAGTGCACGCCGATGGTGTAGGTCTCGCCCGCCGCAGGCTGATCGACGTTGATGTTCTCGGGACCGTGACCCTCGACGTCGTCGATGTCCAGGAACGGATCGTCGGCCTCGCCTGCAGCGTTCCAGCTCACGCTGTGGAAGTCGCGCTTGCAGTTCGAGAAGTAGCAGTCGGCGTCGCTGAACCACGTGGCCGCGGCGGTGTTGATCATGTGCAGATCGACGTCGCTGTCGTCGCACTCGGGGAATCCGCCCTCCCAGTCGTCGTCGGCGCAGGAGCGGTCCGGATCGTTCCAGTAGATCTCGACGCGGAGCCCCTCGCTGGTGGGCACGGTGATCAGGACGTCGCAGCTATCGAAGTTGCCCTGCGCGTCGCGGACCGTCAGCCGGATCGTGTACTCGCCGGCCAGGTCGGGCGTGAAGGTCGTCTCGGCCGCGTTCGGGGGAAGGGGCAGCGCCACGCTCCCGCCCGGCGCCGAGACGACGGCCCACTCGAAGCTCGTGCAAGCTCCGGAGTCGTCCGTGCATCCGCCCGCGAGCGGCATCGCGACGAGTGCCTGGGCGACCAGGTCGCCGGGACAGATCGCCTCGGGCGGATTGGAGTTGCACATGTCGTTGTCGTCGACGGCGCCGTTGCAGTCGTTGTCCACGCCATCGCACACCTCGGGCGAGGGGCCGACGGCGCCGACGCACTCCCCGAAGCTGCCGAACTCCGTGGCCTCGTCGCCGCGGCACACCTGGGTGCCCTCGACACAGGCACCGACGCCCCGGGTGCCCTGCGGACCGAGGTAGCAGCCGAGGCTCTGCTGGGGCGTGCAGGGGCAATCCTCCTCGGCACGACCGTCCTGATCGTTGTCGTTTCCGTCGCCGCAGACCTCGTCGCTCCAGGCCGGCTCGTCGGGGAGGTCGCCGGGATCGCCTGCGCCCGGGTCGGGCGTCAGGTCAGGGTTCTGGAGCGGCTCGACGCACCCCAGGCCCGCGGGCGACGCGCAGAAGATGAAGGCGAGGGGCAACTTCCACTGGGAGGAACGACGAGCCGGCATGAGGGGCCTCCTTCGCGTTGCGGTCGGCTGGGTCATCAAGTTCCAGACCACCCCGACCACCCGAGAATCAGGGCTTTTTTCCGCGAAATGGACGGTGGCGTGGCTGGCGGAGGCGCCACTGGCCGGCGCCACCGATGTTCCTCGTGCACGCTACCTATCGATCGCCCAGCACGCCTGGCGGTCGGGGTCGTGATGGATGTGGATGACCGAGCAGCGGGTCATCCCCTGGTGGTCGATCGGAACGACGCACGCCTCCGTGGCGGCGGGGTCGAGCTGGAACTCCACGGTGTGGCTCCAGTGCCCCCAGACGTTGCGCGTGCCGTCGCAGTACCGGCACCCGGCCGCGTCCGCCTCCCACCACCCGGTGGTGATCTCGGTTGCGACGTCCGAAACCGCGCCGTCGACCGAGAGGTTGAACACCATGTACCCGTGCTCGTTCTTGGGGAATCGATTCCCGTCCCCGAGCTCCGTCATCAGCTCGGCCACGCCCTCGTCGTTCGTCACCATGCTGGGCGGGATCAGGGTTTGTTCCGGCGGCGGCCGGTCGTTGTAGATGGGGCGCTCGACCGTGGCGGGCCAGTCCAGCCGCACCACGGCGCCGGGCACGGGATTGCCGTCGGCGCCGCGCACGACCGCGCGGAGCGCCACACCGTTCTCCACCTCCTCGTCGCAGCTCCACTGGTGGTTCGCGACGACCTTGTAGATGCCCTGCGCTCCGGCCGGCGGCGCCGGGCGCGGCGTCACAGGTACCCTTGCCGCGACGTCCGCAGCGCCATCCACGATCCCCTCGAGGCAGACGTCGCCGAGCGCCAGCGCCGAGACAGCGAAGTAGTAGACGGCCTTGCCCCCGGCGATCGTCGTGGGAGACACGTCGCGCTCGCCGTCCGCTGCACGGACGTGGAGAGTCATCTGCGGCGCGTCCCTCGCATCGACGGCATAGCTGTGGACGACGACCACGAGTGTGTCGCCAGGGTGCGGGTCGGCGGGATCGGTGCGCACGACGGCGCCGAGCCGCGGCGAGCCGGGGTCGGTCACCTCGCAGGTGAATGGCGGCGAGTCGGGCTCGGCATCGACGTCGTCCTCCCCGCCGCCGTCCGATGGAGCCGCTCCGCCGTCCGCGCGCGGCCGTCCGCCCGCATCCCTGTCGTCGCCGCCATCGGTCCGTGTCCCGCCCACGCCCGCCGGAGTGCAGCCGAACGGAACCGCGAGAGCCAGCAAGACGCCGAGGGACCTCATGGCCGATCCTGACGAAGCAGTCGCCGTGCCGGGGGTGTGCTGGACCGCCGCCGACCGTTTCCCCGCATCTGGACGCACCGCGACCGCGCGACGAGGCGCATGCGGGATCCCACCCGGGATCACCTCCTGGGATCTCCCTGGCTGCTGCCCCCGCGCGCTCTATCCGCTATCCTCCGCCGCATGAGGATCGAGACGCTCGCCGTCCACGCCGGCCAGGAACCGGATCCCTCGACCGGCGCCATCATGACGCCAGTATATCTGAGCAGCACCTACGCGCAGCAAGGTCCGGGCGGGCACAAGGGCTACGAGTACTCGCGGACCGACAACCCGACGAGGACCGCGCTGCAGAAGAACCTCGCCGCGCTCGAGGGTGGCACGCACGGGCTCGCGTTCGCGTCCGGATGCGCCGCGGCGACCACCGTCATGCACCTGTTCCGGCCCGCCGACCACATCGTCGTGGCGGATGACGTCTACGGCGGGACCTTCCGCCTGTTCGATGCCGTGTTCCGCCCGATGGGGCTCGAGTTCACGTTCGCGGACCTCTCGGCGCCCGATGCGCTCGAGCGCTCGCTGAGACCCGCGACGCGGGGCGTCTGGCTCGAGACGCCCACGAATCCCATGCTGAAGCTGATCGACATCGAGGCGGCGGCGAAGGTCTGTCGGGCGAGATCGATCGCCCTGATGGTCGACAACACGTTCGCGACGCCGATCCTGCAGCGCCCGCTCGATCTCGGGGCCTCTCTCGTCGTCCATTCGACCACGAAGTACCTGAACGGTCACAGCGACGTCGTCGGCGGCGCCGTCGTGACGGGCGACGACGAGACCTGGACGCGGCTGAAGTATCTCCAGAACGCGATCGGCGCGACGCCTGGCCCGATGGACTGCTTCCTCGTGCTGCGCGGGATCAAGACCCTGCACCTGCGCATGGCCCGCCATTGCGAGAACGCGATCGCGATCGCCCGGAGGCTCGAGGGCCACCGCCAGGTCGAGCGCGTGATCTTCCCGGGCCTCGAGAGCCACCCGCAGCACGCCTTGGCCCGGCGGCAGATGCGGGCCCCCGGAGGGATGATCTCGTTCGTCCTGCGTGGCGGCCTCGCGCGGGCCCGGGCGTGCCTCGAGACCGTCCGGGTCTTCGCCTGCGCCGAGAGCCTGGGCGGCGTCGAGTCGCTGATCGAGCACCCGGCGATCATGACGCACGCTTCGGTCCCGCCCGAGACCCGCGCTCGGCTGGGGATCAGCGACGGGTTGATCCGCCTCTCGGTGGGCGTGGAGGACATCGAGGACCTCTGGGAGGATCTGGAGCGGGGTTTCGCGGCCGCCGGTTAGCAGGAACGAGCGAACGAAGGCCGATTCAGTCGGCCGTGGTGAGCGGTCATGCCGAGCGCCGAAGTGGGGGGGCCCGCGGGGGGCGCAGCCCACCCGCGCTCGGTGCAGCGGGGTTTCGCCGCAGCGCGGTAGCCCCCTTTCCTGTCTCACTTCGTGTTGCTATCCTGCGCCGCATGAATTCGGGAATCCGCACTTCTTGGCTCCTCTTGGGCGCGCTGGGCTTCTCGGGATGCGGCGACGATCCAATCCCGCTCGAGGTCCAGTTCAACTGGGTGACGTTCTGCGAGCCCGACGGCTGCGCGACCACCGATCGCGAGCTCGCCGGACAGGACGGGGACGCCATCCCGAACCTGAGCTCGAACTACGAGATCGGGCTCGAGTGCGAGATCGTCGACAACCGCGGCGTCCTGACGATCTTGAAGGTCCAGAACAAGAACACCGAGGTCCAGCCGGAGCAGGGGATCTACATCACGAACGGGTCGATCGCGGTGGGCTCGTCGATGGCCTGCGGCGCGGACGCCTTCCACCTCTACGACGAGAATGAGTTCGTCGGAAGCTGTGGCGGCAACACGGCGGGCAACTGCGAGATCGTGGTCACCGACTACGTGAAGAAGCGGGGGCGCCTGGTCCTCCAGATGAACTGCTCCAACCTGCGCCCGCTCGCCGGCGTGACGCCTCGATCCGTGCGTCAAGCGCTCCTGACCGTCGAGGGCTGCGACGTCACGACCGACACTCGGTAGGGACACGCACCCCCCACGCAACGCTGCGAAAACACACGGTTTTGGGGGGTAACCGCGCGATCTGTTCGGGGAGGTCGCCGGAGCCTTGACCGCCGGGCGAAACGCGCGGTTATGGTGAATAGTGCTACGCTTTCGGCCACTTGCAGACCGGGTGCGTGTCCCCGATCGGCCCTTGCAGACCGGGTGCGTGTCCCCGATCGGC
>JACPQR010000143.1 GCA_016190375.1 Deltaproteobacteria bacterium
ATGCTGGTGGAGATCGACAAACCGGCTCGCCGCTGTGGTTGGCCATGCCGAACCCGGGTCCGTGCAACGCACCCGAGCTGCTCGCCCGCGCGCGATCCACGAGCCGGCGTCCACCTGCTCCGCGCCGCATCGACTGGCGGAGTGCTCCTTCGCCACTTCGAAGGCTCGATACGACGGAACGTTCCGCGGCCGGGACAGCCAGATTGACGGTACCGGCACGCTCACCGTCGCCGTAGGAACGTCTCCAGGGCGACGAGGAGCGGGAGGGTGGCGAGGATGTAGGGCGTCAACGGGAGCTTGCGCAGACCCGAGGCGAGAGTCAGCCATCCGCCGCTGCGAGACCCACCGGGTCGATCGAGCCGGGCCGGGTCGGACTCGGACGGATCGGGGTTGACGACGAAGGAGGACTGAGTGTCCTCTGCGAGGCCGCCGTGCGCCCGCTCGACGAGGACGCGGTAGAAGCCCGGCTCCTCGGCTCCGCGGAAGGTCGCCGGTCCCGCGCCGAGGTCGATCGACGCACCTCGTGGCGTCTCGACCACGATCTTTCGAACGGCCCCGGTGGGCTGAATCACTCTCGGCTGCCCGGGTAGGATCTCGCGCCGTGAGGCCGATCCGGTGCGCTCGCCGGTGAGGTGGTCGACGAGCGCGCGCGCCAGGACGACGAAACCGGGGCGAATCGGCAGGTCGCCCCAGTCGCGGTCGATCGAGGTGGCCAGGAGCACTGCCCTGCCGGCGCCGGCGCGACTCGCGGTCAACGCGGGGCTGCCGTCCTCGAAGTGGAGCGGGACCTGTGTTCCTTGCCGGGCCCGGACCCGGAGGCGCCGGTCGATCCGTGCCGAGATCAGCCCGGAGCCGCTCGGCGAGAAGGCATCTCCGATCGGCAGGCTGCGGTCGGGACGCGCGAGCCTGAAGGGTCCCTCCTCCACCGGCGCCTCGGAGAAGGTAACGCCGAACAGCTCGCCAAGATTGCGGCTGGCTGCCCGCGCCGCGTTGTCGCCGGCGGCGAAGAAGAGGCCACCTCCGCGCCGGACGTAGGACCGGAGCTCCTCGAGCCGATCGGCCGACGGCGCGGGGACGTTGGCCAGCAGCACCGCCTCGAAGTCCGTGAAGCGATTGCTGCCGGCACCGTCGGCGTGTCCCGGATCCTCCCACTCGGCGTCCGTCACGGTGGGGGCCAGTCCGAGCGCCTCCATCGCGCGCACGAGGTAGAAGACCTCGTCGTCGTATCGAGCCGGGCGAGGATCGCCGTCGACGACCAGCAGGCGCCTGGGACGCGCGACGTCGACCTGGACGAAGCGGACGTCGTCGGCCGCCAGTTCGTCCCGAGCGATCCTCACGTCCGCGCGCGGATCGCCGTCGAAGGCATGGAAGAACGTCTTCTGGCGCGTCGCGCGAGCCGGAACGTCGACGAAGCCCCTGGCCACCGCGTGGCCGCCCACCTCGAGCGTCACGACCGCCTCGGAGAGGGCCCTGGGTCCGAAGTTCCGGATCGACGCCTGGATCGCAAAGACTCCGTCGCCCGCCTCGGGCGCGAGCCGCGAGACGATCTGGGTCACTGCGACGTTCGACAGGTCCTCCGTCCCCACGTCGACGACGCGGAGCTCGGCGCCCTCCGGCGCCTTCCATCCGGCGCCTGGAGCGACCCCGTGCGCCGCCATGTCGGAGAACACCACGATTCGCCGCAGAGGTTGCGCCGACGGGGCGATGAGCCTCCCGGCGATTGCCATGGCGCCGTCTGCGTCCGTGGCGCGCCATCCGACGCGCGCCCCGGCCACGGCGTCGCGAACCATGCCGCGATCGAACGACAGGGCTCCCACGACGGCGCGAGCGGGCCTGCCTGCGAGCACCACGGCCGCGTTGTCGTCGGAGCCCATCGAAGAGACGACCTCGAGCGCTGCGGCCCGCGCCCGCTCGAATGCGCTCCCGCGCGCGCCCTTGGCCTGCATGCTCATCGAGTCGTCGAGGACCAGCACGAGGGACGAGGGCGCGCCCGCCGCAAGCCCGGCGACGGTCGGTACGCGCAGATAGGGGCGGGCGCCGGCCAGCGCGAGGAGCGCCACGAGCGCGATGCGCACTCCGAGAAGGGCGAGATCGCGCAGCCGGACGCGCCGCCGGACCCGCCGCTCGGCCCGCAAGAGGAGCTCGATCGGGCCGAAGGCGACGACGGGCGCTTGCCGGCGCCGGAGCAGGTGCAGGACGAGCGGGATCGCGGTCGCGACGAGCCCGACCAGGAAGAGCGGGCTCACGAAGCCCACATCGACCCTCGAATCCGGCGCCGAGCGAGCTCGCCCAGCACCCGGTCCAGCGACGCATCGGTGGGCACGAGCTGGTAGTCCGCATCGACCTCCAGGCAGGCGTCGCGCCAGCGCTGGATGAACGCCTCCATCTCCGCCGCGTAGCGCCGGCGGAGCTCCGCGGGGTCGACGAGCAGCCGCGCGCCGCCCTCGAGGCCCTCGAACACGGTCGGTCCCTCGAAGGGCAGGAGGATCTCGTCCTCGTCGACGACGTGCATCACGGCCACGTCGTGCTTCGCCCGTTCGAGCTGGCGCAAGAGCACCCGTGGATCGGGCTCGAAGTCGAACAGATCGCTGACGACGATGACGAGGCCCCTGCGCGGCGCCGTGTCGACCACGCGCCCGAGCACGGCCGCCAGGTCCGTCCGCGAATCGTGCGCTCGGACGCGCTCCAGCGTCTCGAGGATCGCGTGCAGGTGCGCGGGGCGCGCCCTCGGAGGCAGGTACTCGAGAGCACGGTCGGCGAAGGTCACCAGCCCCACGGCGTCGCCCTGATGGACGAGCAGGTACGCCAGCGAGGCCGCGAGGTAGGTCCCGAGCTCGAGCTTCGTGACCGGCGATCTCGCTCCTCGGTATGCCATGGACCGGCTGACGTCCAGCAGGATCGTGGCTCTGAGGTTCGTCTCCTGCTCGAACTGCTTCACGTAGTACTTGTCGATCCTGCCGAACGCGCGCCAGTCGACGTGCTTGAGCTCGTCGCCGGGCGCGTACTCCTTGTGCTCGGAGAACTCGACCGAGGCGCCACGGTTGGGCGACCGGTGGATCCCGGTCAAGACGCCCTCCACGACCGTCCTCGCGCGGAGCACCATGCTCCCGAGGCGCGAGAGCGCCTGGGCATCGAGGCGGGTGGTCAAGGCTCGTCGAGCTTCGAGCGTGTCTCGTCCACGAGCCTTCGCACGAGCTCGCCGGCGGTCACGCCCGAGGCCTCCGCGTGGAAGTTCGTGATCACGCGGTGGCGAAGGACCGGCAGCGCCATGGTCCGGACGTCGCCGATCGTGGCCGCGAAGCGGCCTTCGATCACCGCGCGTGCCTTCGCCGCGAGGACCAGGAACTGCGAGGCGCGGGGACCCGCACCCCAGCTCACGTGGTCCTTGACCCAGGGCGGTGCGCCCTGTTCCTTCGGCCGCGTGCGGCGCGCCAGATCGACGGCGAAGTCGACCACGTGGTCGGGCACCGGGACGCGGGGCACGAGCTCCTGGAGGGCCAGGATTCGCTCGGGGTCGAGCACCTTTCGGACGGGCGGCATCGCGCCCGCCGTCGTTCGCCGCACGATCTCGCGCTCCTCCTCGACGCTCGGATAACCCACCTCGATCTGGAACATGAACCGGTCGAGCTGCGCCTCGGGGAGCGGGTAGGTCCCCTCCTGCTCGATCGGGTTCTGCGTCGCGAAGACCAGGTAGGGCGGCTCGAGGACGTGGGTCCGCCCTCCGGCGGTGACCTGCAGCTCCTGCATCGATTGCAAGAGCGCGGCCTGAGTCTTGGGGGGCGTGCGGTTGATCTCGTCTGCGAGCAGGACGTTGCAGAAGATCGGCCCCCGGATGAAGCGGAACGAGCGCTGCCCGGTGGCCTGGTCCTGCTCGAGGACGTCCGTCCCCGTGATGTCCGACGGCATCAGATCGGGCGTGAACTGGATGCGGTTGAAGCGCAGCGAGAGGACGTCCGCGAGGGTGTTGATGAGCAGCGTCTTGGCCAGCCCGGGGACGCCCACGAACAGACAGTGCCCCCTCGCGAACATCGCGATGAGGAGCTGGTCGACCACCTCGCGCTGGCCGACGATGCGCTTGCCGAGCTCCGTCTCGATCGCCCGGGTCGCCGCCGACATCTCACGCACGAGCTCGACATCATCCATGGGGACACGCACTCGGTCGGCAAGTAGCGAATCACAAACGCGTTCCGGGGACAACCGCGCGTTTCGTCGGAGGACCTGCCTACGCGACCTCGGCCCACGTGGGCGACGCGGCGAAAGCGGCGTTGATCAGCGCCGCGTGCGACGCCGAGTGGGGGAAGTTGCCCCGCATCCGCGAGGTCGACGGCAAGACCGCCTCCGACGCCAGACCCAGCGGCGACAGCGCCGAGCACGCCCGATCCATGGCGGCCCGGGCCCCGGCGACATCGCCGGTCGCGGCGAGCGCTTCGACGAGCCGCAGCACGTCTCTCACGCCGGCGCAGGCAAGCTCCTGGCGAATCCGCGCGATCGTACCCGTCAGCCTCGGATGGTCCGGTGGCAGAAACCGCAGGGCAGCCATCCGCAGGAGCGAGGAATCGAGCTCCTCGCCCCCGAAGGTCGACGTGAAGCTGCCGAGAGCGGGGCTCCAGGCGCGGCTCAGGATGCGATCACGGATCCGGCCGGCCTCCGCCTCGAGCTCGGGCGCGAGCGCACGGCGGTGCCGGGCCGCCACCGAGGCCATCCGGTCCGCCGCAGCCCAGCTCATCAGGTTATCGAGGGTCCGAAGCTCGATCGGGGCGTCGCCTGACGCTTCCACGCCGATCGCCCTGCGCGCGAGGCGCTCCATCAGATCGAGCACTGCCCTGGACTGCTTGGCCTCGAACCGGACGTCGAAGAACGCCGGGGCCACGGCGAGCACCAGGGATCCCAGCACCTCGCTCGGCTGCCGCTTCGACGGGGAGCCGACGAGGACGGAGGAGTCACCGCCGAAGCCGGGCCACCCGTCCAGCACTCGCTCGTCGGGGCAGGAGGATCCGTCGACCTGCACCCAGGGGCCGAGGTCGAGTGTGGGGCTCGAGCCCGCCACGTCGAGCAGGAAGCGAATGTAATCCTCCCGCTCCTCGAAGTGCCCCAGCGAGTGGAGGGCACGGATCGCGGAAGGCGCGTCCTTCAGCCGGCAATGGCGAAGGTCCCGGGGCCGGACGCCCGGCGAGGCGGGGATCGAGGTCGTCGGGGAGGCCACGACCGCCCCGGTGTCGTCGAAGCAGTGGAGCTTGAGCGCGAGCGCCGAACGGATCACCTCGCGCTGGTAGAGCGGAGGGATCTTGCAGCGCTTCACCCACGTCAGCCAGTACGCCACCGTCTCGGCCATGAAGCGCTGGCACAGCGGCGCGAGATCCTCGTCCACGACCGTGCCCCAGGAGAGGACCAGATGACGCCTGCCCGTCAGGAGGAAGCCGCGCCCGTCGAGATTCGTGAGCGGGATGTCGGTCGCCAGGTCCAGCGCGCTCGCGAAGCCCTCGAAGGTCACGTGCCCCGAGCCGTGCACCGCCCGAGGGCTCGCCTTCGACCAGCCGAGCCGTGGCTCGCAGCGAACTTGGACCCTGGGAGCACCCTCGAGGGGCTCGAGGATCCGTACGAGCTGGGTCGGGCGGAACCTCCTTCCATAGAGGAAGAATCGGGGAGCGAAGTCGATCACGCGCCACGCGCCCTCGGCGGTGCGGAACGTCGTCTCGAGCACGTTCGTATCGCCGACGTACCGCTGAGCTCCGACCTCGCCGCCCGCGGGGCCGACCAGGAGCTCGCCCCCGTCCCGGTCGTCGTGGAGGCGCGCGAACACGGGCTCCGAGTCGAACCTCGGCAAGCAGCACCAGACGACCGCGCCCCGGCGGTCGACGAGCGCCGCGAACCGGCAGTTTCCGACGAGACCGAGATCCTCGAGGAGCACGCATCTGCACGGTAACAGGATTTAGTTTGAGTTGAAACTAGTTCGTGCTTGAATGACCGGGATGTCACGGGCGCTGCGGTTCACGGTCGCGCTGGTCCTGGGTCTGGGTCTATTGACCTGGGCCGCGTCGCTGATCGTGAGCAGCACGACGCGGGACTGGTTCATGAAGGACGTGAGGCTTCGGGGGCAGCTCGCGGTCAACGGCGCCAGGCGCGCCCTCGTCGCGCACTGGCCGGACGCTCGCGCGGTCCAGGCAATCCTGTCCGAGATCACTCGAGACGAGCGGATCATGGCGGCGGCCGCCTGCAGTGCCGGGCTCGAGCAGGTGGCGGCGACCGTGGCGTATCCGGACCGGTTCTCCTGCGAACGGATCGGCGTGCACGTGCGGCCGCGGTCGCCCCGCGAACGATGGGCGAGCTGGACGTCCGTCGACTCGCTCCCGGGCGGCCAGGTCCACGTGAGCGCGATCCCGATCCGCGACGACGGGTCGGCCGTGGGCTTCGTCGTGCTCGTCCAGGACATGAGCTACGTGGGTCGCCGCGAGGCGAAGACCCAGGGCTTCCTCGTCGGAGCATTCGCGATCCTCGCGTTCTCCGCCTCGGTCCTGACGGTCCTGGCGGCGCGTCTTTCATGGCGCGGGTGGACGAGGCAGATGCGTGATCTGCTCCGGGGCGAGTCGCCCCGGCCCGAGTTCCAGCCCATCCTGCGGGACGTCCGGGACCTGGTCGAGCGTCTCGTCGCGGAGAGGGAGCAAGAAGGTCAAGGGGGCGCGTGGACCCCGGAGAGGCTGAAGCAGACGCTGAACCGGCACCTGCATGGCGAACGCATCGTCGTCGTGGCGAATCGAGAGCCATACATCGACGAGCTTCGGGAGGGCGGCGAGGTCGTGACGTTGCATCCCGCGAGTGGCCTCGTGACGGCGCTCGAGCCGGTGATGCGTGCGTGCTCGGGCGTGTGGGTCGCCCATGGCTCGGGGTCGGCCGACCGGCAGACCGCCGACGAGCGAGGACACGTCCGGGTCCCGCCCGGCGAGGAGTCCTACGTGGTCCGCCGAGTCTGGCTGTCGCCGGAAGAGGAGCGCGGCTACTATTACGGCTTCTCGAACGAAGGTCTCTGGCCCCTCTGCCACCTCGCCCACACGCGCCCCATCTTCAAGAGCGACGACTGGAGACACTACGAGAACGTGAACCGGAGGTTCGCCGAGACCGTGTGCGAGGAGGTCGACTCGGACGACCCCATCGTTCTCGTGCAGGACTACCACTTCGCCCTGGCGCCGCGGCTCATCCGCGAGCGATTGCCCCGGGCGACCATCCTGGCCTTCTGGCACATCCCATGGCCGAACTCGGAGCGGCTCGGGATCTGCCCGTGGCGCACGCAGCTCCTGGATGGGCTTCTGGGCGCCAGCATCGTGGGCTTTCACACACAGATGCACTGCAACAACTTCGTGGACGCCGTCGACCGCTACCTCGAGGCCCGCATCGACCGCGAGCTGATCGGCTTCGTCTACCAGGGTCGCAGCACGCTGCTCCGGGCATATCCGATCTCGATCGAGTGGCCCGACCACTGGGCCGAATCCGCGCCTCCGGCGGCCGAGTGCCGCAAGAGCGTGCTGGCCGATCTGGGTCTCGGACCCGAGGCGCTGCTCGGCGTCGGGGTCGATCGCCTCGACTACACGAAGGGCGTCGAGGAGAGGTTCCTCGCGGTCGAGCGCGCGCTGGAGCTGCATCCCGATCTCGTCGGGCGCTTCACGTTCGTCCAGCTCGCGGCGCCGAGCAGGACTCTCATCGATCGATACCGCGAGCTGAACGAGAGGGTGGAGCGCGAGGCGGCGAGGATCAACGAGCGCTTCGGCAAGGACGGGTACCGCCCGATCATCCTCAAGCGCGTGCATCACGAGCCGCCGGCGGTCTTCCGCTACTACCGGGCGGCAGACGTCTGTTACGTCTCGAGCCTGCACGACGGGATGAACCTCGTCGCCAAGGAGTTCGTGTCCGCGAGGGAGGACGAGCGGGGAGTGCTCGTCCTGAGCCACTTCACCGGTGCGGCGCGCGAGCTGACCGAGGCGCTCATCGTCAACCCGTACGACCTCGACGAGGCAGGCGAGGCGCTGGCCGTGGCGCTCCGGATGTCCGAGATCGAGCAGAGGGACAGGATGCGCGCGATGCGCAGATACCTCGCGGAGTTCAACGTCTATCGCTGGGCCGGGCGCATGCTCGGCGACGCGGCCCGGCTTCGTCGTCAGGATCGCCTCGCCATCCGGCTCGGCATCCATGCTCCCACGGAGAACGGTACGTGATGCACCAGATACTCGGGGAGGCCAACCGCTCGATCCTCGAGCAGTTCGCCTGGTCGGAGGTGCTCCTCGCGTTCGACTTCGACGGCACGCTGGCGCCGATCGTGTCCGAGCCCGGTGCCGCGCGAATGCGCTCCGCCACGCGTACGCTCCTCGAAGAGGTCGCGACTCGCTATCCCTGCGTCGTCATCTCCGGCCGAGCCCGCGAGGATGCCCGCCGGCGGCTCGCCGGAATCGCAGTCTGCGACGTCTCCGGCAACCACGGCCTCGAACCGGGGCGGGACACGGCGCGGCTCGAACGGGAGGTTCGCAGGTGGCGGCGGCTGGTCGAGCCGCGGCTGGCCGGGCACCAGGGCGTCCTCGTCGAAGACAAGCGATTCTCGATCGCCATCCACTACCGCCTCTGCAGGCGAAAGAAGGAAGCGCTGGCCGCGATCCAGCTCGCGGTCGCCTCGCTCGGCGAGGTGCGGCTGATCGGCGGCAAGCAGGTGGTCAACGTCCAGCCGCCCGGCGCGCCGCACAAGGGAATCGCCCTCGAGTCCCTCCGATCGCGCTTCGGCTGCGACACGGCCATCTACGTCGGCGACGACGAGACCGACGAGGACGTCTTCGGCCTCGACGACCCCGGTCGACTCCTCGGCATCCGGGTCGGTGCGAGACGCGCCTCGGCCGCGAGGTACTACCTCCGCAATCAGCGCGAGGTGGACACGCTCCTGCGCGTGCTCCTCAGCCTGCGGCGACGGCGAGAAGACAAGCGACTGGCGTGGCCATGAGCCGAGCGAGGGTCCCCGAGAACGGTCGCTCCGTACCGTTGCCGCCGCTCGGGCCCGTCCTCGAGTTCATGCGGCTGATCTGGGGCCTCGGCCACCTCCTCGAGCGCACGTCGAAGCGGATGAAGGCCTCCAAAGGGCTGACCGGCCCGCAGCGGCTCGTGATCCGACTCGTGGGCCGCTTTCCGGGCATCCCACCGGGCCGCCTCGCCGAGCTGATGCTGGTCCATCCGAGCACGCTGTCGGGAGTGCTGCGCCGGCTCGAGCGCAAGAAGCTCCTCGAGCGGCGAAGAGATCCGAACGACGCGCGGCGGTCCCTCTTGGGTCTGACGGCGGCGGGCCGAGCGCTCGACTCGCCCTCTCCCTTCACGGTCGAAGCCGCGGTGGAGCGCGTCCTGGCGGGGTCCCACCCGTCTCACGTCGAGTCCGCCAAGGCCATCCTCTCTCGGGTCGTGCAGACCCTCGGCGAGGTCGATTGAGCGCGGGACCCCGGTTGCCGGTGCGGCCATCGGTGCTACGTCCGATCGTGGCTCGGCTGATCGTGGCGCTCGTGCTCTCCATCCCGATCGCGGCGGGCCTCGCGCACCCGCTCCCCGTCGAGCGCGTCGCAGGCGCGGTAGAGCCGGCGATCTGGTCGGCGCCGTCAGGACCCTCGCCGGTCCCGGATCGCCCGGACGATCCCGACGCACCGGCGCGATCCAGCCTCGCCTGTCTCGAGTGGACCGAGCCCGACCCGCCCGAAGATGGCGTTGATGTCCCCCTGACCTCGCCCGGAAACGAACGACCTGGTTTCGCGACTCGCGTGGAGAGACCTCCGATCTTCCGGTCCGCGTAGCAAACACCCGACGACGCTACGAAGGCCAACAACGGAGGTGCGCCATGCCCGTTCCGGACCGCTACCGTCCTCTTCTGCCGATCGCCGTCTTCCTCGGCGCGGTCGTCATCATGCTCATCCTGAAAGCCATCCTGTTCTGAGCCGCGCCGAGACGGCGCGGTACGACGCTTGCACCGCCGAGCGCGATTGCGCCGCGGCGCGTCGCTCCCTTCCGTGTCGCCCTGCCGTCCCTTCCCGAACAGGCCGGGCGCTCGTCGAAAGGGGGTCGTCGTCGCCGCGGCGCAACCTTCCAGGCCGCCGCAATGTGCCAGACCGAGCGTGGCGATTTGCCAGACTCCGCGATCCGTAGGATGAACCGCGCATGACGCGCTGGACCGCCGTCGCTCTGGCTCTGGTCACCCTCGCGCTCGCGGCGGTCATCGTGGGCGTGTCCCGCCTGATCCGGCGCGACAGGGCGGCACTCGTGAACCGGTTCGCGGAGGAAAGCCTCGGCGAGCTCGACGAGGCCGTTCGGGAGATCGAGGAGGACCTCGACGACGTCGGGGAAGACTTGCGCTTCGCCGGCCAGCTCGTGAGCGCGGCCGACAACCCGGCCGATCGCCAGCGTGAGCTGACGGCGCTCCTCGCGGTGGTCAAGCAGTACCGGCAAGCCTCGGTGTTCGACCAGAACGGCGCGAATCTCATCTCCGTGCTCGACCCGCTGGAGACCCGGCGGGTCCGACCCGAGGCCTTCGACCGCGTGATGGCGCACGCCGCGGCCGAAGCGCTCGACCGACGCCGCGAGATCGTGGTCTCGCCTCGCCTGACGCCCGACTCGAGGGGCTGGTATCGGGTCTTCGCGACCGCGCTTCCACCGGCGACCTCGAGTGAGCATCGTGGCGCCGCCGGCGCGATCTCGGTGCTGGTCGACACCGAGCCCTTCTTCAGCCGCCTGCGCCTCGTGTCCTCGCCGCCGTCGAGGCGGCTGCTCCTCCTCGGAGCGCACGGTGCAAGCATGCCCGCGAGCGACGCGGCCCTGGCCTCGCGTGTCGCCGCGATCGATCGAGCGGGTGCAGGGTCGTCCCGCTTCTCGCGCCTGATGCGCCGAATGCGGGCGGGCGCGCGGGGAACGTTCCTCTTGCCCGAGCCCGAGGCCAGGGGGCTCGGCCTCGGCCGCGCCGAGGCCATCGCGAGCTATTGCCCCATTCGGATGGCGGCTGGTGGCCAGTGGTCCGTCGCGACGGTGGGCTCCACCCTCGGGCTTCGCTCGCACGAGCGGGCGATCGTGATGAGGCTCGGGCTCGCGTCCGGGGCGATCGCCGTCTTCCTGCTGACTGTCGGCGCGACCCTGGTGATCGCATCGCGAAGGTCCGTCGCCATGAGAGAGCGGCTCAGGCACGCGGAGGAGCTGGCGCACCTGCACGAGAAGACCGAGAAGATCCTCGACAACATCCCCACGGGGGTGATGTGCGTCGCCGAGGACGGGCGTGTGGTGGCGCTCAACCGCGCCTTGCGCGACCGCGTTCCCACCCTCGCGATCGGAACGCAGATCGAACGGGCGTTTCCCGACGCACCGAGCACGGTCGGCGACCAGGTCCACTCGCTCGTTAGGTCCGCGAGGCAAGAGGGTCGGACGCTCAGCCACTTCGGAGAGCGGCTCGCCCTGTTCGGTGACCCAGGCCAGTACAACCTGCACGCCGTTCCCCTCGAGCCTCGGTTCGCGGAGGCGAGCGCGCTCGTCGTCATCGAGGATCTGAGCGAGGTGCGATCACTCCAGTCCCAGCTCCTCCGCGCCGAGAAGCTCTCGACGGTCGGCGTCCTCGCCGCGGGCATCGCCCACGAGATCGGCACGCCACTGGGCGTCGTGCGAGGCCGGGCGGAGTACGTCCAGTCGAAGCTGGGGCAGGGCCACCCGCAGTCGGATGGGATTCGAGTCATCATCGAGCAGATCGACGCCGTCACCCGGACGATCCGCCAGCTCCTGGACTTTTCTCGAGTACGGCCGGCCGCGGTCAGGCCCGTCGCGATCGGCCCGGTAGCCCGCTCCGTGGCGGAGCTGCTCCACTTCGAGGCCAGCCGCCGCAACGTCACGATCACGGTCGGCGAAGCGAGCGGCCGCGAAGCCGTGTCGGCCGATCCCGACCAGCTCCAGCAGGTCCTCGTCAACCTCGTGATGAACGCCCTGGACGCCTGCGCCTCGGGCGGCCGGGTGACGATCTCGGCTCTTGGCGGCCAAGATGGCACCGTGCGCCTGGTGGTGGCCGACACTGGCTGCGGAATCGGGCAGGAGTCCTTGAACCAGGTGTTCGATCCTTTCTTCACGACGAAGAAGCGCGGCCAGGGGACCGGGCTGGGCCTGACGATCGCGGCCCAGATCGTGCGAAACCACGGCGGGCAGATCGAGCTGGAGAGCGAGCCAGGCCAGGGCACGCGGGTGAGCCTCCTCTGGCCGGCAGCTCGGGCAGCTCGCGAGGGACGCGATGACATCCACGCATAGAGCGCAGATCCTCGTCGTCGACGACCACGTCGAGATGGCCCGCCTGCTGGCAGACCGCCTGACCGACGCGGGGCACTCGGTGGAGGTCACTCTCACCGGGCAGGAAGCCCTCGCGAAAGCTCGCAGGAGCCTGCCGGACCTGGTCATCACGGACCTCCGGATGGAGAAGGTGGACGGCTTCGACGTCCTCAGCGGAATCCGGGCGCTGGATCCCGATGTTCCCGTGATCATCATGACCGCCTTCGGCGCCATCGACAGCGCGGTCGAGGCGATCAAGCTCGGCGCCTACCACTACCTGACCAAGCCCTTCGCGCTGGAGGAGGCGCAGGTCTTCGTGGAACGGGCACTCGAAGAGCATCGCCTGCGCGTCGAGAACCGAGCGCTGCGCCGGGTGGCGGTGGAGCGCTCGGGATTCGCTTCGATGGTCGGGCGCTCCAAACCCATGCTGGCCCTCTTCGATCTGGTCGAGCGCGTGGCGCAGTCGCACGCGCCCGTCCTCATCCGGGGTGAGAGTGGGACGGGGAAGGAGCTGGTGGCGCGGGCGCTTCATTTCGAGGGACTGCGCCGCAACGGTCCTTTCGTGGCGACCAACTGCACGGCGCTACCGGAGACGCTCCTCGAGAGCGAGCTGTTCGGCCACGTCAAGGGCGCGTTCACCGGAGCGACCGCCGCGAGAAGGGGCCTGTTCGTCGAGGCTGACGGCGGGACGCTGTTCCTCGACGAGATCGGCGACATGACCCACGGCCTGCAGGCGAAGCTCCTCAGGACGCTCGAGGACGGCGAGATCCGAGCCGTGGGCTCCGACGGCATGCGGAGGGTCGACGTCCGGGTAATCGCGGCCACCCACCACGATCTGGAGGAGGGCGTACGCCAGGGCGGCTTCCGACCGGATCTGTTCTTCCGGTTGAACGTCGTGCCGCTCGCCGTGCCGGCCCTTCGCGAGCGGCCCGAGGACATCCCGATCCTGGCGGAGCACTTCCTGACCAGGGCGCGCGAGCGCAATCCCACCTCGCCCGTCGAGCGCCTGTCGCCGGCGCTGGTGTCGGCGCTTGCCCGCTGTCCGTGGCCCGGCAACGTCCGTGAGCTGCAGAACGTGATCGAACGGCTCGTCATCGTCGCGAACAAGCCCACGCTCGAGGTCGCCGATCTGGAAGCGAGGGCGCCTGGTGTCCTGGCGGACGCTTGCCCGATCGACCGCGCGAGAGTGCAGCTCTTGCCGCTCAAGCAGCTCGAAGCCGAGTACATCGCATGGGTCGTGGATCGCTGCGGCGGCAACAAGACCCGCGCCGCCGAGCTCTTGGGGATCGACGTCTCGACCATTCACCGCCGCGAGCGAACATCGTCGTAGCCTAGAGTCGCTCCCGCCTGGCAGGCAGCCTCGGAACGACGTCGTGAGAGCGCCGCATTCTGCCACTCGCCGACCACCGAGGATTGCGAAAAGCGAGCGGCTGCCGGGCAGCCACACTCGGCTTTCGAGCAGTTTTCGCGCGCGGGGGACGAGCTCGGCGAGTGGCATGCGTGTAGCAAGTCGTCGGGCCGTGCGGCGCCGGCAGCTCGCTCGTCTCGTCGGAATGGCTCGTCATGGGCGAGGCGGGCATCACCTGACCTCCGGGTGGGGATCCCGCGGCGCCGCACACCAAACTACAGTCACACTGCTGGCCGTCTTCATAGGCGCTTGCGGTGGGACAGACGAGCGCGTCGCGCACCCGCGACCGCCGCAGGTGCGCAGGCTCGCCGAGGCCCCGCCGACTCGCGGCACCGAGGTGGCCGGCGAAGACGCGCGGGTGATCCTCCTGAGCCTGCGCCGGGTCCATTTCCCGGTCGACTCATCCACGCTGACCGAGGCGTCGAGGGAGGCCCTGGCCGAAGTGGCCGGCAAGCTCCGCGACTCGCGCAGCCTGGAGCTCGTGGTGCAGGGCCACGCCGACGAGCGCGGCGCAACCGAGTACAACCTCGGCCTCGGTGAGCGCCGCAGCCGGACCGTGGCGGACTACCTCACGCGACTCGGCGTCGAGCCGTCGAGGCTGGGCATCGTGTCGCTGGGAGAGGAGCAGCCGCTGGCGGGCGGTCACGATCGCGAGTCGTGGGCGGCCAACAGGCGCGTCGACTTCGTTCTCTTGCGCGGCGACGTCCAGCTCGTCCTCGAGGACGGGGTGCGCGTGACGGACGACGGCCGCCCGCTTCGGTGAGGGTGCGACCGCGGCTCATGACCTCTCGTCCCGTGGATCGTTCAGGAGCCGGGAGCTCGGCGCGCCGGACGTGGAAGCGCCTGGGACTGTTGCCGGACCAGCGTCAGCCGACCGAGCTGGCTCGCGACGTGGGCGGACGGATGAGCCGCAGCCTCGTCACCGTCGCGCCGGCCACGGCCGCCCAGGAGGCCCAGCGGGTCGCGGACGTGTGCCGCATCCGTCACCTGCTCGTCGTGGAAGAAGGCGAGCTGCGCGGCGTGCTCTGTACCTGCGATCTTCGACACACGAGCCCCGATGCGCCTGTGTCCGAGCGCATGAGCACGCCGCCGGTCACCGTCGCCCGGAGCGCGCCCGCCGCACTCGCGGCAGGACTGATGCGGCACCACGGCATCGGTTGCCTACCGGTGCTCGACGAGGGTCGGCTGGTTGGCGTCATCACTCGACGCGACGTCGGCGACTTGTTGGCGAAAGAGCGTCGCGAGGACGACCGCTGCACGTATTGCGGAGGCGAGCACCACGTCCGTCCGGGTCGATATGGGCTGCCAACGTGCCTGGACTGCGGCGAGCTCTGTCGCCCCCCGGAGCTGCCAGGCCTCTACGACGATCTCGGCGGCGGCTGACCGGGAATAGTCCGCGCTCGCTTGAAGTCCTGGCAAGGAGCTCAGAGGGTCGGCACGAACCTGGCATGGCATCAGTGAGGTGACACCTCGATGACAAGGGTCCCGACGGAGCGTCGACGCACGCTGAGCCTCCGCGCTTCGCTCACGCTCGCAGTGATCGTCCTCGCGATCCTGGCGGTCGGTGGGGCGGTCAGCCTCGTCCTGTCGACGACCTACCTGCACAGGGCCGCCATGAGCATCGAGACATCCGCGGAGAGCATCCGGGTGAGCGAGGAGCTGCTCCTCGATCTGTTCGCACACGACCGAGCACCCGATGCCGTCATTCGCGCGTCACTCGCCGGCACGATCCGGGGCAGGCTGGGCGAGGCCCGGCACTACGTGTCGACCGCTCGCGAGGCCGCCGTCTTTCGGAGGACCGAGCGCGACGTCATGGGCTATCTCGAAGCCGCGCCGAATGGCGGCGCTCGCCCAGTTGCAGGCGCCCAGCTCGCGCGCGCTTCGGCGGGCCTCGAGGAGCTGGTTCGCCTCAACGTGGCTCAGGCCCGTGCGTCGCGCCGGGCGGCGGCCGGGTGGGACCATTTCGCGAACATCCTGGGGACTGCCGTCGCGATCATCCTCGTCGGTGGCGTCATCGTGATCGCCTGGTGGCTGCGCTCGTCCGCGTTCGAGCCGGTGTTCAAGGTCAGCGACGCGCTCAGGCTCTTCGCGTCGGGAGACAGATCTGCGAGGGTCCCCGAGAAAGGGCCGTCGGAGCTGAGGTCGATGGCGCGGCTGTTCAACGAGATGGCCGGTGCAATCGAGCGACAGAGGCAGCGCCAGCTCGAGTTCCTCGCCGCGGTGGCGCACGACCTGCGGAATCCGCTCTCCGCGCTGGGGGTCAGCACGGCCGTCCTCGCCGATCCGGCAACACCTCTGCCCTCCGAGGCTCGGCTCCGCCAGACCGCCGGGCTCATCCAGAGGCAGGTGCGCCGGCTGGATCGGATGGTCGGCGATCTCCTCGACGCGGCGAGCATCGAGGCCGGCCGCCTGGACCTCCGGTTGGGCGATCACGACGCGAGATTCATCGTGCGGGCGGTCTTCGACCTGTTCGAGTCCGCGTCGCCGTTGCATCAGCTCGATCTGGAGATTCCGGACGCCGCGGTCCCGCTCCGCTGCGACGGCGCCCGGATCGAGCAGGCCCTGACGAACCTGGTCAGCAACGCGATCAAGTACTCACCGACGGGTGGCAAGGTGACCATCGACCTGGCCGAGGAGGGTGAAGACGCAGTCTTCTCGGTCGCGGATCGTGGCATCGGAATCCCGCCGGAAGAGCTGCCTCACATCTTCGAGCCGTTCCGGCGAGCGGCCGCCGCCCGCGAGGCGATCGCCGGCGTCGGCCTGGGCCTGTCGGTCGCGCGGCAGATCGTCGAAGCGCACGGTGGCAGGATCGAGGTCGAGAGCCAGGTCGGCAAGGGCTCGACGTTCAGGATCCGGCTTCCGCTCGCGAGGGCTGCAGAGCGGCCAGTGCCCCATGCCGAAGCGCGCACCCCTGCGCCGTAGTCGGCGAGGGCCCGAGCGGCATACCCGTTGCACCGAGCCCGACCGAGGAGAAGCCACGCCGGAGAGCGGTGGCCCAATGCGGTGAACGATCTGAGCGTCTCGCAGGTGATGAGGCGGCACCCGGTGCTGGTCGTGCCGGACGCCACCGTCGATTCAGCCCTCGAGGCGGCCGATGCGTGCGGCGTGCGCCACCTGCTCGTTGCGGAAGTCGGCGAGCTGCACGGTGTCGTTTGCGTCTGCGATCTCTGGCGAGCGCCGGGAGCCGATCCGGTCTTCTCGCGAATCGCGGCGGAGTCCGTCACCATCGCGCCCGCGGCTCCTGCGGCACTGGCTCGACTGATGATGATCCGCAGCGACGTCGACTGCCTGCCCGTCCTCCGGAGCGGCCAGCTCGTCGGAATCGTCACGCGACGCGACCTCAGGGACATCGGGCTGCCGGTGCCGGAAACCCGCTGCACCTACTGCAAGGGGACGCGCCACGTGCGGCGGGTCGGCGTTGACGACCCGCTGGCCTGCTTCGAATGTCGCAGGTCGCGGGGACTCTCCATGGCCCCTTTCGACCGCCGCTAGGCTCAGGGTCGCACGAACTGCGGTCGCAGCTGGCCTGTCGCCAGGATCGCTTCCGCTCGGGCCGGCTCCGCGACGCCACCCGCGTCGACCGCGGCAGAGAAGTGGTCCAGCAGCACGTCGAACTGATCGTCCGTCAAGCGGGGCCAGTCTTGCGCGCTGGGCGGCTCACCGCAGTCGCCGCCCGTCGCAGCGCACAGGTGCAGCACGAGACCTGCCTCGAAGTCGCCGCGGTTCGTCCGGCGGAAGTGGCGCTTGATGCGGCGGTCCGCGAGGATTCTGGTAACGAGGTCACCGACCATCGCGGAAACGGCGTCTCGGCCGCCCATCCTCTCGAAGAGGGACGGTGGGGGCGGGGGCGGCTCGGGAGGCGGGGGCTCCGGCTCGGGCTCGGGGGCGGCCTGGCTCTCGACCGGGACGACGGGAACCTCCGGATCCCTCGTTTGCTCGGACCCACCGCCACACGATACTGCGAGGGTGAGAAGGAGCGAAACGGGTGACGCGACTACTCGAAGGGGTAGTTGCATGCGCGCCGGCCCTGCAGGAAGTTCGCCACTCGGCCTCCGATGCGCGCCGACCACGCGGGGACCGGCCGGCGCCACCGACAGGTCGCGAAAAACTGCCCAGCCCCCCTACGGACGGTCCGAAAGGCCGCTTCTCGGGCGGTGCACTCGCATCCCCGCCGTGGATGAGGGCGTTGCAAGCTGCAAGTGTTGCCGTGGCGATCCGCCACCGTGGCGGGCGCCTCGCAGGCGATCCGGACCCATGACGCCAGCGGGGCGGGAGCGACGGAACGCCAGTTCCGTAGCGCCATGGAGGATGAGATACTCGGCCTCGACGGCGTGACGGATCACTTCTACCGCCGGGGTACGATCGCGGCTCATGTCTTCGCCCGCTCAGGCAGGTCGCCGCGTCTGATCGTGGCCTTCCCCGCAGGCAACGCCGGCGTCGGCCTGTGGTTCGAAGACCTCGAGCACCCGGCGCGCCTCGTGGTCGGCAGGGTCGATGGGCTCGAGACGCGGGGCCTGCGCGGTATCGTCGGCGTGGCATCCGCGGCAACGCGGCGGCTCGGTGTGCGGCTGGCCGTGCTCGGCTCTCTGAGGGCCGTGCGCGCAGCGGGCCGACCGGACCAGCCGCTTGGATCACCAGGCGTCGAGGCCGCTTCGGAGATCTCGCGCGACGGGGACGCGATCACGTTCCGTCGCACGACGGCGGGCGGGCGACACCTCGAGGTCGCGCTAGCCCCGCTCGACGGCGCCCGCGCCGTCGTCGACGGCCACGGCCGCCCGGTCCTGAGAGCGGCGGATGACGCCGAGACGTTGCGATTCAGGATGACGGCTCTTCAAGACGACCCGCCGCTGACCCCGATTGCCCCGAACGAGATCCTCGTGCCGGGCACGACGGCCGCCGCCAAGGACCTCCGGGCGCTCTCGTTCCTCGCGTACCGTGAGAAGCTCCTCGCGGGCTCCTGGCGTTTCCTCACCTACTTCGGGCGCGACACGCTCCTGTCCTTGCGGCTGCTCTTGCCGGTGCTTCGTCCCGCGGTGGTCGAGGCGGGCCTCGGCGCCGTGCTCGAGCGCGTCGGCCCGTCGGGTGAAGTGGCGCACGAGGAAGACGTCGGCGAGTGGGCCGCCATCGCGAACGCGCGCGAGACGGAGCCCACACTCGATCGCGAGCGTCCGCGGCTCGACTACAAGATGGTGGACGACGACTTCCTGCTCGCGCCAGTGGTCGCGTCGTGGGCGCTTCAGACGCGGGCGGGCCAGGAGCGCGCCCCGGCGCTGCTGGCGCGTTCGAGGCCCGACGGCTGCACCTTCGCCGACGCGTTGCGCACGAACCTCGAGCGCGTGCTCACGCTGGCAGCGCCGTTCGCCGCGTCGCCTCGCCCGACCGCGATGGTGGGCCTGCCCGACGGTGCGTCGGTGGGCGAGTGGCGCGACAGCGAGCACGGGCTGGGCGGCGGGCGCTTCGCCTACGACGTCAACGTCGCGCTCGTGCCGGCGGCGCTCGAGGCGGCGGCGAGCCTGCTCGCGAGCCCGCTTCTCGGCACCGACGTCCGTGCCGCTGAGCGAGCGAGATCGATGGCGAGCGCCTGGACACGAGCGTCGAGCTACTTCCGGGTCGTGGTGTCGAAGAAGGACGCGAAGGCGCTCATCGCGTCCTACGCGGACGAGCAGGGCCTCGGCCTCGCCGTGCGCGCGGCGCTCGACTCGGTCGATGCGCCGATTCGTTTCCCCGCGCTCTCGCTCGACGGCGACGGCCGTCCGATCCCCGTCATGCACTCGGACCACGGGTTCCAGCTTCTGTTCGGGCGACCCCCATTCGAGGATCTCGACGATGCCGCCGAGCGCGTGCTGCGCCCCTTCCCCGCGGGCCTGAAGACGCCGGTCGGCGTCGTCGTGGCGAATCCGGCGTTCGCGCCGAGGCTGCGACCGCTGTTCGGCCGCGACCGCTACCATGGGGCGGTCGTATGGTCCTGGCAGCAGGCGATGCTGGCGGCGGGCCTCGATCGCCAGCTCGCTCGCGGCGACCTTCCCGCGCCCATGCGGCGCAAGCTGAAGCGAGCGCAGAAGGCGCTCTGGGGAGTCATCCGCGCCGCTGACCGGATCCGCACCTCGGAGCTCTGGACCTGGACCGCCCGAGGCGACCGCATCGATCTCGTCCCCTTCGGTCGGGACGGCGCACACGACGACGAGTCGAACGCCGTCCAGCTCTGGAGCACGGTCTACCTCGCGGTGCGTCCGCCGAGCTCCCGGAGGCGAGATTGATCCAGGCTCGGCGGCGGACCATTCCGTGGGCATCCGTCGCGACGGCCCCGATCGTTGCGGTCCTGGCCCTCGGTTGCGGGCCGAGCCCTTCGCCGTCGACTCCGTCGACCCCGCGAGCCACCGACGCGCCGGGCGAGGCCACGGACGCCGAGCTCCGAGCGGCGGTCGAGTCGGGATATCCCAACCGCGGCCCGGTCGCCTGCTGTCCGGCTCTTGCGTGCGGCAGCTCGGCCTGCAATGAAAGCCGCCAGCAGCAAGAGCAGTCGCGAGAGCGGCGCGATGCCGAGTTCGTGCGGCGCTTCGGGCAGGCCGCGTTCGACGAGGTCCGGTCGCGGCACGCGGCGTGGGTCCACCGTTCGTGCGCAGCCGTCGCCTGCCCGGCCGCCGTCCCGGAGCCCCATTGACTACTCGCCGGACACCTTCAGTTCAGTCGGAGATCCGTCGCCGCGTCGAACAGATGGATGCGCTCGCGCCGGAAGCGGAGCCCGATTGTCTCGCCCTCGCTGATCGGTGACTCGGGCGGCACGAGGACTCGCAGGTCCGCGTCCGGCGGCCGCACGGCGGTCTCGAGGTGCACCAGCATCTCGCTCCCGAGCGGCTCGATCACGTCGACTCGCGCAACCGCGTCTGCGCTGCCGGCGTCGACGACCTCGACGTCCCGCGGCCTGACGCCGAGGAGCGCGGCCGCCGGCGCCGCGACCGCGCCGTCGAGGCGAACCGTGAACAGGTCGGACTCGACGAGCGTCGCGGCCCCTTCGGGTCGCACCCTGCATGGGACGAAGTTCATGGAGGGAGACCCGACGAAGCCGGCGACGAAGCCGCTCGCGGGTCGGCCGTACACCTCCATCGGCGCGGCGCATTGCAAGAGTTTCCCGTCGCGCAAGACGGCGATGCGATCCCCGAGCGTCATCGCCTCCTCCTGGTCGTGTGTGACGTACAGCATCGTCGCCCCGAGCCTGCGGTGCAGCCGCCCGAGCTCGGCCCGCGTCTGCGCGCGGAGCTTCGCGTCGAGGTTCGACAGCGGCTCGTCGAACAGGAAGGCCTGAGGCTCGCGGACGATTGCGCGCCCCAGCGCCACTCGTTGCCTCTGCCCACCGGAGAGCTGGCCCGGCTTCCGATCGAGGAGCGCTTCGAGGCCGAGCGCGCCGGCCGCCTCGGCGATTCGCCTGGCGATGGTCGCGCGGTCGACGCGACGGAGCTCGAGCGCGAAGGCGAGGTTCTTCCGCACGGTCTTGTGCGGGTAGAGGGCATAGCTCTGGAACACCATGGCGACGTCCCGGTCCTGCGGCCCGAGCGCGGTGACGTCTCGCCCGCCGATGAGGACGCGGCCGGACGTCGGGGTCTCGAGCCCCGCCACGATGCGCAGGGTCGTGCTCTTGCCGCAGCCCGACGGCCCGACCAGCACCATCAGCTCGCCGTCCGCGATCGCGATGTCGATGCCGCGGGCGGCCTGAAAGCCGTTCGGGTAGGTCTTCTCGATGCGCTCGAGGACGATCGGTGCCATGCTCACCCCTTGACGGCGCCGGAGGTCAGGCCCCTGACGATCCGGCGCTGGAAAGCCAGGACGACGAGGGCAACGGGCGCCGTCGCGAGCACCGTGGCCGCGAGGATCTGACCCCATGGCACCTGGTACTGGCCCCGGAACAAGGCGATGGCCACCGGCACGGTCTGTCGCTGGGGCCCGGTGGTGAACGACAGCGCGAAGAGGAACTCGTTCCACGAGTACACGAAGGTCAGGATACCGGTCGTGACCAGGCCAGGGGCGGCGAGCGGCAGGATGATCTCGACGAAGATCCTGAGTCGGCTCGCCCCGTCGACCATCGCGGCCTCCTCCAGCTCGCGCGGGAGCTGGCGGAAGAAGCCGACCAGCAGCCAGATGGTCAGCGGCATCGCGAACGTCACGTACGGGAGGATCAGCCCCGGATAGGTGTCGATCAGGCCGAGCTCTCGGAGGACGAGGTACAGCGGAGAGACGATCGTGATCTGCGGAAACATGCTGACCGCGAGCACGAAGCCGAGGATCGGGACCTTTCCACGAAAATCGAGCCGTGCGAGCGCGTAGGCGCACGGCGACCCGAGCGCCACGCAGAAGGCGGTGGTCGCGCCCGCGACGAGAAGGGAGTTCCTGATCGGCAGCCAGAAGGCACGCTCCTCGAAGAGAGCGCGGAAGTGATCGAGCACGAGATCCCGCGGGACGAGCGGCGGTGCCTCGAACAGAAGCGCTTCGGGGGTCAAGGCCGACACCACCGCGAAGTACAGCGGGAAGGCGATCGCGAGGACGAGGGCAACCACCGCGGCGCGAGACAGCCAAGCGAGGGCCCTGTTCATTCGCGCGTCCTGGTCAGGTCCGTCCCGAGGACCCGGATGTAGACCACGGCGAGGACCAGCGTCGCGAGGAACACGATGACGGACAGAGCCGAGCCGTAGCCGAAGCGCAGGTTCTGCAGGAGCGAGGTGAAGGTGTAAAGGGCGATCGGCTCGGTGGCGGTGCCAGGACCGCCGCCGGTCAGGACGTACACGAGGTCGAAGACCCGGAACGCATCCAGGGTCCGGAAGAGGAGGGCCACGAGGATCGCGGGCTTCAGCAGCGGAAGCGTCACGTGGACGAAGCGCTGCCAGGCCCTGGCGCCGTCGATGCTGGCCGCCTCGTAGAGGGACTCGTCGATGTTCTGCAGCCCGGCCAGAAGGAGCAGCGCGACGAAGGGAGTGGTCTTCCAGACGTCGGCGAGGATCACGGGAACCCAGGCGCTCGTGCTGTGGACGAACCAGGCGATCGGCCGGTCGATGGCTCCCGCGCTGGTGAGCACCGCGTTGGCGATTCCGGACTGACCGTCGAACATGAACCGCCAGACCAGTGCCGCCACCACCGTCGGGATCGCCCACGGAACGAGGACGGCCGCCCGCACGAGCCCGCGCCCGCGGTAGCCGAGGTTCAAGGCGAGGGCGAGGACGAGGCCGAGCACGAGCTCGAGCGTCACGCTCGAGACGGTGAAGAACAGGGTGTGACCCATGGCGGCGAGGAAGCGAGGCTCGGTCAGGGCCGCGAGGTAGTTGTCGAGGCCGACGAACGGGCGACCGAGCCACGGCATCCGCAGGTCGGCGCCGTGCAAAGACTCCCAGACCGTCCAGACGAGGGGGAAGATCGCGACCAGCGCGATCGCGAGGAGCGCCGGGAGCAGGAAAGCCCATGCGAGCCGGGCCTCGCGGGCCTCGGCGCCGGTGGCCACGACCGCAGCCCGTTCGCCGGGCGCCCGGCCACGGCGCGCCAACCAGACGAGGATCAGGGCGCCGCAGAGCAGCAGGAGGACAGTGGCAGCGACGCGCCCGGCGCCGGTCCGGACGGCGGCCCGAGGCCGACCCGGTCCGAGCCTCGCGCTCGCCAGGACGCGCCGCATCTCGCGCGCAGCCGCCTCGAGCGCCGGCCGAGGCTCCTCTTGCCCGGTGAGGGCCCGGTGCAGGCGTACCTGGAGTAGCTCCGATAGCTCCGTGTAGACCGGGCTCACCGGCCGCGGCTCGGCCTTTTCCACGATCCGCCTCGCCGTCCGTGGATCGATTGCGAGAGCGTCGCGCAGCTCGGCGTCGTCATAGAGCGCCGGTCGGGTCGGGTACTGGCCGACGAGGCGGGCGCGCTCGGCCATTTGCCGGGGCCGGGTCAAGAAGTCGACGAGCTCGAAGGCCACCCGTGGGTGCTCGGTGTGGGCGTTGATGGCGAGCTGCGAGCCGCCGAGCGCCGCGGTCGAGATCCCGCCTGGTGCCGCCGGCATCGGAGCGACGCCGACACGACCGGCGACTCGTGACTTCGCGGGGTCCTCGAGCAGTGGGTAGGCGTAGGGCCAGTTCCGCATGAAGACGGCCCGACCGTTCTGGAAGGCGAAGCGCGCCTGCTCCTCCTGCCAGGTGAGGACCGACTCCGGCACGACGCGAGTCCGACGGATCGAGTCCGTCATGTACGTCAAGGCCCGCACGGCTTCGTCGCCATCGACGTCCACGCGCTGGTCCGGTCCTAGGATGCGGCCTCCGAAGCCCCGGACGTGCTCGAGGAATACCGTGACGAGCCCCTCGTACCGGGCACCCTGCCAGACGAATCCGTAGTCCAGGCCGTGGCGCCGGCGGACGGCCTCGGCGACTCGGGTGAGCTCGTCGAACGTGGCAGGCGGCTCGGAGACGAGGTCGGTCCGGTAGTACAGCATGCCGACGTCCACGAACCACGGCAGGGCGAACAGCCTCCCCTCCCAACGATCCGCCTCGATCGTGCGCGGAAGGAACGCGGCAGTGTCCGGGCGGAAGCGGTCGAGGGGCAGGATCCATCCCGCGGCGGCGAACTCCGCCGTCCAGATGACGTCGAGCTGCAGGATGTCGGGGTCCCGGGCGCGTGCGTTGAGCCACTGGACGTAGAGCTGGTGTCGCTGATCGGCGGCATCGGGCGTCCGGCGCGGTACGACGCGGACCCCGGGATGCCGCCGCACGAAGCGGCGGAGCTGCCGCTCGAGCGCACGAGCCTCCGCGCCGACCGCGCTGGCAGAGATCGTGAGGACGACCTCGTCCGCCTGCGGCCGCCCGCACGCCACGGCGCAGGCGCCCGCCACCAAGAGCAGCGACACGGCCTTGAGCATCGGCATCAGCTCATCGTGGGCCTGCGGCGGCGCTCGACCGGGATGAGCCGAGGACCCCGGACGTCACCCTCGTCGCGCAGCCGGAGCGCCAGGTCGATGCGGAGCGCCGCGTTGATGAGCCCGAGGTGGCTGAACGCCTGAGGGAAGTTCCCGAGCTGCGCGAGCGTCACCGGATCGATCTGCTCGGCCAGCAGGCCGAGGTGGTTCGAGGCCTCGGCGTGGGCGATGAAGACCTCCTGAGCGCCGTCGACGTCCCCCTGCAAGGCGAGCGCTTCGGACAGCCAGAAGCCGCACAGGATGAACGCTCCTTCCGAACCCTCGAGGCCGTCGGGCGCTCGATAGCGATACACGAACTGCCCGTGGCCGAGCTCCTGGCGAACACGGGCCACCGTGGAGAGCAGGAGCGGGTGCTGCTCCGGCAGGAACCCATGAATCGGGAGCTGCAGCGTGGCGGCGTCCACCCGATCCTCGCCGTAGGCGGCGACGAAGTGCCGGCCGGTCGGGTCGAGGCCGTTCTTCGTGATTCCCTCGTGCGCCACGGCCGCCAGCCTGGCCCACTGCTCGGCCCGATCGTCGTCGCCGAAGGCAGCCGCGATCCCTGCGCCGCGCTCGAGGGCCAGCCAGCACATGACCTTCGAGTGGACGTTGTGCCGCCGGCCGGACCGGGGCTCCCAGATGCCGTCGTCGGGCTCGTTCCACGAGGTCGAAACCTGGTCGACGACGCCCCTGAGAGATCGCCACGCAGGCAACGTCAGCCGCCCGCCGAATCGCTCGTGCAGGTGGGCCGTGTCCACGAGCGCGCCGGCCGCGTCGAGCTGGAGCTGGCTTCGCGCGCCGTTTCCGACGCGCACCGGGCCGGACCCGGCGTGACCGCGAAGCCCCGCAATCGTCCGCTCGTCCGGGGCCTCTGTACCGTCGATGGCGTACATGACCCTGAGGTTGGGAGCCGAGGCCAGAGAATCGCGGACGAAGTGAAAGAAGTCGCGCGCCTCGGCGGAGAAGCCGAGGAGGTTTCCGGCCCGAACCGCGAGCGCGGCGTCGCGCACCCAGGCGAAGCGGTAATCCCAGTTCCGCTCGCCGCCGAGGTGCTCGGGCAGAGACGTCGTCGGCGCGGCCACCATCGCGCCCGTCGGCGCGTAGATGAGGAGCTTCAGGCAGAGGGCCGAGCGCAGGACGTGGTGACGCCACGGGCCGTCGTACTGCAACCGGGAGGACCACTCGCGCCACCGGCGCCTCGTCAGTCGGAGGTGCTCGAAGGGCCTGTGGGCCTCGGGGTGATCGGGCTCCTCCGCGTCCGGGGACAGGATCACCCACCGGCGCTGGCCGGCGCGAAGGCGGAGCTTCGTTCGCACTCCGACGCCGGCTTCGCCCCGCCATTCGCTCGGCTCGTCGAGCACGATCACCAGGCGCTCGCCCGCCCTCCCCTTCGCACGCACGCCATGTGCTCCGATCTCGAGCCTGCCGGGGTCGTCGCCGTAGTCGAATCGGGGGTCGAAGCTCACCTCGAGCTCCAGCTCGCCCTCGACACACTCGATCCTCCGGTGCACCTCGCAGACCCGAGCTCGTGGATCGTCGCTCCAGGGCATGTAGTCCGTCAGCCTGGCAGCGCCCTGACCCTTGACGAGGAAGAGCGTCTCCAGCACGTTGGTGTCCGGGTCGTAGCTTTGTAGGCTCTCGAAGGGCCGTGCGGTCGGCGTCACCGCGCTCGAGCCACCTCGCTCGGGGTCGAGGATGCCGGCAAAGACGCTGTGGCTGTCGAAGCGCGGCAGGCACAGCCAGTCGATCACGCCGTCGGGGCGGACGAGCGCCGCGGTGGTGCCGTTGCCAATCAGCCCCCGCGCGGCGATCGGCAGCTCCGGTCGTGCCGGCTCCGAGAACACGAACGGTCTGGCGAGGCGGCGCGCCGCGCTGTACAGGTCCATGCGCCGATCCTACGCCGGCGCCTTGCTCGAAGGACAGCGGCGCGCGCGGAGCGGGGCCGAGTCGTGCTCTAATCACGGCCTCGGGAGCATCGGCGCGTGGGCTTCGAGACCATCTTCGTCACACTGTTCGCCGTCGCGACGGTGGTCGCGCTCGTCGCGAGGTGGCTGAAGGTCCCTTACACCGTGGCGCTCGTGATCGCCGGGCTCGCGCTCGGCACCTCGCGCGCGCTCGCGCCGCCGCACCTGACCAAGGAGCTCCTGTACGCGGTGTTCCTGCCGGGCCTCCTGTTCGAGGCCGCGTTCCACGTCGAGCTCGGGAAGTTCTGGGAGAACAAGCTCGCCGTCGTCGCGCTGGCGCTGCCCGGCGTCGTCGCCGTCACGGTACTGACCGCCCTCCTCCTCGCCCCCACGGCGAACGCGCTGCACTTCGTGCACGGTTTCGGGTTCGAGCACGGCCTCGTGTTCGGGGCGCTGATCGCCGCGACCGATCCCATCGCCGTCGTGGCGATGTTCAAGAGCCTCGGCGCTCCGAAGCGCCTGAGGGTCCTCATCGAGGGGGAGAGCCTTCTCAACGACGGAACGGCCGTCGTCGTCTTCACCCTGATCCTCGCCGTCGTGGCGGGAGAGGGCACGTCGGTCGCCGGGGCGGTCCTCGGGTTCGCCAAGGTCGTAGGGATCGGCGCTCTCATCGGCGTGGCGATCGCCTTCGCGATCTCCAAGGTCATCCAGAGAGTCGACGATCCGATGATCGAGATCACGCTGACGACGATCGCCGCCTACGGCTCGTTCGTGGTCGCCGAGCAGTTCCACTCGTCCGGCGTGATCGCCACGGTGGCGGCGGGCATGCTGTGCGGGAACTACGCCGCACGCACGGGGATGAGCCCCTCCACGAGGGTCGCCGTCGAGTCGTTCTGGGAGTACGTGGCCTTCGCGCTGAACTCCATCGTGTTCCTGCTGATCGGCTTCGAGGTCCATGTCGATGCGCTCCTGGCCTCGTACAGGGCGATCCTCGTGGCCTGGGCGGTCGTGACCGTCGGGCGCGCGGTCGTCATCTACGGCGTCTCCGCGGCGTTGTGGCCCACTCGCGAGCGGATGCCATGGTCGTGGAGCGCGGTCCTGACTTGGGGCGGCCTGCGCGGCGGTCTGTCGATGGTCCTCGTGCTCGGCCTCGTGCCTGGGTTTCCGCACCGCGAGCTCCTCGTCACCATGACCTTCGGCGTCGTCCTGCTCTCGATCCTGGTCCAGGGTCTGACGATGGCCCCGTTCCTGCGCCGGCTGGGCCTCGTCGGCAAGGCGGGACGCGAGGCATACGACCGGCACCGCGGCAAGCTCCGGGCGGCCAACGCCGCCTTGCGCGCCCTCGACGACATGGCCGAGGAGCGGCTGGTCCACGCGGACGTCGTCGGCGCCCTCCGACGCGAGTACGACCGCGATGTCCTCGAGGCGGAGAAGGCGATCGGCGAGCTTCATCTCGAGCACCAGGCTCTGCGAGAGGAGGAGACACGAACCGCCAGGCGTCGGCTCCTCCTCGTCGAGAAGGACCAGATCCTCGAGTCCCATCGAAAGGGCCTCGTCTCACCCGAAGCATTCGAGGCCCTGCTGGCAGACGTCGACGCGCGGATCTTCAGGCTCGAGCACGACGAGGAGGCGCCCGCGAAGCCCGAGACCGATCTGAATGCACCGGCCGCAGATCCCGCCTCCGAGCCAGCGGCCGGGGCTCCGGCCGAGGAGCAACTCGCACCGACGGCGGTCAGCGAATCAGGACGTACGCCCCGAGGAGCAACCCGAGAATCGTGACTCCCACCGCGAGGGAGACTGCCACCGCGCTACCGGGGACGACGTGTCTGCCCTGGATGAGGGCCCGGTGGATGCGCCAGTAGCGAAGGGCCGCGCTCGAGTTGCAGAGCGTCCCCAATAGCACGAACGTCGCGCCGAGCCACCAGCCACCGTTACCGGGGGCCTCGCCCTCGGCACGAAGCCAAGCTCCGACTCTCGCGAGCACGAACCCGAACGCCATGAGGGCCAGGCCGGTGCGGATCCACGCGAGCAGCGTCCGTTCGTTGGCCTGCAGAATCCGGATGTCGGGTTCGTCCGGCAAGTCTTCCTCGCCCAAGGGTAGCTCATCCCAGCATCCAACCGTGGCGACTCGAATGCAACGATTCGTCGCGTCGAGCGCAGAACGACCTTCGTCCGGAGGCCAGTGAGACGTTTCGTTGCGTCGGACCCCCAACAAACTCGGCCTAGCGCCGCCGTTTCCTTCTCGCACCGATCACCGCGGCGACCCATCCGACGGCCAGGAGGCCCGCTGCCTTCGGTCGATTCCGCGGCTTGGGGCTGCCCGCGCAGAGGTCGCCGCCCTCGAGGCCGCCCGTGCCTGGATCGATCTCGTCGTCCGCGCCCGCGTCGGCATCTTGGTCGGCGTCGGCGTCGGGGTCGGCGACGGGGTCGGCGCAGCCATCGCCGTCCGCGTCTGCGTCCGCTGCTGGGTCGGCGTCGCCGTCCCCGTCGGCGTCGGCGCCGGGATCGCCGTCAGCGTCCGCGTCGGCGCCGGGGTCGCCGTCGCCGTCGGCGTCCGCGTCGGCGCCGGGATCGGCGTCGGCGTCGGCATCGGCGCCGGGATCGGCGTCGCCGTCCGCGTCGGCGTCCGCGCCGGGATCGGCGTCGCCGTCGGCGTCCGCATCCGCGTCGGCGCCGGCATCGACATCGCCGTCCGCGTCGCCGTCTCCCCCGCCGCCTCCGACGGGCGCCTGGCCGATCGGGGCGGTCGAGACGACGACGTTGTCGATGTACGAGCTCAGATCGGCGGGGGCGGTGTTCTCCGGGCCGTCGCCTCCCCAGTACATCTCGAGGTCGAAGCGCCGGACCCTCACGTCGTCGACTTCGCGGAAGCGAAGGCCCTGGACGTCGCCCCGCAGCTCTCCGTCGATCCATCCCCGGAGCTGGCCGTCAGCTTCGCCGGGCGTGTTGAGGCGAACGCCCACCTCGATCTCGACCCAGCGGCCGGCTTCCAGGAACGCCTGGCCGGCGACGTCCAGGTAGAAGTAGTCGCCCCAGATGCTCTCCTGGTCCATGTGATACGTGTAGAAGTGGAAGGCCATGTCGTTGTCGACGGCGAGGACCACCGCCATCTTGTCGTAGCCCGTCGGCGGCTCGCCCGCGCCCCCATACGTGTTGGCCATCTCGGCGCCGCCCTTGATCGCGAAGAGCTTGAGCTGGTTGCAGCTCCCGAGCTCGAAGCCCTCCTCGAGGAAGAGGTAGATGCGCATGTACGCTTCGTCGACGCCCTCTCCCTCACCCTGGAAGGGCGCGTACTCGCCCCGTCCGGCGCTCTCGTGCTCGCCCTGGAAGCTCTGGATCCAGAGCGCCCGAACGCCGTCCCAGACCGGGGAGTCGACCGTGTCTGGACCCGGCGCCGACCCCCAGTAGGTGGGCCAGTCGAGGCCGAAGTCCTCCCGCTCGAAGTCCTCGTAGAGCAGTACCGTGTCGGGATCGAGCTCCGGTTCCAGGTCCTGGCTGCCGTCCCACGCCCGCGCATCGAGCGGGGAACCGGCTGCCGAACCTAAGACCAGCGCGGAGACGAGCGTTCCAGTCCTGGCGTCCATTGACGCCAACTTGCCCGAGGTGGTCGTTCGGAGACAAGCGAAAATTGTGAGGTGACTTACGAATCGGTTCGCTGACGTGTCAGTCTTCGAGAAAAGACGAGTGCACCCGTGAGGAGAAGAATCGACGCACCGAGAGCTGGTGCGCTCGGAACCGAGCTGCACGAGCAGCCTGCCTGGAACCCACGGACGTTCCCTGCTGGCCAGCTACCGCCGTCGCCTTTGCCGTCCGCGTCGGCGTCGGTGTCCGCGTCGGCGTCGGCGTCCGCGTCGGCGTCCGCGTCGGCGTCGGCATCGGCATCGGCATCGGCATCCGCGTCGGCGTCGGCGTCCGCATCCGCGTCGGCGTCGGAGTCGGCATCGGCGTCCGCGTCGGCATCGGCGTCGCCATCGCCAACGGGGCCCGAACCGATCGGCCCAGTGGAGACCACGACGTTGTCGTAGAACGCCCGCTGGTCCCTGGGCGAGGTGTTCTCGGGCCCATCACCGCCGAAGTAGTTCTCGATCTCGAAGCGGCGGATCCGGAGGTCCTCGGTCTCGCGGAACCGGATGCCCTGTACGTCGCCTCGAAGCTCGCCGTCGATCCAGGCGCGGATCTGGGCGTTCCGCTGACCGGGATCGTTGAGCTGGACCAACATCTCGATCTGGTACCACCGCCCGGCCTCCAGATATGCCTGGCCGCCGACGTCCAGGTACTGGTAGTCGCCCCAGATGTCTTCCTGATCGATATGGTAGGTGTAGAAATGGAGCGCCATGTCGTTGTCGACCGCGAGGATGGTCACCATCTGGCCGTAGCCGTCCGGCACCTCGCCCGCGCCGCCGTAGGTGTCCTCGATCGAGACGCCACCCTTGATTGCGAACAGCTTGAGCTGGTTGCAGCCGCCCAGGGTGAAGCCGTCTTCGACCCTCAGGTAGAAGCGGGCGTAAGCACGGTCCAGCCCCTCGCCGGGCGCCTGATACCGAGCCCACTCGCCGTTGCCGTCGCTGTAGTGCTCGCCGCTCCTCCCCTGCAGCACCACGGACCTGCTGCCGGCGAAGACATAGTCGTCGGGATCGGCGATCGTCTCCGGGCCCGGAGCTTCACCCCAGTAGGTGGTCCATGCGTCGCCGAAGCCGTCGCGTTCGAAGTCCTCGAAGAGGAGGACCTCGTTCGGGTCGAGTCCCTCCTCGAGGTTCTGGCTCCCCTCCCAGGCACGGGCCTCGGGCTCGAAGGTCGAAAGCACCGCGATGCCGACCACCACGACGCCGAATCTCGACATGTCACCTCCTGACCGTCGCGAGCGAGCTCCCAATGGGTACGACTTGCGAGCAGGTGGGATGCCAAGCCGGGACAGCGCGGCCGGTCCACCCCGCGGCGAGCGCATCCTGGCGACAGTGCAGGGGAATGTAGGTCCGCGCCCGCCCAAGGCTAATCCTGAATGATCTCGAAGAGGCGGCACCTCGACCATCCAGCTTGCCGGCGACAGTCGTCCCCGGTACTCACCCCCGCGAGCGCTGCCCGGCGAAACGCTCGAACGCCCGCTGGTAGCGTTCGACCATCCGTTCCTTCGAGAAGTGCTCCGATGCGCGCTGCCGCCCCGATCTCCCCATTCGCCGCCGCCGGTCCGGGTCGTCGAGGAGGATGGTGACCGCGTCCACCAGCGAGCGGCCGTCGCCTCTAGGGATCAGGATCCCGGAGGCAGGATCCACGAGCTCGCGATTCCCCCCGACGTCTGTCGCGATGACTGGCCGCGCGCAGGCCATGGCCTGGAGGATCGAGTTCGAGAAACCCTCCGAGTGCGAGGCCTGCAGGAAGATGTCCATCGCGGACAGCACCTCGGGCACGTCGCGCCGCGAGCCGGCGAAGATGATGCGATGGCCGGCCGCTCTGGCCATCTCTTGCCAGCGAGCCATCTCGGAGTCACGGGCCTCGTCCTTGCCGACGAAGACGAAACGCACCTCCGGGCGGGCCCTCACCAGCTCGAGGGCCGCGGGGACGATGACGTCGTAGCCCTTGATCTTTCCGAAGTTCGACAGCGTGCCGACCACCACCTCGCTCGGACCGATCCCGAGCTCGTCGCGAACGCGCGACTCGGTCTCGTGGAATCGCTCCAGATCGCAGCCGTTCGGGATCACCTCGATGCGCTCGGCTGCGAATCGCTCGGTCCGCGTGACCGAAGCGCGGACCGCTTCCGAGACGGCGATCATCCCGTGTACCAGCAGGTTTGCGGGCCGCTGCAGCAAGCGGTGCTTGGCGTGCCGGGTGAATCCGAGGTCCCTTCGACATGAGATCACTCGAGTCCCGACCGATCGAGCGGCCACGGGCCCCAGCAGATCGGAGGAGGGGTGGTACGTGACGACCAGGTCGGGCCGTACCTTCCCGAACAGCGCCCTCAGGCGAAGCAGCGTCCGCGCACCGTCGAGCCCGAGCAAGCTCGTGATCTCGAGGGAATGCGCGGCCACGCCGAGCTTCCTGACCTCCGGCAGAAGACCAGCGAGCGTGAGCACCACGACCGTCGGCTCGATGCGTCGCCTGTCGAGGCCCGAGAGGAGGTCGATGAGGTGGTTCTCCGTTCCACCTCGCGTCTCGAGCTCGTCGATCAGCATCGCGACCAGACAGGGACTGCTCGGGCTCACGAACGCTCGCTACCACGCCGGCAGATCCACGTAAAGCCAGAGCGTCCAGCCTCGACGCACGTCGATCGACGTGTCCACGAATCGCTCGGGTGGACACGATCGGAAGGGCGGGGTACGTTGATTGCACGACTTCCCGGGGCCCCGCCGCCCCAAAGAGCTCACGATCCCGGGGTCAGGTGGCGAGCAAGGTCAAGGAGCAGCGATGGATCCGACTGCGGGAATCAGAGGCGCTCTCGACACCTACACCTTCCTCGCAAAGAAGGTGCTGCGGCACTGGGTCTGGTTCGTGGTCGGTTTCGCGCTGACCTTCGGGGCCGCGGCCGCATACACGTTCACTCGCGGCGACCTGTACAAGTCGGAGACGCTGGTTCAGATCGACCGCTCCCTGCTCATCGACCCGATCGAGAACGGGGGCGGCGGCGTCGGTGACGAGCCCGACCTCAAGACGAGGATCAATCAGCTCACCGCGAGCCGGACGCGTCTTGCGCAGGTCGTGACGGAGCTGAACCTGTACGCGGGCATGCGCTCGAAGGGCAAGAGCATGAACGAGATCGTCGCCGTGATGCGCGACGAGCTGGTCGTTGAGCTTCGCGGTGAAGACGCGTTCATGCTGGCCTTCCAGAACGACGATCCCCGAACGGCGCAGGCCGTCGTCCAGAGGACGGCCGAGCTGTTCATCCGCGACCGCCAGAATGCCCGGACGGACCGGGCGCGCACCACCGCCAGGCTCGTCGGCGAGGAGCTTCAGACGACGCTCCGCCTGCTCGGGGAGCAGGAGGACCAGCTCAGCGAGTTCAAGGAGGACCACCCCACCGAGCTCCTCGCGATCGAGCGGCGGCGCATGGGCCTTGCTCCCGTACCGGCTGGTCGCGTCGCGCCCAGCAGGGAGCCGCATCGGCCGGCTGGCCCGAGGGTGGTCCTCGTGGGCGAAGGCGCCCAGCAGCTCCAGGAGGCCCGTGCTCGCAAGTCCCAGCTAGAGGCGGAGCTCAGGACGTTGCAGCCGGCCCCCGTCTCTCCGAACTCGCCCGAGGCCGACGACATCCGCGCCCAGATCCAGCAGCTCCAGCAAGAGCGCGCCGCGCTGCGCGCGCGCTTCACCGACGACTACCCGGACGTGGTCCTGAACGCCCAGAGGATCGCGGGACTGCAGCGACGCCTCCAGCAGACGATGCGGCCCGCGCAGCAGGCGGCCGGGGCGGCCAGCTCTCGTCAGCTCGCGCTCACCCAGGAGATCGGCGATCTCGACATCGAGATCGCCCGGATCCAGCGCGGGGCGACCCGAGTAGTGCGCCCGGCTCCGGGCCAGGCGAACGAGCCCGCCAGGCAGGCGCCTGTCCCGCTGCCGCGCGCGCCCGCCGTCCCGATGACGCTGCCGGAGATAGAGGCACAGATGGGCCAGTTCACCGCCGGGGTCGAGACGTTGCGCGACCGCTACCAGGCCGCTCTCAAGCGCAAGTACGACGTCGACTTCGCGCTCAGCGTCGAGGAGCAGCAAGCGGCGGAGTCGGTTCGCGTGATCGACGCGGCCGACCTCCCGAACCGGCCGTTCTACCCGAACAGGCCCAAGCTCCTCGGAGCTGGCGCCGCCGCCGGGTTCGCCCTGGGGCTGGCGCTCGCGTTCCTCTTCGCGGTGCTCGACACCCGCATCTTCACCGAGGGGGACCTGGCGCGCTCCGTCGACATCCCGGTCCTGGTCTCGATCCCGGACTACCGCAAACAGGCCTGAGCGGAGGGCTCTTGCTCGCGATCCTACGTTCCAGGCGGGGCCTGCTCTACCTGATCGAGCTCGTCCTGATCATGGGCGTGGTCCTCGTGGCCGCGCTCGTACGGCTGGGAAGCGGGCTGATCAGCTATCGCCACCTTCCCTGGAAGGCTCTGCTCGTCGCGATCGTCACCCAGTTCGCGATGTACTACCTCGGGCTGTACGACCGAACGCTGATCGCCGCGCGCGCGGTCGTCTACCGTCGGACCGTCCTGGCCGTTGCGCTGGCGGTGGCGACGTGCCTGGGCCTGTTCTGGGCCGTCCCGCCGCTCGAGATCGGACGCGGGCTGTTCCTGCTCACCGCCTTCTCCCTGTTCATCCTGCTCCCGATCTGGCGCGTCCTCGTGGATCTCGTGATCACGACCCGGCAGCTTCACCGCAAGACGCTGATCGTCGGCGCGGGAGACCTGGCGGTCGAGCTCGGCCGGCTCGTGATGAAGAACAGGGCCATGGGCTACGACCTCGTGGGCTTCCTGGATCAGGATCGAGCCCGGCTCGGGGTCTCCATCCTCAACCCGGGCATCGTCGGGTCGTACGACGACCTGGCGATGTGCGTGCGCAAGTACGAGATCGACAACGTGATCGTCGCCCTGCCCGATCGAAGGGGCAAGCTGCCCGTGGAGCAGCTCCTCGACTGCAAGATGGCGGGCAAGGAGGTCGTCGAGGCGGTCTCGTTCTACGAACGCCTCACGGGGCGAATCTACGTCCGCGAGCTCAAGCCCTCGCAGCTCATCTTCTCCGACGGCTTCGGCACGACCGCGACGACGAAGCGGCTCAAGCGGGTGATCGACATCGTCGGCTCCGTGATCGGGCTCCTCCTGGCCCTGCCCATCATCGCGATCACCGCGATCCTGGTACGGGTCACGTCCCGCGGCCCCGTTTTCTACCAGCAGGAGCGCGCCGGCGAGTTCGGACGCCCGTTCACGCTCGTCAAGTTCCGCTCGATGCGCATCGACGCCGAGAAGGGCGGCGCGGTCTGGGCGAAGGAGAACGACGACCGCGTGACGCTCGTCGGGCGCTTCATCCGCAAGTCGCGGATCGACGAGATCCCGCAGATCTGGAACGTGCTCAAGGGCGAGATGAGCCTCGTCGGACCGCGGCCCGAGCGCCCCGTGTTCATCCGGGAGCTGGAGAAGGAGATCCCCTTCTACAGCCAGCGGCTCCACGTCAAGCCCGGCCTGACCGGGTTCGCGCAGGTTCGTTACAAGTACGGCGCGACGACCGAGGACGCGCTGCAGAAGCTGCAGTACGACCTCTACTACATCAAGAATCTTTCCGTGATCCTCGATCTGCAGATCATGCTCGACACGATCAAGGTCGTGCTCTTCCGGATCGGCTCCAGATGAGGTAGCTTTCTGGTCTCTCATGGACATCGAGGCCACGGTCCGGACCTACATCGCAGAGAACTTCGCCTACCGCGGGGGTGCGGCAGACCTGCCTGCTTCGAAGTCGCTCATCGACGCGGGCATCGTCGACTCGACCGGGGTCCTGGAGCTCGTCTCGTTCGTCGAGCAGGAGTTCGGGATCGCGGTGGGCGACACCGAGGTCGTGCCCGAGAACTTCGACTCGATCGCGAACCTGACGGCGTACATCCAACGCAAATCTGCGTAGGCCCTCCCGCCGCCAGACTGCCGCACGAGGGAATGGAAAAGGAAGGCGGGAAGGCTGAGAGCCCCTCGAGGGCAGCGGGCAGGACCTCCTCGAAGGTGGCTCTCCTGGTGCTCGCTGCGGGCGGGGTCGGGCTCTTCGTGTGGTCGCGCCAGATGGACGAGGCGTGCGTCGGCGGCCCTGGTGGGCTCGACGTGTGCGTCGTGAGCGACATGGCGAAGCTGCCGAATCATGGGCCGGTGCCCGCCGAGCCGTGGCTCTTCGATCCTCGATCTCGCCGGCCGGCGATCACGCTCGAGGCTGCCCGGGACGAGACGGTCGCCTTCCAGGTCGTCCTTCGCGGCGAATCGCGGGTGATGGTGCGGCTCGAGGTGTCCGACCTTCGCGGTCCGGACGTCATCCGCGCGTCGGCGGACGCCCGGCGGTTCCTGGCGCACTACGTCCGGGTGGACCCGGGCGGCTTCGAATGGGGACCTCCCAGTCGGGTCCTTCCGTGGCCCGAGCACTACCCCGATGCCCTCGTGCCGTTCGAGCCCACGTGCGGGCTGGAGGCCGACGTGCCGGACCGCCCGATCGATTCCTTCCGCGTCCCGCCCGCTCGCGGCTCGAACCAGGCGGTGTGGGTCGATGTTCACGTGCCGCGTGAGAAGGCAGCGGGCACCTACCGGGGTCGCGTGGCGGTCCGGGCACGAGGCGGGCAACTGGAGATCCCTGTTTCGCTCCGGGTGCACGAGGCCACGCTACCGGCGCGCCCGACGCTCGAGGCGGTCGCGGAGGTCTACCATCCCTACGAGGGCGAAGGCCTCGGCAGCGACATGCGCTCGCCGGCCTGGCAGCGGATGGCCCGCTGCGTCCAGCGCCTCGCTCACCAGCATCGTGCCGTGTTCATCGAGCGGTCGAGCGAGGCCATCGGCCCGGACCCGACCGCGTGGGCGGCGTACGATCTCGCCTTCGGCGCGGCGCTCGACGGGTCGCTGTTCACCCGCGAAGGAGGGTACGTCGGTCCCGGCGCGTCCGAGCCGGTCGCCGTGTGGCGCACGCCCTGGCCACAGCCGTACGACGGGGCGCTCGAACGGCCGCTCATCGACGACGAGGTCCGGCGTTACGAGCAATACGCCCGCGAGTGGGACGAGCACGCTTCGGAACGCGGCTGGTCGCGGACGGCGTTCTTCGCCTACGTCTTCGACGAGATCGACGGACCGCAGGACTCCGTCGGGGAAGGCGGCGAGGCCAGGCAGCCCTCGCGCGAATACCTCGCGATGGCCCACGAGCAGATCCGCCGCGTACAGGCGGCCCTCGACGCCGGGGCGCGCCACGCGCGGATCGATCTCTTGTGGACCGGGCACACCGATCCGGGAAGCTGGCGGCAGCGACCTGGGCTGGACCTCGTCGGGACAATCAGGCGGTGGGCGCCGAGCGGGGAGGCAGCCTCGCCGTCTTTCCTGTCGGAACGGGTCCGGTCCGGCGAGAAGGCGTGGTTCTATCATGCGGGTCACCCGCACCTCGGCGTCCATTCGATCAACGCGTCGGGGATCGAGCTCAGAGCCTGGGGCGCGATCGCGGTTCGCTACGGCCTGGGTGGGCACCTCGTGTGGGCGGCGAACTTCTCCGATCCGCGGCGGCCCTACGATCATCCGTCCTATAGAAGGGACGACGATCGCTTCGGGAACGGCACCCTGTTCTACCCGGGCGCGAGGCTCGCGACGATCGGCTTGCCCGCGCGCGCGGAGCCCGTGCCCTCCATGCGCCTGAAGGCGTGGCGGTCGGGGCTGCAGGACGCCGATCTGGTCGCCCTGGCGCGAGCGGCGGGACACGGCGCGGAGGCGAAGCGGCTGCTCGACGCGCTCGTTCCCCGCGCGCTCGCCGACGCGCGGGGGCCGGCGGCCTGGCCCGACGACACCGGTGCCTGGCACCAGTTCCACCGGCGGCTGCTGGAGCTGGCGGGTTCGGAGTATGCTCCCGGGCCATGAGCACGACTTGGAAGACCTTGTTCTCCTTGGCGGCCGTCGTCTCGCTGGTCTGCGCGCCCGGCTGCGGCGACGATCGGCCGGGCGGCGATGGTGATGCCGACTCCGACGCGGACTCCGACGCGGACAGCGATTCGGACACCGATTCGGACACCGACGCCGACTCGGACACCGATTCGGACACCGACGCCGACTCGGACGCGGACTGCGCGAACATCGTCGGGGAGCCCGGCCGTGACGTGAACCTGGAGCTTTTCGCGGACGGGTTCGAGCGAGTCATCTTCGTGACCGCTCCGCCCGGCGACCCTCGCCGCCTGTTCGTCGTCGGGCAGCAGGGGGTGATCTGGGTGATCCGGGACGGCCAGAGGCTGGACACGCCGTTCCTCGACATATCGAGCGAGGTCCAGGACAACGGAGGCAGCGACGAGTTCGGATTGCTCGGGATGGCGTTTCACCCCGACTACGCCCAGAACGGGCGCTTCTTCCTTTACTACACGGACAACGGCGGGGATCAAAACGTCGTCGAGCTCGGCGTCTCCGGCGATCCGGACGTCGCCAACCCGGGCAGCGAGACGCTGCTCCTGTACATGGGTGACCCCGCATGGAACCACAACGGCGGGATGCTCGCGTTCGGCCCGGACGGGTACCTGTACATCGGGACCGGCGACGGCGGTGGCGGCTGCAACGATGCCGCGCCGGACGAGCCGCAGGACACCTCGTCGATGCTGGGCAAGCTCCTGCGGATCGACGTGAGCACGCCCGGCAGCTACTCCAGCCCCGGGTCGAACCCGTTCGGCAACGAGGTCTGGGCGAGGGGCCTTCGCAATCCGTGGCGCTTCAGCTTCGACCGCCAGACGGGCGACCTGTACATCGGCGACGTCGGGCAGGATGCGTACGAGGAGATCGACTTCCAGCCCGCATCGTCGGGCGGCGGCGAGAACTACGGCTGGCCCAACTACGAGGGTGACACCTGCAGCAACGATGCGTCGGGTTGCGGTTGGCCGTGCGAGGAGCCGAACGGCTACGTCCCGCCCGTCTGGGTCTATGGGCGTGACCAGGGAGGATCCGTGACCGGGGGTTACGTCTACCGCGGTCGTGCGCTGCCCGATCTCGACGGGACCTACTTCTTCGCGGACTTCACGAACGCGTTCTTCTCGTTCGACATCGAGGATCGCTTCGGGACCTTCGAGCAGTCGAGCTTCGACTTCCCGGGCTACCCGTCCTCGTTCGGCGAGGACGCCTGCGGCGAGCTGTACGTCGCCGATCACAACGGCGCCGTGTACAAGCTCGTCCACCGGTGACGATGGCTAGGAGTCTGGTGCTGGCGGTGGCGCTCACGGCGGGCGCCGCATCGGTGGCCGAGGCGCACACCGCCACTCGGTCGTCGATCGTCGCATCTCGTGACGGCCGCGAGGTGACGCTCCGCGTCGAAGCAACTCATCGAGAGATCGGAGACGCCCTCGGGCTCGACCGGGGCGACACGGAGGCCAGCGCCGCGCAGATCGACGCCGACCGGAAGCGCGTGTACCGGATGCTCGCCCGCGCCGTCCGCGTCGGCGCCGGCGGCGAGCGTTGCGCGCCGTCGGACGGAGGGCTCGGCCACGCGACGCGGGCCCAGGACTACACGGCCATCCAGACGATCGTCTATCGCTGTGCGCGGCGGGGCCGCCTCGAGATCACGTATGGCTGGTACTTCGACCGCGATCCGCTGCATCAGGCGTTCGTCCGCATGGAGGGCGGCCGCGGGGGAACCTTCATCCTCGCCGCCGACCGCCGCCGCCACGCGCTGGACCTCGAGCCGTCGATCGCCGACAACGTCGTCGAGTTCGGGCGGAGCGGGATCGAGCACATCTTCACGGGCTACGACCACCTGATGTTCCTGGTCGCGCTGATCCTGATGGCGGGCCTGAAGGTGGGCGAGTCGGGCGTGCGGCCGGGGCTCGGCTACGCGGCTCGCGTCATCACGGGGTTCACGCTGGGCCACAGCGTCACGCTGGTCCTCGCCGCGGTAGGGATCGTCCACCCGAACACCCGCATGATCGAGTCGGGCATCGCCGCCTCGATCGTGTACGTGGCCGTCGAGAACCTCCTCGTCGCCAGGGCGCGCCCGCGCGCGCTCCTGACGGCCCTGTTCGGGCTGATCCACGGTTTCGGCTTCGCCGGCGTGCTCGCGGAGGAGGGCCTGCCACGAAAGGGCCTCGTCCTCTCGCTCGTCTCGTTCAACGTGGGGATCGAGCTCGGCCAGCTCGCGATCGTCCTCGCCCTCGCGCTTCCGCTCGCGTTCGTCGCAGGGCAGGCGTGGTTCCGAGCGAGGCTCCTCGTCCCGGGCTCGGTCGGTATCGCAGTGTTCGGCACCGTGTGGCTCGCGGAGCGAGTGATCGGCTTCAAGGTGCTGCCGATCTAGAGGCTGCACCCACCCGAGACGTACGGTCGTGCCTGCTTGATCTGCAACTGCCTGTCGGGGCCATCGAACTTGAACTCCACGTCCATGGCGTAATCGGGGCGGGTGCCGTACCAGAGGGCGAAGCGGTCGTGGATGGCCTGGAGCGCTCGACCCAGCCGCGCCATCTCGGATGGGCTGAGCACCGTGGCCCCGCCCGTGAGGCTCGACCGCGCGAGGTACTCCACGCGGGGGCCTTCGTTGTAGTAGGTGTAGTACAGGAACTGCTCCGGCGTGCCGTCGCCTTCGGGGTTCGTCACGCTCGTCTCGCCCGCCTGAACGTTCACGGTGAAGCCCGGCCGGAAGCGCGTGAAGAGGTTCCGAGTGATCGCGACGCCGTTGGCAGCCTCGTCCGGGAACGAACGATGGACGAGGACGGCCATCGCCACACGCTCGTGGGGGATCCCGAAGATCTCCCTCTCCTCGAAGGCCCGCAGGTTGTGGACGCTCGCCCAGACCGCGCGCAGTCCCCGCTCGATGGACTTGTTCGGATCGCCGAGGTCCACGGTCTTCGACGTGTACAGACCCGCGCCCGAGAAACCGGCCAGATCCTCGGCGTTCGTGCTGGAACGGAACCGCACGGGATGGCGACCCGCGACGCGCCCGATTCCGGTGCGGATCGAGGCGACGAGGGCGGGATCGACGGGGGCCTCGCGGATCGCATCGCGGAGCTCCTCCAGCGCCGCGGCGAGGCGAGCCCTGTCCGACTTCAAGGCAGAGTCGGCGGCGATCGAGGAAGCTCGCGCGGCGAGCCCCGTGGACTGCATGAACTGCACATATCGCGAGACCGGGACGACGAAACCGGGCGGGACCGGGACGTCGGGACCCAGGGCCGCGGCGGTGCCGAGGTGCGCCGCCTTCGCGCCCACGCTTCCGATGTCGTCCACGTCTACCCAGGTCAGCGGGACGAGGTCCATCGGACCGAGGTCGAGGGGGATCTGGATGCTCGCGTGCCTGGGCCTCAGCGCCTCCGGCGCGCTCTGCTCGATCGACCAGTCCTGGTGGGTGACGCGGAGCTTGACCCATCGGCCGACCATCGGTGCGAGTGTCCGGTCGTCGAACCCTCCTACGAGCGCCATGTCCGGTATGCCCCTCGAATGGGCGAGGACGGCGATGTGAGCGAGCGGAGTCTGCAGCGCTCCAGTGATGATCCCCGCCACGGGAGGAAGGTCCAGGGGCACGCGATCGGTCAAGAGGATGTCGCGCGGGCCGAGCTCGGCCGACGAGAGGTCATCCGTACCGACCCGGACGAGCCTCCCGACGGCCGTGCCGGGCCGCACCGGCTGGTAGCGCACGCCCGCGAACAGCTCCTCGGTGTCGACGACCGGGATGTCGCGCGGCAGGCTCGCTGGACGGTCGTACTGCTCCGAGCTGACGGCGCGGTAGCGCACCGGCGCGTTCGGCCAGGCCAGCGCGCCGCGGACTCGCCGGTAGGCTCGCGCTATCTGCTCCGGCGTGGCGACGTCGCCGGCAGCGAGCTCGAGCGTCCAGACGTCCTGATCCCTGTAGTGCACGACGCTGCCCAAGAGGAAGCGGCGCTCGCCAACGGTCTCGTACTCGCGACGGTTGAACTCCGCGTGCGTCCCGACTCGGGTGCGGCCGGAGGCGTCCAGACGATCGCGGGCGAACGTGAAGTGCAGCTCCCACGCGTAAGAGCTGATCAGGTACAGGGCGTCGCCGTCCTGCATGTCGATGAGGAACTTGACCGCTCGGGTCCCCGCGAACACGGAGCTGGGCAGAGCGGCCGCAAGCACCTCGAAGTCGGACGGACAACGGATCTCGGTCAGGGTGTCGGGACGCCGTCCGCCGCGCCAGACGCAGTCGGGTCCGGCGACCTCGGGCGGGCCCGGGTCCACGAGGGTCTCGTCCTCGCACTCGCTCGTGGGACCGCGGAGGTAAGGAGAGGACGGCACGGACGGAGCTCGCCCGGCGGCGGACTCGGGCCGACCTCTTGGGTGCTCGGCCGATGCACCCATCGGGGACCCCTGAACGGTCGCGCAGCCGGCCATCAGGACGAGCTGCCACGCCATGGATCGCCTTGCACTCATCAATGGAGCCTGAGGACGTGCGACCTGGCCCATCCGATCTGGATCCTACGGCCACTCAGGCCTCGCCAGGAAGTGTCACGATCCGGGCAAATCGGCGTAGAATCGTCGGGCTCCAACCGAGCGACACATCGACCCGATGAGGCCTGCCCCGACCGCGGCTCTATGCGCGATCCTTCTCCTGACCGCGGCACCCGCGCGCGCCGACGAGGTCATCGTCCTTCGCCCGATCGTCCCGGCCGACTTTGCCGCCCGATTGAGCGACCGCCTGTCTCGGGAGGCGGCGTCGCGCCTGGCGGCCGCCGGGCTCACGGTGCGCCAGGGAGCCGACATCGAGGTCGCCGCGCAGGCCGCGGCCGAGTGTCGCGATGCCCGCTGCCTGAAGGACAGGCTCGGCGCGACGGGCGCCCGTCTGGCGGCGCGGATCCGGATCGAGGCGAGCCCTGCGGGTTTCGTGGCCAAGCTGGAGGTGGCCAGCCTGGCCGCGGGAATCGCGGTCGCTGCCGAAGAGGCGGACTGCTCGGGATGCACGGCGCAAGCCGCGGTCGAGGTCGCGCTCTCGTTGATCGACGGGATCGAGATCCCCGAAAGGGATCCCGAGCCCCCTCCCGAGTCGAGTCACCCGACCGGGTCGGTCGCGCCGCGCGCGGCTCCTCCCCGGGCCAGGCTCGAGGAGCCAGCGCTCGATCTGCGACCGCCGCCGCCGGCGTCCCGCCGGATCTCGAAGTGGGCGTGGATCTCCGGAGCCGCGGGCCTGGCCTTCGTCGCCGGTGGTATCCCCCTGCTCTCGATGGACGGCGATCCGACCTGTGATGGTCCCAGCCGAAGCTGTCCCGAGGTGTACGACACCCGGAGCGGGGGCTGGAGCCTGGTCGCAATCGGAGCTGCCGGAGTCGCCGCCGCGGTGGTGATGGCGATCGTCGGCGCACCTGGAGAGGCTCCGGCTGGTTCCGAGGTCGCCAGGGTCGAGCCATGAGGAGAGCCGATCCCACTCGCCTCGAGTGCGCCCCGCACTTCGGCATTTCGGGAGTCGTGCTCGGTCTCCTGATCCTGTCCTGGACCTGCACACGACCGAACCCCGACTACGATCCACTCCCGCCCGACGGCGACGCCGACTCGGACTCGGACTCGGATACGGACTCGGATACGGACTCGGACTCGGACACGGACTCGGACTCGGACACGGACTCGGATACCGACTCGGACTCGGATACGGACTCGGACTCGGACGCGGACTCCGACGCCGGGACCGACGCGGGAATCGACGCGTCCGTCGACGCCGGATCTCCCTCGTGCGACGAGGGCGACCGCGGTTGCAGCGACGACTCGACACAATCCCTGCGCTGCGATCCGCCCGACATCGAGGTCGATCGGCCCTGCCCGGCCCCGACGGTCTGCCTCGACGGCCGATGCGACTCCGCGGGCCGGACCGCGTGTGCCGCCGACTCGGACTGCGAGGATGGCGAGGTCTGTTCTCCGCTCGTGGACTTCCTCGATCCCGACACGCTTCGCCGCTACTGCGTCACACCCGTCGGCGCTCTCGCGGGCGGTCAGCCCTGCGTGCGCCACGACCAGTGCCAGAGCGGCGTCTGCTCCCTCGGTGAGTGCTTCCAGTCGTGCCAGAACGGCTTCGACTGCCCTGCCAACAGCTCCTGTGACTCGCTGGTGGTCCTGGTGGACGGAGTCACCGATTCGGTGCGCGGCTGCGACTGACCCCATGACGGACCAACCTCGACGGGCCGCGCCCGACAAGCTGGGCGCCTACGAGATCCTCGAGTCGATCCCGACTCCGGACGACCTCGAGCATTACCTCGGCGTGACCGTCGTCGATTTCGTCGCGCTCACCGTCCTCCGGTTGGATCCCGCGAAGGCGGCGGCGGCGACGAAGGAGGTCGCGCGCTCCGCGCGCCTAGCCTCGACCGTCGCCGGCGAGCACGTCGTGCGCACGTTCCGGGCGGAGCGCGAGGGCGACCTCATGTTCCTCGTCAGCCAGCACCTGCAGGGAAGGTGGCTTGCCGACGTCCTTTCGGCGGCCGGGAAGCTGGAGCCACGAGCGGCGGTCAGGGTGCTGCTCGACGTCGCGGCCGGGCTCGAGTCGATTCACTCGGCGGCCGCGGTGCACGGCGACGTCCGTCCGGCGTCGGTGCTCCTCTGCGAGGACGGTCGGGCCCGGCTGGCCTTCCTCGGCCTCGGCGCGGCCGTGCAGTTCCTGGTGCTCCCCGAGAAAGCAAGAGAGGCCCGCGCGCCGTATCGCCCGCCCGAGGAGCTCCGGGGCCGCGTGCCATCGCCCGCGGGCGACCTCTACTCGTTCGGGATCCTGCTCCGCGAGCTCTTCGCCGGAGCGGTCCCGCCGGGCGCGCGCGACGAGGAGCTGGTTCGACGAGGCGTCCCCGACGGTCTCGTGAGCTTCCTGCATCGCCTCTTGTCGCCCACCGCGAGCGCTCGGCCAACGAGCGCCCGCGTGGTGATCGACGTCCTGGAGGATGCGGTGGCGTCGATCTCGCCGGCGCCTCGAGAGACGATCGCCGAGGTGGTGCAGTCGATGTCCTCGCCCCCCCCCCCGCCGCCTCGACCCCGGACGGCCGCGCCTCCTCCCGACACCTCGCTGCAAGTCGCAATCCCGGTGGTGGCGCCGCCCGCAGGCCCGCCGCTGGCGGCGGCCGCCGCGAGCATCGCGAGGCCGCCTCCGCCAATCCCCGCCGACGCGGCGAGGATCGCGATGGCCACGCCGCCGCCGCCGCCCCGCACCGTCTCCGTCGCGAGGCCTCCTCCCTCTTCGCCTGGGGGAACGCCGGTGCGGATGCCTCCACCTCCACCGCCTCCACCGCCTGCCAAGCCGCCCGAGGCCTCGGCGCCCGCTCAGCCACCTCCGGGTGGCGCTCCGCGAGTCCACCCTCCCAGCAGGGCCGACCGGGATCTGCGGACGAAGGAGACGACGAAGCCGGCAGCTCCTGGACGCGAGGTGGCCGCAGGCGAGTCGGTGCCCGCGTCGTCGGCCCCGTCGGCGGCAACGGGTGACGCTGGCGAAATCCAGGTGGACGTTGCGCCCTCGGCCGACGCCGCCGGATCGGACGGCGGTGCAGCGCCGGTGGCGCCCGAGAAGACCCTGGCCTGGGCGGGCGCTCCCGCCACGGGGGAGGCGAAGAAGGTCGAGGCCAAGGAAGCGACCGCGCGCCCGACACCGGCGCCGGTGAAGGCGGCGCGACCCGCGGCGCATGATCGCGAGCCGAAGACGAGGCTGGTACGCACGCCGGTGACCGCGCGCCGCGGCGGCTCGCGCGGCCTGCCCGCGTGGCTGCTGGTCCTGTTGACGCTCGCGGCGGGCGCCGCGATAGGTGCGTGGTTCGGCCTGAGGGAGCGCACGGCCGCAGAGCGCGATGGCGCAACTCGTCGCGAACGGCCGCAGGTCGACCAGGCGGCCCTGCCCGCCGAGCCGGCTCCCGCGCCCTCGCCTGCCCCCGCCCCCGTCCCTTCGCCTTCCGCACCGGCGCCCGCTCCGGTGCCCGCGCCCCCCCCTTCCCGGCCGCCGAGCGGCGAGCACCAGTCGCGTGAGCCCTCGGCCTCGCGGCGCCCGGCACCGCCGTCGAAGGTCGCGCGCCCCACGCCAGCTCGGGCCGCACCGACGAAGACGGCTGCGGGCACGCTTCAGATCTCGTGCAGGCGCCCCTGCGAGGTCCGGATCGACGGGGCACCCTCGGCGCAGTCGACCTCCTCGGGCGCGCACGTCGCGCCTGGCTCGCACGCGGTCCTCGTCACCGATTCCCAGACTCGCGCCGCACGAACCCTGCGCGTCTACGTCCCGTCGGGCGTGACGGTGCGCAGGGTCGTGGGATTCTGACCCGAGAGCCGGTGGTTTTCGAGGGAGAAGGGCCCTACCGGATCGGCCTCTCGCTCGGGCTGTCGTCGCCGGCCCAGCCAGCAAACGGGCCGGCCTGCGGGCAGCCTCCGTATGCACCTGGAAGTAGGTGACGTCGTCGGGCAGTCAGGCACCCCGCGCCTGCTCCGGCGGCGCGACCCGCGGCGCCCGTGTCGCGACCGGCCGCAGGTCGACCAGGCGGCCCTGCCCGCTGAGCCGGCTCCTGCCCCTGCCCCCGTTCCGGCGCCTTCCGCACCGGCGCCCGCTCCTGATCCCGCGCCCGCTCCGCCCGCTCAGCCGCGGAGCGGCGAGCAACAGTAGCGTGAGCCCTCGGCCTCGCCGCGCCCGGTACCACCGTTGAAGGTCGCGCGCCCCGCGCGGGCTCCGGCCGCACTGGCGAAGGCGACGTCGCGCGCGCTTCAGATCTCGTGCAGGCGCCACTGCGAGGTCCGGATCGACGGGGCACCCTCCCCGCAGTCGACCTCCTCCGGAGCGCGACTCGCACCGGGCTCGCACGCCGTCGTGGTCGCGGATTCCCAGACTCGCGCCGCAAGAACCCTGCGCGTCTACGTCCCGGCAGGCGTGACCGTGCGCAGGGTCGTGGCGTTCTGAGCTGGGAGCCGACGGTGTTGGCGCGTACCCGGGCTCCGCGGTATGGTCTCCTCATGGTCGACCCGGTGAACCTGGCCGATCCGGGGTGCGAGCCGACCGACGCGCAACTCGCAGAGCTGTCGCAACGCGCATTCGGTGGTGTTCGCGACGCGCGAGAACGAGCCCTGAAGCAGCTCCGGGCCCAGATCGCCGCGGCCAGGGAAGAGGTGCTGCGCCGACTCGAAACGCAGGCCGAGGCGCCGAGAGACTCGAGGTGAAGCCCGTACTTCTCGTGATTGGCGGGCCCAACGGTTCCGGCAAGACGACGGTCACGGCGCGGCTGCGCGAGGAACGGTGGAGCGAAGGGGTCGAGTATCTCAACCCGGACGAGGTTGCCCGCGATCGTTTCGGGGACTGGAATTCGCCCCAAGCAGTCCTGAGCGCCGCGCAGTGGACGGATGCCAGGCGCGAGGAGCTGCTCGGGCTCGGAGAGGGGATCGCGTTCGAGACCGTGCTCTCGACCACGACCAAGGTCGATTTCCTCCGTCGAGCGAAGGACCGGGGCTACTTCGTGCGCGTCTTCTTCATCGGCACGAGCGATCCCCGCATCAACGCCGCACGCATCGCGGGACGGGTGATGGAGGGTGGTCACACGGTTCCGATCGAGAAGATCGTCACGCGGTACGTTCGGTCGATGGCCAACCTGTCCGCGGTGCTGCGGCTGTCCGATCGCGTGTACGTCTTCGACAACTCGATCGACGATGAGGAAGCTCGACTGTGCGCGCGAACCGTGGATGGTCAGCTTCGCAAGATCTACGGCGAGCTGCCAGAGTGGGTCTCCGACGCGGTCTCGACGGTCGAGCGCCATCCGCAGTTCGTCGACCTGCGCGCCGCTTGATGCGGCTCTACGTACCGGCGGGCGTGACCGTGCGCAGGGTCGTGTGGTTCCGAGCCGAGAGCCGGTGGATCCCGAGGGCGACCAGCTGAAGGCCCAGGAGGAGCAACGAGATCCGGAACGGCGTGAACGTCCCGCAGCCGCCGAACATCAGCGCGCACAGGCCGAGGCCGATCTCGGTGACCACGGCGGGGTGGCGGCGCGGCCAGAGGTGGTAGGCGGCGGTCGTGAGATAGCCGAGGAGCGCCGCGAGGTAGAGCGGCTGCGCGAAGGGGACCTGAAGCTCGATTCCGATCGTGCGGGCGGCGAGGCTCTGGGTCTCGGGCCAGGCCAGTAGCGCGAGCGCTCCAACCGCCATGGTCGGCACGAGGCCGGCGAGGAGCGCGGCGACGAGCGGCGCCCTGGACGCCCGCGCGCTCCCTTCGCCCGCGCTTCGCCCAGGCGCGATGAAGGCGATCGGTGCGAGGAGGCCGCAGAGGACGGCGGCGGCCTCGGTCCCGAGCGCGACGAGCCGGGGCAGGCTGGACCATGGCGTCCACGCCCCCAGCGCGGGGATCAATCGGGTGAGCGTGTCCACGTATCCAAAGAGGAGCGGGAGGACGAGCAGCCAGCTCATCACCTTGGCGGGCGCCGGCCCGCGCGCCAGCGAGGCGTTGACCGCGCAGATGACCCCGATGAAGACCGTCGCCGTCAGCGCCATGAAGATCATCTGGGTCGGCACCCGGAGAACGAGCGAGATGGCGATCACGGGCAGGGCGAAGATCGCGAGCACGAGGAGCGTCAGGCGGCGGGCTGCAGAAGCGAACCCAGGGTCGCGGAGCACGGCGGCGAGCGCCGCGAAGTTCATCGCGAGCGCCAGGACGGCGACCATCCCGTGCGCGAACGTCGCCGGCGTCAGGAGCGCCTGGCGCAGCGCCTCGAGGCCACCGGTACGCGTGATCGCGCCGTGCGGAGGAGCGGGCAAGGAGCCGACGAGGAGCCGGCCGAGGGCGAAGTCCGCGAGCGACGCGGCGAGGAGCGCCGCCCCGAGAGCGCCGAAGGGCGGCCCCGGTCGCGCGGCCTCGCCGGAGATCTCGTGAGGCCCATCCATCAGGTCTGCGCCGGAAGACATTCGCTGCGGTGGGCTCGAGCCCGACCGCTCGTCTAGTTGGGAACCGCCTTGCGGTCCTCGAGGGAGCGAGTGATGTTGGCGAGCGCCTCGTCCTCCAGCATGTCCTGCATGCGCATTCCGCCCCCCTGCGCGACGATCCTGTCGTCGTACTCGTCGGCGATGAGCGCGATGTCGCGAAGTGTCGCCACGATCTCGGGTGCATCCAGCGTCAGGCCGCCGAGGATCGAGTGGGACAGCGTCACGGCGCGTCCTGCGGGCACGTAGCCGAAGGCGCCGAAGCGGAGGAGGGCGTTCATCGTCAGGAGCTCCGTCGCCAGCTCGCGCGTGAGGCGGACGCCCTGGGCGAGCGAGGCGACGAAGCGGACGATGACCTGCCCCTTCTTGCCGGAGATCACCTCGATCGTGACGTAGGCGGAGCCCTGTCGGACGACGTACAGCCCCCTCTCGATTCGATGAAACGCGCCGCTCTGCCCCAGCGCGGACTCGATCAGCTTGCAGCTATGCCTGGCGGCATCGTTCATCGTCTTCGTCATCTCTCACCGTCCCACCTGCATGGCGTCTTCGATGCTGCGACGAACGAGGTCCAGGCGCCTGGCCCTGAGCTCGTCGTCGTCGAGCTGCTCCTCGCCGAAGGGGCTCTCGAGGCGTTCGCGCGAGAGGGGCTCTTCGTTGCTCGAACCGCCGGCCCAGCCCGGTCTCGGCTGGGGAGCCGCAAAACCGCCGCCGTCGACGTCGACCCAGACGGGGTTCGTGATCCCGTACGGGATGATGGCGTTGACCTCGGGTGGCGGCGGCAACGGCGGCACGATTGCCCGGATCAGGTCGGAGTCGATCCCGGAGAACGCCACCGCAGCGACCTGCGAGAACCCGAGGTTGGGGTGCGCGACCGACGTGTAGACCGGCGCCAGACCTCCCTCGGTTCCGAGGGCGATCGCCACGTACCACGAGTCGCGGTCCGGCTCGTCCTCGAACGTCTCGTCGAGGTCGACGATCTCGCTCGCATCCACGTCGATCGGCTGCTCGATCCAGAGCTCGCCGTTGCGGTACAGCTCGAGGCGATCGACGCCGAACCACTCGGGCGTCTGGACGCGCACGCGCACCCGGACCGAGCCGCCTGCGCCGGCGGGCACGGTCTCGCCGATCGGGGCGCCGTTCACCCAGAGCTCGACGAACGGGCCGTAGCCCATCGTGACCTGACCCGCCTTGACGGCCGCCGCAACGCTGGCGTGCTCGATCTCGCGAGGCGCGTCCGTCGGGCTGGCGATCCAGTTCCGAGGCGTTCCGACCTCGACGTCGTGCAGCTTGTGGGTGTCGCTGTTGCCGAGCCCCGTGTACCGGACCCCGTGTTCGAGGAGGCGGAACCAGTCGTCGATGACGCCCTGGTGGTGGATGCAGGGTCGGTCGGCCAGCTCGGGATCCGCCGCTTCCTCCTCGATGCACCTCAAGGCTACGCAGGTGGCGCGCTCGGGCGAGCACTTCTCGTCCACGCGGCAATCGGCGTGGCTCGTGCACGGCCCTTCCGGCTCGGGCAGCTCGCTGCCGAAGCCGAGCGCCGCGTTCTCCTCGGGCGTGCGCTCGAGGACCCTGCGGGCGAACTCGTCGTGCAGCGCCGCGATCTCGGACGTGGGCGCCTCCTCGGCCCTGAGCGCGTCCAGACGCTCCTTGAACTCCATGATCTCGGCGACCGTGGGCGTCCGGATCAGCTCGAACCGCTTGGCGTTGAACAGCTCGATGCTGTCGAAGTTCGCGCTGAAGAGCTCGGGTACCAGGACGGGGTTCGTGCTCGACAGCCCGCCGGGGCTGACGTCGAGATCGAACGGGTTCAACCCGAACTGGTCGAAGTAGCCGAAGAACCCGTCTCGCGGATGCGGGACGTTGATCACCGTGCGCTCTGGACCGAGCGAGCCCAGGTTGCGCAGGCCGTCGAAGATCTCGTCCGGCACGAGCGGCAGTACCGCGTCGTCGTCGCCGTACACGCAACGGCTCCCGGCCGGATCGATCAGGCATTCGTCGCGTCGCGACCACTCGATGGCGCCGTTCTCCTCGGCCAGCTCGTCGAACCTGAGCGGGAACCCGATGTAGTGGCCCACCTCGATCGTGGTCGTCTCGAGCCCCACCATCGTCGCGAGGTAGTCCCCGAGGCCGAGCGCCGCGACCGTCGGGCCGAAGTCCGACAGGTAGTCGTGATCGGTCGAGCAGATGAGGTCGAGACCTTCACCGACGGCGCCGGCCACGCGGGCCACGTGGCTCACGTTGGCGTCGTAGCTGTACACGCCGTGGATGTGGAAGTCCCCCGAGATCCAGCCGGTCGTGTCGACCACGTGCGCCACCGTGGCCTTGACGATGGTGGCCAGCGAGGGCACGACCGTGATGCACTGCCGGTCGATCGAGTACTCGACGCCGCGCGAGACGACCGCCTCGTAGGTCCCGGGTGGCGCCTCGACGACGCTCCGGCCGGGCCCGAGGTAGTGGATCGCGGCGACGCCGTCGGGGAGCTCCTCGTCGCCGAGCGCGACGATCTGACTGGAAGATCGACCTGCGGGCCCGGTCCCCACGAGCGGCACGGGCGTCTCGGCGCTTCCGACGTCGCAGTCGCCGGGCCCGAGCAGGATGAGCTTGCCCGGGCTGGGAGCGCCCTGTTCGTTGGTGATCTCGAGGTCGATGCGGCCGGGCGCGGGCACGGCGATCGACAGGTCGAGGGTCTGGCCGTCCTGAACGCTGAAGGGCAGCGGGTCCGACACCGCGCGGCCGGGCGCTCGCGCCACGAGCAGGTAGTCCCCCGGCGGGACCTTGCCCGCGAAGGAACCGGTCGCCCTCGCCGTCGCGGCGGCGTCGGCCTGCATCTCGAGCACGACGCCGGCGCTGTTCACCTCGGCCCTGTTCGAGGCGATGGCCTCGAGCGCCGAGCCGCTCGGCCCCTCCGGCGCGCGCAGCACGAACGCCTGGGCTCCGCTCAGCGGCTGACCGGTGGCCCCGTCGAGCACGTGCCCGCGCAGCGTTCCGTGAGGCTCGCGGCGCACCTCGTAGAAGCTCTCGAGCGCCGAGCCGATGTCCCCGTCACCGATCGCGAGGAACCGTTCGTAGACGATCCGCCCCTGCCGGTAGCCGGCCTGACATTCGTCGTCGTCCAGGCGGCACTGGTACAGGTGCGTGAAGGCTCCGGTGAACGACGAGGTGAAGATCGGGACGCTGAGCTGGCCGGAGGCGGAGAAGTAGGCGTACGAGACGTGGTCCCCGGACGCGGCGAGGTAGGGCGCCATGTACGGGTCGTTCAGGACGTCGACGCCCTGGTCGAAGCGACGCTGGAACAAGAGACCCACCTCGAAGCCGTCGCCCGGCGCGAAGACGTGGACCTTTGGCCCGAAGAGCAGGAAATCGCCGGCGAGGAAGCCCTGCTCGATCTCCCGCTCGCTCGCCGGACGGAGCGCGTCTCCGAGCAGCGCGCCGAAGAGCGGCAACGACTCCTGGATCGCGGCCATCTCGGTATCGCCGTCTGCGTCCTGTGGGCGGCGCGCCGAGTCCACGTTGATCCGCGTCCTCATCCGGATGTAGCGCTTGCCCGGCTCGAGGATGAGGTCGGTCTGGAAGGACAGATCGATGATCACGCCAGCGAGCCCGACGGTCGCGAGGGCCTCGATGATCGAGTCGCCCTTGGCGGTGATCCGCAGCCGCGCCTCCTTGCCGTCGTTCCCGTCGCTGATGACCTCGATTCTCATGTCGTCGAGGCCGACGTTGCGGCGAGCAGGGTCGCCCTCGAAGAAGCCGGGGACCACGAGGTTCGTCATCGGGAAGACCTCGGAGAACTGGTCCAGCCCGCGCGCGTTCGAGAAGCGCACCTGGGGCCGGGCGAGGTCGGCGTCGATGATGCTGCCCCCGAACAGGCCGGGCCCCCAGGAGTTGCCCACGTTCGAGATCACGAGCCGGATCTGGTCGTTCTCGAGGACCCAGTCGTCGACCTCGCCGATCGCTCCCGGCCCTCCGACGAGCTCGCCGCGGCTCGTGACCTGGAAGGCCCTGAGCTGGGACGGACGGTCGCAGGCCGATGCGAGGGTCGCGAGCAGGATGGCCGGCGCTAGGACCCGAGAGCGCATCAGAACTTCGCCTGGAGCTGCAGGACGCCGGTGTCGTTGCGCAGGTCCTCCGCGGCGTTCGGCTCGCGGCGGTGGGTGTACTGGAGCTGCGCCTTGATGCGGTCGCGCAAGAGGTACAGGCTCAGTGCGCCCGAGATCGCCTGCAAGTCGGAGGCGTCGTCGACGTCCGTGTTGGTGTCCCAGTCCTCGAACCGCGCGGCGATCTCGACGCGTCCGGGGATGACGAAGAAGCCGGCCTGGGCGAAGAACGCCCGCTGGTCGACCTCGCCGATGAGCTCGGGAGGACGGACCGGATCGCTCGAGGGCTCGAACCGGGCCATTAGCCACTCGGCGGTGACCGACAGGCCGCGCCACTTCAGCGTCAGATCGGCGCTCCACGCGAGCTGCGTCCCGGCGGCGTCGTCGTTGAAGTAGATGTCGCCGCCAAGCGCGACCCGGATCCTCCTGTAGCCCTCGTCGATCGGGAAGAAGGCGGCCTGGGACTCGCCGGTCGTGCCGAGGGGGTGCAGCTCGAGACGAGCCGCGTACAGGAGCCCGCCGTTGTCGTCGCCCCGGAACATCGTCTCGTTACCGTTGAAGACGCCGACCGAGTACTCGGCGGCGCCGATGAGGTCACCCGAGATCACCGCGCCGACCTGGCGGTCCGGGACGAGGGGCAGGACGTTCGGGAGCTGCCGGGAGGAGAACGGGCGCTCGATGAGCTGGAGGTTCGCCGTCGAGGTGATGGCGACCTTCGAGAACGGCACCTTCTGCGCGCCGAAGCTCATCTGCAGCAGCGGGAAGCGCTCGTAACCGATCGTCGCGTCGAGGAGCCGCGATCCGCCCTCCTCGGTCGCCGGGGCGCCATCGAAGAACTCGTACTGAAGCGCGTAGGTGACGCCTCCGATCAGCGACCCGTCGATGCCGAGGCGCGCGCGGCGCAGGAGGAATCCCTCGACATCCGCGGCGTCGCCGTTCGACTTCCGCGCGCTCCTCTGCACGTACGGAGCGGCCTGGACCTGCAGGAGTCCGTGGAGCGCGAGGGAGAACGGATCGTTGCGGATCTCGAAGATCGGGTCGCCCGATCCGAGCCGGTCGAACCAGCGCCCCTCGGGAACGAAGCCCGAGCCACCCTCGGAGGGGAGGCTCGCGCGCTCCGTCTCGCTCTCGACCGGAGGCGGCGGCGGCGCGGGCGTGGGCGGCGGCGGCTGCGCGGGCGTTGGGCCCGGGGGCGGCTGGGGAGCCTGATCGCCCGGCTGCCCGGGCGGCGGAGGCTCGAGCTCTGGCCCGGCCACCTCGTCGGACGTCTGCGGCTGGGGCGCAGGCTGAGCGAGGGACACCAAAGGGCACTGCAGGAGGGCGAGGAGAAAGACCTTGTCGAGGGGCTTGTGCATCCGGGGGCCGAAGCTATCCCGCACGCACCCCCCGTTCAAGCGGCGAATCGGAAGCGGCTAGCAGTCCTGGGTGCGGCAGCGCGGGCCAGCGCCGAACCCGTCGTCGCAGCAGACGTCGTACGTGTCATCGCAAGGCGCGCTCGTGTCGATGTCGCAGATGCAGTTGGAGGCGTTCGTCTGGCAGCGGGCACCGAAGCCCTGGTCGCAGCAGACGTCGAACGTGTCGTCGCACGGAGCGCCCGACTCGGGATCACACATGCAGTTCGTGGCGTTCGTCTGGCAGCGAGGGCCGAAGCCCTGGTCGCAGCAGACGTCGTAGGTGTCGTCGCAGGGCGCGTTCGACTCCTGGTCGCAGATGCAGTTCAGCGCGTCGGTCTGGCAGCGAGGGCCGAAGCCCTCGTCGCAGCAGACGTCGTAGGCATCGTCGCAGGGCGCGCCCGTCGCCTGGTCGCAGATGCAGTCCGTCGCGGACGTCTGGCAGCGAGGCCCGAACCCCTGGTCGCAGCAGACGCCCCATGAGTCGTCGCAGGGCGCGCCGCTCGCCGGATCGCAGATGCAGTTCTGGGCGGTGGCCTCGCACGAAGCTCCGAAGCCGCGGTCGCAGCACACCTGGTCGTCCTCGCAGGGCGGATCGCAGACGAAGAGCGGAGCGGCGTCGACCGCCGCGTCGCGTGGGCCTCCGCCGTCGACCCCGCCGTCCAGGCCCGCGTCGGTGCCTGCGTCCGGGCCTGCGCCCGCGTCCCGACCGGCGTCTACATCCGAATCGGAGTCCGAGTCCGCGTCCGAATCGGCGTCCGAATCGGCGTCGGCGTCGGGTCCCGTCCCGTCCTCGCCGCAGGTGCAACCGATCGACGTCGACAGTGCGAGCATGATCCACGTTCTCGAGCCCATCGCCCACCCTCCATCTCGTCAGCAGGGATCCTGGTGGCACTGCGGTCCCTCGCCCGGAAACTCCTCGCAGCACTCGTCCCAGGTATCATCGCACGGCTGACCGGTCACGGGGTCGCACGCGCAATGCCAGGCGGAGGTCTCGCAACGCGGCCACATTCCGAGCCCCTGGGAGCAGCAGACGTTCCAGGTCTCGTCGCAGGGCGCCGACGTTGCTGGGTTGCAGATGCAGTCGCCCGCAGACGTCTCGCAGTGCGGCCCCGTGCCGAGACCCTGGTCGCAGCAGACGTTCCAGGTCTCGTCGCAAGGCGCCCCGGTTGCGGGGTCACAGATGCAGTCCGAGGCCGACGTCCGACAGCGCGGGAACTGCCCGAGAGCCCGGGCGCAGCAGACGTTCCAGGTGTCGTCGCACGGCATGGCGGTGGCGGGGTCGCAGAGACAGTCCTGCGCCGAGGAGTGGCAGCTCGGGCCCAGGCCCAGGCCCTTGTCGCAGCACACCTCGCCGCCGGCGCAAGGTGGATTGCAGGCGGGCACCGCCGCATCGAGCCCCGAGTCCTCGGCCGAGGAGTCCGGAACGCCAGCGTCCAGGCCCGGCGGCGCCGCGTCGGCGCCCGAATCGGTCGACGTTCCGGAGTCGGGCCGGGTGCCCGAGTCGACCGGGCCCGAAAGAACGGCGGGGAGCGGGTCGGTGAGCAGGTGGCAGCCTGCCAGCGCCACCAGACCCGGTCGCAACCGCCGCACGGTGCTCCTACCACCAATCCTTGCGGGACCGCGGGTCCATGAAGGAGCCCGTGTCGCGGATCGAGACCTGGATCTCGCCACCATTCGCGCGGCCGAGCGGCTCGTCGCCGCGCAGCGCCGGAAGGCTCCCGCGACCGGCCGCGTCGAGCTCCCCGTAAAGGGCGAGCAGGCTCGGCTCGGTGCAGACGCCCGCGATGTGGATCGTGTATCCGTAGACGACGTTGTCGTCGCCCGTGTACTTGAGGGTGATCGTCTCCCGCGTCGCGTACAGGACCATGGCGGTCCTGCCCCCGCCGATGTCATAGCCGCTCCGCGGGGTCTCGATGATCTCGCCGGGCTCGACCTCCATGCCCGCGAGTGTCACGGGCGGATCCTCGACGAGGGGACCCGGACCGTTCACCTCCCAGTCCCAGGTCTCGACCGCGTAGACAGTGGCGAAGGTCGGCACGCGGTCGTCGCCGAACAGCGAGAGGAGCAACGGAGCGGACTCGTCCGTCGGACCGTCGATGTCGACGAGCTCGCGCGCCTCGTCGACCGCCTGCCAGCCACGCAGCAGCAGATTCAGGTCGCCATGCTCGGCTGCCGGGCGATCGGTTGGCGGGCCCCCAACCCCGATCGACCCGTAGTCGACGCCCTCGATCGGCTGGCAGCCGACGTCCGAGTCTCCATCCGAATCGGAGTCCGCATCCGAGTCCGAGTCCGAGTCCGAGTCGGAGTCCGAGTCGGAGTCCGAGTCCGAGTCCGAGTCCGCATCCGAGTCGGCGTCCGAGTCCGCGTCCGAGTCGGCGTCCGCGTCGGCGTCCGCGTCGGCGTCGGCCCCCGACCCGACGGTGGACTCGCATCCCGCCAGCGCGGCGATGGCGATGATGATGCTACTCCTCGTCATGTCCCGCCTCCCTCAGGTACTGCCGGTACCGGCGCACGAACGTCTTCGAGACCTGGACGGAGTCCAGGTGCAGCACCTTCGCCAGCTCGCCGACGAAGCCGCGGACGTAGACGACGGCGGGCAGCGCGGTCCAGTCCTCGTCCTCGATGGCGCGCAGGTATCCGATCGAGATCTTGGTCCGCGTCGTCACGTCGCGCAGATCGATCCCGCGCGAGAGGCGGATCTGCTTCAAGAGCTCGCCGGTATAGTCCGTCTCCGCGTTTAGATCAGGCAGCGCCGGCAGGGGCAGGAGCGCCTCGGCCGAGCGCCGCTCCTCGTCCGCGTCGGTCACGTTCGGGTTGCCGTCCGGGAAGATCCCGAAGTCGTAGGGCTTGCGCCGGGAGGGGTCGATCAGCGTGTCGTACGCCTCGGTCAGCCGCTTCTGCGCGGCCGCGAGCCGGTCGTCGTCGTACAGGGAGTACATCGCCGGGGAGTCCCGCGAGAACAGCTCGCGCATCCGCCGGTGGGCGCGCCGGATCTCCTCCTCGCTCGCTCCGGGCTCGACGTCGAGGACCTCGTAGTGATTGAGCGCGCCGACGCGCTTGGGCCTCGTCGCGGAGCGCCCCTGCCGCGCCGTCTCGAGCGCCAGGACCTTGCGCACGATCCGCTCGAGGTTCTTGGCGGACTTCGATCCCGGGCTCTCGACGAGAAGCGGCTTCCCGTGACGGACGGCGATCCATGCCGCATCGTCGTGCTCGATGTGGCCGAGGTACTCGAGCGCGATGCCCATCCGGCGGGCGACGGCGGTCCGCATGGAGCTGCCGAGGTCGAGGTCGGCCCTCAGGCGCGTCTGGTTGACGACGAGCTTGGGCCGAAAAGCCGACAGCTCGTCGTCGAGCCGCGGCGCGACCTCCGGGTCCTCGTGCACCGCCAGGTCGCGCAGCTCGATCGGATTCGGAATGCCCTCGGGCGCCGACAAGGCCGCCCGCTCGATCAGCTTCTGGCGACGGCGATCGCCCGAGAAGGCACGCTTGGCCCGCCGCACGAAGCAGCTCCGCAGGAACCTGTAGCTGTTCTCGATCGACGTCGGCTCGGGGACGACGATCGCGACCTGCGTGTCGGCCAGGAGGAACAGGTCGAGCACGTTGAAGGACGTGCCCGCGCCCAGGTCGAGGATGACGTAGTCCACGTCCATGCCGCGGATCTGACGGACGAAGGTCGACTTCTCGGCGGGGCGCAGGCTCGCGACGCCGTATGAGTCGTTCGCCCCCGACAGGAGCTGAAGACCGGGTATCGCCGTGTCGACCACGGCCTCCTCGATGCTGCCCTTTCGCGATCGGACGATCGCCGACAGAGGCACCCTCGGGCGGGCGATGCCCACGAGGGTGTGCAGGTTCGAGCCCGCCAGGTCGGCGTCGACGACGACCACGCGCTTCCCGATCTGCGCGAGGTAGATCCCGAGGTTCGCGGCGATCAGGGTCTTGCCGATCCCGCCCTTGCCGCCACCGATCGCCAGGATCCGGTTGCCTCGAGAGAGGTCGGGATGCGCGGGCCCGGGATCCTCGCCGTGGTCGGTGCCGGACAGCAACCTAGCTCCCTTCGGCCGCGATCCGACCGACCGCCCTCGCGACGAGGTCCAGCTCCTCGTCGCCCTGCAGGGTCCTCACGTCCAGCCAGACGGCATCCTCGGACACGCGAGCGATGACGGGTGGAGCGTTCCTGCGGAGCGCGGCCTCGATGTCCACTGCGCTCCGCTTGGTGTGCCGCAGCACGAGCGCGAAGCCCGGTAGCTCCGTCAGCGGCTGGGCTCCGCCCCCGACCTTGCCGGTCGACTGCCGCACCTGGATGGCGAAGGGCGCCACGCCCTGTTCGCGGCAGAGACGGGCGAGCTTCTCTGCCCGGTCGCGCAGGTCCCCCGCCTTCGCGGCCAGCATCGCGAGGATGGGCACCTGGTCGACGCCGCGGCTGTCGCGGTAGAGCTCGAGGGTGGCCTCGAGCGAAGCCAGCGTGAGCTTGTCGGGTCGGACCGCGCGCATGAGCGGGTGCTTGCGCAAGCGTCCGACGAGGGCCGCCCGTCCGACGATCACGCCCGCCTGGGGACCGCCGAGCAGCTTGTCGCCGCTCACCGTCACCAGGTCCGCGCCGCTCTCGATCGCCGCCGCAGCGGTTGGCTCGGATCCGACGCCGAGGCGGCCCAGGTCCATCATTGCGCCGCTCCCCAGATCCTCGACGACCGGCACGCCCGCGCGGCGGCCGAGCAGCGCGAGCTCGCCGATCCCGACCTCCTCCGTGAAGCCGACGACCGCGAAGTTAGAGCGGTGGACCTTGAGCAGGAGGGCCGAGTCGGGACAGAGCGCAGCCTCGTAGTCGCCGATGCGTGTCCGGTTGGTCGTCCCGACCTCCCGGAGCCTGGCTCCGCCGGCGGACAGGACCTCCGGAATCCGGAACGCCCCGCCGATCTCGACGAGCTCTCCGCGCGAGACGATTGCCTCGCGGCCGGCGGCGAGCGCGGTCGCGACGAGAAGGACGGCGGCCGCGTTGTTGTTCACGACGACCGCGTCCTCGGCGCCGGTGAGCTGACGCAGGATCCGCGCGAGGTGCCCGTGACGGGATCCGCGAAGGCCCGTCTCGAGATCGAGCTCGAGGTTCGAGTAGCCCGTCGCGATCTCGACGGCGCGCTCGAGCGCCTTTCTCGGCATGGGGGCGCGGCCGAGGTTCGTGTGAAGGATGACGCCGGTCGCGTTGATGACCCTCCGGATGGCCGGCGCCAGGAGCGATTCGACCTCGTGGGGCAGGTCGGCCACGGCGCGCTCGAGGCCCGAGCGGCCGTCCGACTCGCCCCTGAGGATCTGCTGTCTCGCGGTCTCGACGGCGCGCCGGGCGGCCTCGGCGACTGCCCAGCGGGGGGCCGTCCGTGAGAGCTCCTCCGCGACGCCGGACCGCAGGACCTCGTCGATGGACGGAAGGCTCCTCAGAAGCGCCTGTCTCGTGCTGTCGTCCACGAGCACGGTAGTATATCCCGACGAGCCGCCTTCATCGCGGAAACGACGTGCTAGCCTCACGACCAGGATGTCTCCGGCGCTGCGCCGCACCCTGGACGGGCTGAGGGCCCGCGCTCGCAAGCTCCGAACCGCGGCTTTTGCCCTCGACCTGGCGATCCTGGCCGGGTCAGGGCTCTTCGCGCTCGTCCTCGTCGGCTCCGGGGCGGGCGGCGAGATCGTACGTGGCGGCGCGATCGCGGTCGTCGCCTCCGCGCTTTCATGGATCCTCGTCCTCGATCTGGTAGTGCCTCTCTCCGAGATCGGAAAGGACGACCGCGTCGCGCTCCTGGCTTCTCGGGCCGCCCGGGAGAGCCTGCTGGCCGCCGTCGAGCTCGCGCGTGCTCCGCGCGACTTCTCGGAGGAGCTGCTCGAGGAGCACGCGAGGTGCGCGGTCGCCGTGGCCGTTCGGGCCCCGCCTTCCGTCGCGCTGCCGCTCGGGGCACTCAGGAGACGCGCCATCGGCGCGATCGTCTGCGTCGCCTGCGGCGGCTCCTCTGCCACGCTATGGCCATCGGCGCTCGCTCGCGGAGGCCAATCGGTGATGGGGCCGCTCTGGGCCGACAGCGGTCCGTCGGCGGCAGCGGACGGTCCGATCGTCGGTGACCTCAGCCTCGAGTACGTCTTTCCCGACTACATGACCGAGTCGCCGCTCGTCGTCCCTTCGACGAGCGGGGCAATCTCCGCGCCTCGTGGCACGACCGTCCGGATCCGCACGCGAGGTCTCATGCCGGTCAGGGCCGGCTCGATCATCATCGAGCAGGGACGAGGGCAGACCGCGAGCCTGCCCCTCGAGGTCCGTGACGACCGGAGCCTCGAGGCGCGCATGGTGGTGAATGGGCCAGGGCGCTACGCCTTCGAGATCGAGCCCGTGGGTGACGAGCCCGTCCGCGAGCGTGGCTGGCGCCCGATCCGGGCGCTCGCGGATCAGCGACCCGTGGTCACGCTCACCGCGCCCGACGGCGACCTGACGGTGGAGGCATCGGAGCGAGTCGGGTTCACCTGGGACGTCAGGGACGACCACGGGCTGGCCGAGCTCTGGGCAGTCGTGGAGATCGGAGATCAGCATCAGCTCCGGCGGCGGGTCCGCAGCTTCGACCCCGCAGCGCAGAGCGCGAGCGGCGAGTGGGCGCTGTCCCTGGACGAGGTCCGGGTCGCGCCCGGCGAGGCGGTCTCGGTCCGGCTCGAGGCGCTGGACCGCGACACGGTCACCGGCCCCAACCGCGGATCCAGCCGGACCGTCACGGTGCGCGTGGCGTCCCCGGCGTCGCGCCACCTCGCGATCCTCGAGGACCAGAAGATCCTGCTCGACCTCGTCGTGACCGCGCTCGCGGAGCGGCTCGAGCACCCGGTTCCCGAGGACGCTCCGGAGGAGCGCTTCCGGATCGCGCGCGCGGCACACGAGCGCGTCCTGGCCTGGATCGCCGGCCACCGGGAGGCGCTCATGAAGGACACGCTCACGAGTCGGGAGCTCGTCGGGCGCATCGACGCGATGGGGGAACGCCTCGAGACCCTCGCCGCCCGGGAGTGGCGCCTGCACGGTCCCGTTGCGTCGCGCACGCGACGCCTCGAGGTCGACCGCGAGCAGGTCAAGGAGCTCGAGGACGACGCCCTCTTCATCGAGGACTTCCTGGGCCGGCAGCGGCTCGACGCGCTCGCCGAGCTCGGCCGGGAGGTCGATGCCTCCCGCGAGCGGATAGCCGATCTGCTGGGCCGCTTCGCCAGAACGAGATCCGAGGACCTGCGACGCGAGCTGCTCGCACAGATTGCGGCGCTCGAGACCCGCGTCCGCGAGCTGCAGGCCAGGCTCGGCGACATGCAGCGCGACGTTCCGGGCGAGTTCCTCAACACCGACGCGCTCGAGGCAATGGATCTCGAGGGTGCCCTCCGAGACCTTCGCGAGAGCCTGGCGGGAGACGACGTGGCCGCGGCGCAGGCTGCGCTCGGTCGCCTCACCGAGACCATGAGGGAGCTGATGGCCGCGCTCGAGGGGAACGCCTCGGCGTTTCGCGGCGAGCGCTTCGCGGCCGAGGAGCGCGCCCGGAGCGAGCTGCTCGACCGGGTGGGCGACCTCGAGCGCCGCCAGCGCGACCTGTCGAGGCTGACCCGTGCAGTCCAGGAGCGATACCGGCGGCGTCTCGCAGAGACGATGCGATCGCGCATCGACCCGCTGGTGCAGCGGCTCCTCGTGAGGAGCCGCGCCGCGGCGACCGCGCTGGCCGGCGCGGAGGTGTCGGCCCTGGCCCAGTCGCAACGGGAGCAGATGGCGCGGGCAGGCCACCGCGTGGCGGACCTTCAGGCAAGCCTCGAGCAGGGCGATCTGGACGAGGCCGCACAGATGGCCGAGCGGGGTCTCGAGGGCCTCGAGGAGCTGGATCACCTGCTCAGCCCGCCTCGCTCTGCGACGCGTTCGGCCGTGGCGGCGGTCGAGGCTGCGATCCCGGAGCTCAGGGCCGTGCGTCAGGAGCTCGTGCGAGCCATGCCTGACGCGGACCAGACGCTTGGCGAGGAAGACGGCGGACGGCTCCGGAGGCAGGGCGCGTCGCAACGCACGTTGTCCGAGGACGCGGCGCGCCTCGAGCGCAAGCTCGCCCGGCCGGACAGCCAGCCCAACCTTCCGTTCGTTCTGCGCGACGCGCGGCGCCTGCTCGAGGAGGCTCGCGCGCAGATGGGCCAGGCGTCGGATTCTCTCGGGCGCGCATCGCCCCGCGAGGCTTTCGACGCGCAGGAGCGCGCGCTCGAGCGCCTGCGCCGGCTGCGCGAGACCCTCGAGGAAGCCGGACGGGCCTCGCGGCTCTCCGAGGGGATGGCGATGCGGCAGAGGCCCGTTCGCATCCCGGGGCCCGATGATCACCGCGTCCCGCGCGAGTTCCGCCGCGAGGTGCTGGACGCCATGCGCGAGACAGCAGGCGATCAGGAGGACGAGGCCGTCCGCCGGTACTACGAGGAGCTCGTGCGGTGACCTCGCGGCTTCTCTTGCTCGTGGCGCTCGTACCCCGCCCGCTGGCGGCGCAACCGGCGCTGGCGACCGAGCTCGTCCGCGCGTCCCGCCTCCTCGACGCGTGGGACGTCGAAGAGGCCGAGCGGATAGTCGAGCAGGCGGCGGAAGGAGCGCCGGCCGACCCCGACCTCCTCTACCTGCGCTCGCGGGTCCGGTTCCACCGCGGGCGTTACGCGGACGCCCTCGCGGACGTTCGTTCCGCGATCGCGCGCCGGCGAACCAGGGAGGACTGGAAGTCGTTCAGAGACCTCGTCGAGTCCACGGTCGCGGTGACTCGAGACTTCGTACAGACCGCGACCGCGGACCGACGCTTCCTCATCCGCACGAACGCGGCCGACGCGGTGCTGGTTCCGCTCCTCGAGGAGACGCTCGCCGCCGCAGCGAGCGAGGTTGGCTCGGACCTCGGGCTCGTGCCGTCGGGTCCCATCGTCGTCGAGGTCCTCCCCGACGCCGAGGCGCTTGCGCGGGTCTCGACGCTGACGCTGGCCGAGATCCGCGCCTCGGGCACGATCGCGCTCTGCAAGTGGAATCGTCTGATGATCACGAGCCCCAGAGCGCTCGTCCGCGGCTACCCGTGGCGCGACACGGTCTGCCACGAGTACACGCATCTGGTCATCTCCCGAGCGACTGCGGGAACGGCGCCCATCTGGTTCCACGAGGGGCTCGCCAAGCTGGAGGAGCGGCGCTGGTCGCCGCAGGCATCGATCGGCGTCGACCCGGCGCTCGCGTACCTGCTCGATCGCGCCGCACAATCCGGGGCGCTGATCCCGTTCGAGCGGATGCACCCGAGCCTCGCGAAGCTGCCCACGCAGGAGCAGGCGGCGCTCGCCTTCGCCGAGGTCGGCAGCCTTCTCCGCTTCGTGCAGCGCCGCGCCGGCATGGAAGGGATCCGCGCCGCTCTCGGACGGATGCGAGCCGGCGAGGATGCCCAGACCGCGGTCGCGCGCGCGATGAGGACGTCGTGGTACCGAGTCGTGGAGAGCTGGCGCGCCGACATCAGGGCGCGCCGCGGCCCGCCGCCTTCCGCGGCCCGCGTCCTGGCTCTTCGATTCCGCGAAGGCGGCGGCGATCCCGACGACACATCCGACATCGAGGCCGAGCGGGCGCGGCGCTACGTGCGGCTCGGCGACCTCTTGTGGGAGCGGAGCCGCCCGGCCGCCGCCGCGGTCGAGTACGAGCGGGCGGCACGGGTCACCCCCGAGGATCCCATCGTCGCGAATCGCGCCGCGCGAGCGCTCCTCGAGACCGGCCGCCCTGCGCAGGTGCCGGCGCTCGTCGCTCGGTCACTGGCCCTGTATCCGGATTTCCCTCAGTCCCACGTCCACCTCGCCGTGGCCCACGCGGCCGCGGGCGACCGGGCTGCGGCGATCCGTTCGTTCGAGAGGGCGCTGGGCCTCAACCCCTTCGACCCGAACGTGCGCTGCGCTCTCGAGCAGCTCTACCGCGACGCCGGCGAAGCGGAGCTCGCCGAGCGCGAGCGGCAGGCCTGCGAGGCGACGCGTTGAGGTTTATATGTCGTGTTGACATAATGTCCTGACGGCATAGTGCTCGACCTCGTGGCGCGGTCAGTGAAGGACCCTGACAAGGTTCTGGTCGGAGAGGCGAAGCTCGGGGGGACCGTCGGCACGGTTGGCCCCCTGGCCGCGAAGGCGGCGCGATGCCCCGACCTGCAAGGGAAGCGGCTGACTCACGCGGTGTGGATCCTGCGTGCCCGTCGCGGCGACCCGCGGCTCGTGACCGGCGCCGAGGTCGTCGAGGTGCTTCGCTGATCGTCCGAAGTCAGCACATCGCGCCGTCGGGGATGCAGGCCCAGCTCCCCCAGCAGAACTGGCAGGAGCGGCCCGCCGCGCAGCCGGTCGCGCGACAGTCGGCGGCCGCGGCACACTCACCCTCCGTGGACGTGTCCGTGCCGGCGCTGGCGGCATCGCACGCGTTGCCGTAGGTGCGGCCGTCGCAGCCGCAGACCGGTGCGTAGATCTCGGCGCACGCCTCGGGGCGCGGGCGGCAGGTGCCCATCTGGTCGGCGGCGCCACAGAGTCCGTCCGCGTCGTAGTCGCAGTACTTCTCGTCGCCACACAGCAGGCCGAGCAGGCCACCGCAGCGCGCGGGCTGGTCGTCATCCTGGACGCACTCGCCGTCGACGCAGCTCGTGTGCGGGCACGGGCCGCCGGGCAAGCACTGGACCTGCGGGCAGTCGTCGTCCGTCTGGCAGCCGGCCTCGCACTCGCCGTCGCTTGCGGCAGAGGTACCAGATGCATTCGCCTCGCAGGCGTTTGGGTACGTCTGGCCGTCACAGCCGCAGACGGGCGAGAAGATCTGTGCGCACGCCTCGGGACGCGTCCGGCAGGTGCCCATCTGATCGGCCGCGCCGCACATCTGGTCCGCCTCGTAGTGGCAGTACTGGCCGCCGGCGCACTGTAGCCCCGCGATGCCGCCACATCCCTGTACGGGCTCGCCGCAGTCCTCGACGTCGGGTTCCGGGCAGAAGTCGTCGCACACGCCGTCGCCGTACCAATCGAACAGCTCGCACCAGTCGACCCCGTTGTCGCCCTTGCCTCCGGCGCCTCGCGCCTCGTCCTTGGTCATCGAACCGTCACCGCCGCCGTCGCCGGCCGCGCCGACACAGCCGCCCGCCGCCAGCAGCGAGACCACCACCCACCATCCTCTCGTGCGCATTTCTCGGCTCCCGTTTTGGGGCGCCGTGAGGCAAGAGTCGAGCCAGCTCGCGCTGCGGCAAAAGTGGGGTCACCTGTGCATGCGCGGAGGCCCCGAATGGCCGCTCTGACCACCGACCGTCGCATTCTGTGCGCGGGGAGGAACGCCTCGGGGGATGATTGCCGACGAGATCCTCATCGTTCAGGCGGACACGACGGACGCCGATGGGCGGGCGATCGAGATCGGCTGCTGCGGCGGCTACCGAGGTCTACTTCCACTCCCACAGGGCCGACTTGACGTTGCCGTTCTCGTCGCACTCGTGCTCGAAGGTCCCGCACACTCCGTTGAGCCGCGCCAGCTTCGACGAGGTGGTCTGGAAGTAGAGGGCGCCGCGCCAGGTGGCGGCCATGCCGCGGCCGGTCGGGCGGCCCACTCCGGTCCCCTTCCAGGTCACCACCTCTCCGTCCTTGGTCATCCAGACGCCTTGTCCTTCTCCTCGAAGGTGCCCCGTGGGCCGGAGCGCCGCCACGTAGGTGCCCGTCCCGCTGAAGTCGATCCCGAGGATCTTTCCCGTCGACTGGAAGGACACCTCCATCTTCGGAGGCTGGTCCTCGTCGGGAAGTACCCTCTGTCCGGTGATCTTGCCCGTCTCCTCGCCGATCTTTTCACCCAGCATGTTCACCTCCTCGTTGGGGCGCCGAACCTGGGTTGCGACCGGCTCCTGTCAAGGCCGGAACGTCGGTCTTCGTCGTGCTGTAGAATGCCGCACCTTCGGTGCTCTACTTCGAGGACATCGTCGTCGGCGACCGCCGGGAGCTCGGCAGCCACACGTTCAGTCGCGACGAGATCGTCGAGTTCGCGCGAGCCTTCGACCCTCAGCCGTTCCACCTCGACGAGGCGGCCGCGGCGCGCTCGCACTTCCGGGGCCTGGTCGCGAGCGGGTGGCATACGGCGAGCGTCGCGATGCGGCTGTTCGTCGACGGCATGGCCGGCCAGATCGCGACCATGGGCTCGCCCGGCGTCGACGAGCTTCGCTGGCTCGGCCCGGTGCGCCCGGACGACACCGTGACCCTCCGGACCGAGATCCTGAATGCCACCCCCTCCACCTCGCGCAGCGACCGCGGGTCGATTCGCGTCCGCTACGAGCTCGCCAATCAGCGAGGCGAGGTCGTCCTCACGATGGTTGGCATCGGGATCATCGCCAGGCGACCGTCCGAGAACCGTACGACTTGATCGCGCCGCGCGCCGCGAGCACCATCGCCTTCCGATGCAGATCGTCTTCTGGACGCTCCTTGGAGCGGTGTTCTGGACGTACGCGGGCTACCCGATCCTGCTCGCAATCCTGGCGCGCCTGAGAAGCCGGAAGATCGTGAAGGAGCCGATCGAGCCCACGGTCACGGTCATCATCTCCGCCTACAACGAGGAGAAGGACATCCGCCAGAAGCTCGAGAACACGCTGGCCCTCGACTATCCGAAGGAGAAGCTGGAGGTGATCGTCGCCTCGGATTGCTCGATGGACCGGACGCACGAGATCGTGCGCGAGCTCGAGCCACGCGGCGTCGTCCTCGTCTGCCTTCCCGAGCGGGGAGGCAAGACCGCGGCGCAGAACGCGGCGGCAGCCGTGGCCAGGGGCGAGATCCTCGTCTTCACGGACGCGACGACCGAGTTCGCGCCCGAGACGCTCCGGGGTCTCGTGGAGGGGTTCGCCGACCCGCGGGTCGGCTGCATCGGCGCCGAGCTCGAGTACGTCTCCGAGGGCGGCACCGCGGTCGGCAAGGGCGGCAGCGCCTACTGGCGCTACGAGAAGAAGGTCAAGGACCTCGAGGAGCGCGTCAACACGCTGATCGGCGTCTCGGGGTGCCTGTATGCCGTGCGGGCGAGCGCGTACGAGCCGATCGAGCCGGACCTCCTCAGCGACTTCGTGATCGCGGGCGACGTCTTCTCGCGGGGCTACCTCACGGTCTACGGGCGAGGGATGGTCTCGCAGGAGAAGACCCACGAGGACGCGTCCAAGGAGTTCGACATGCGCGTCCGCGTGATCATCCGGACGATCAACGCCCTCGTCCGACGGGCACGGATGCTGAACGCGTTCCGCTACGGCTTCTTCTCGTTCCAGCTCTTCAGCCACAAGGTGCTGCGCTACCTCGTGCCGGAGCTGCTCCTCGGCGTCCTCGCGAGCGGCGTCGCGCTCGCGCTCTCGCACTCGCCGGCCGCGAGGCTCTACCAGCTCCTGACCGCGGGTCAGCTCGCGCTCTACCTCGGGGCAGCCGTGGGCTGGCTGTCCCTGAGGACGAAGGTCCGCATCCCCCTCGTTCACATCCCCTTCTACTTCCTGACCGCGAACCTGGCGGCCTTCTGGGCGCTCGTCCTGTACCTGGGCGGCGAGCGGAAGGTCACCTGGACGACGGTCCGCTAGCGAGAGAAGGAAGATGGCCCGCTCCTTCTTCTCGCAGGTCAGCCACTACCTCGGCGGCCAGGTCCTGCAGCAGATCGCGGGACTGATCTCGTTCCCGACGTTCACCCGGGTCCTGACGACCGCGCAGTACGGCCTGATGAGCGTCGTCAACTCGACCATCCCGATGGTGATGCCGTTCGCGAAGTGCGGGATGTCCTTCGCGTCGGAGCGCTTCTACGCGCAGTATCGCGCGAAGGGCGAGGAGAACGAGTTCTTCTCGACGACGATCCTCTTCTCGCTCGGCTGGTGCCTGGTCTTCTGCGGCCTCTACGAGCTCGTGCTGGGAGGCGCTCTGTGGCTCTTGCCTCCCAGCGTCCTCGCGAAGGGCGCGACGCGCACGCTGCTCCACCTCCTGATGCTCGTCGGGGCGCAGATCTTCCTCAAGGCGCAGCTCTCGGTGCTCCTCCAGATCACGCGCGCGAAGCAGGAGACGCTCGCCTACAACACCGCGACGACCGTCGAGACCTACCTGTCACTGGGGCTCTCGCTGACGCTCCTGTTCACGATGGGCCTCAAGCTGGAGTGGCTCTTCATCGGACAGATGCTGGCGACCGGCACGGTCCTCCTCTACCTGCTCCGGCGGCTGTCGAAGACGCTGCGCATCCGGCGGTCCTTCTACCGCAAGGCAATCGCCAAGGAGTCTCTGGCCTTCGGCACGCCCATGATCTGGAACGAGATCGCCGCCGTCGCGCAGGGCATGGCCGACCGCTACGTGATCCTCTTCTTCCTCGGCGAGGAGGCCGTCGGCGTCTACTCCGTCGGGTTCAACGTCTCGATGATCCTCATCGCGCTCACGATGGTGCCCGTCTACGCGACTCTCGGCCCGGTGGTCTTCCAGAAGCACGCCGAGGGCGGCGAGGCCGCCGCGCGCGCGTTCCTCGAGCCCGTCGGCCGCTGGCTCCTCAGGCTCCTGTTCCCGCTCATCGCGGGCGTCGAGGCGACCGCGGCGCCGCTCGTGGTGCTCCTGGCGTCGTCCAAGTACCGCGAGGCGGCGGTCATCACGAGCATCAACTTCGCCGGGCTCGTCTTCTGGAACGCGGCCAACGTCCTCGGGATCGCGATCATGATCGCCAAGCAGACGCGACTGCACCGCAACGTCGTCCTGATGGGCACCGCGGTCAACATCGTCCTCGCGATCGGGCTCGTGCAGGTCTGGCACATCCGCGGCGCGGCCGTCGCGGCGCTCATCACCGCGCTTCTCGCCGCGGCCGTGCTCTGCTACCGCGCCTACCGGGTCCTGCCGATCAGGATCTGGGGCAGCTACCTCGTGCCGTCGATCGTGGCCTCGGTGGCGATGTACTTCGCGGTCACCCAGATTCACTTCGCCATCGGCTGGCTGACCCTCGCGGTCCGCGTCGCCCTGGGTATCGCGCTGTACGTCCCGCTCCTCTTGGCCTTCGACAGGGAAGCCCGAACGGACGTGAGGGCCGCCTGGGCCAAGATTCGCGAGAGGCGCCGCCAGATCCCCAGTTGACGCTCTGGCCCCGCGGACGGCACGATTCCTCTCGCAATGAAGACCTCGCTTGCCTGCTCGCTCTCGATGCTCCTCCTCGCAACCCTCGCCGCCGGCTGCGGCGACGACGATGACGGTCCCGATTGCTCGCTGCCCGAGGACTGCCCGTCGGCAGCGGACGACGAGTGCGGCGGCCGCTGGGACTGCGTGGAGGGCTCCTGCGTCTGCGCCACCTGCGAGGACGGCGACGAGGACCAGTACGGCGTGGGCGCCGGCTGCCTGGGCGAGGACTGCGACGACGGGGATCCGGAAATCAACGCGGGCGCCGTCGAGGCCTGCGACGGAGTCGACCAGAACTGCAACGACGTCGTGGACGATGCGACCGGAGCGGCGTTCAGCGCCTGCGAGTGCGGAAACGGCCGGGATGACGACGGCGACGGCGCGATCGACGCCGACGATCCCGGCTGCACCGAGGACGGAGACGCGAGCGAGCACGGCGACGACAGGGTCTGCGACGACGGGATCGACAACGACGGCGACGGCACGATCGACTTCCAGACCGGCGAGGGAGGCGATCCCGGCTGCGACAGCCTCGACGACACGGACGAGACGGGCGCCGGCGCCTGCGACGACGGCACCGACAACGACGGCGACGGCAGGACGGACGCGCGAGCGGACGGGTCGGGAGATCCCGGCTGCGACGATCCGGTCGACGACAGCGAGCTCGGCGACGCCGAGTGCGACGATGGGGAGGACGACGACCTCGACGGCGAGACCGACTTCCGCGCCGATGGCGGCGGCGACCTCGGCTGCGAGGCGCCGGACGACGACGACGAGCGCGGCGGCGACAGGGTCTGCGACGACGGCGAAGACAACGACGGGGACGGGACGCGCGACTTCGCGCTGGACGGCTCGGGCGACCCCGGCTGCACCGAGCCCGGCGACGACGACGAGGGCGGCCCGAGCGCCTGCGACGACGGCGAGGACAACGACGCGGACGGCGAGGTCGACATGGACGACCCCGGCTGCGACGATCCCGGGGACGTCACCGAGCGCGGCACGAACGTCTGCGACAACGGCGCCGACGACGACAACGACGGCGAGACCGACTTCGCCGCCGACGGCTCGGGCGACCCAGGCTGCGACGACCCGACCGAGGACGACGAGCGCGGCGCGGACGTCTGCGACAACGGCCTGGACGACGACGACGACGGCACGATGGACTTCCGCCTCGACGGCACGGGCGATCCGGGCTGCGAGACGCGCGACGACGAGACCGAGGGCGGCGCCGCGGCCTGCGACGACGACGTCGACAACGACCAGGACGGCCTGACCGACCTCGAGGACGGCGGCTGCTCGGGCCCAGGCGACGGCGACGAGCACGGCATGGACGTCTGCGACGACGGGATCGACAACGACCGGGACGGCATCGCCGACTTCATGACCGGCGACGACGGCGACCCGGGCTGCGACGACCCGACCGACGCGAACGAGCACGGCTATTCCATCTGCGACAACGGCGAGGACGACGACGGCGACGGCTTCTTCGACTACCGCACCGACAGCCTGGGCGACCCCGGCTGCACCGGCATCGAGGATCCGTCCGAGATGGGCGTGACCCAGTGCGACAACGGCCAGGACGACGACGGCGACGACCGCATCGACATCTCCACGAACCCCGCGGTCAACGATCCCGGCTGCTCGGGCCCGCTGGACGACGACGAGCATGGCCTCGGCGCCTGCGACAACGGGGAGGACGACGACGGCGACGGCTGGGTCGATTTCACCACGCGCGCCGGAAACGACCCGGGCTGCATCTCGCCGACCGACCCGAGCGAGCTCAGCCTGACTCAGTGCGACAACGGCATCGACGACGACGGTGACGGCCTGACGGACTACAGCCCGGGCGGTGACGGAGATCCGGGCTGCCTCGAGGCGACCGATGGGTCGGAGCACCGGGAGGATTTCGCCTGCGATGACGGGTTGGACAACGACGAGGACAACGGCGAGCTGGGCGGGGGGATCGACTTCAAGGCCGATGGCACCGGGGACCCCGGTTGCACCAGCGCTCTCGACCCCGACGAGACTGGCGTCACGGCGTGCGACGACGGAGTGGACAACGACGGTGATGGACGCACCGACTGGGCAGCCGATGCCTCGGGTGACCCCGGCTGCTCGGCGACGACCGACGGCTCGGAGTACGGAACCAACGAGTGCGACAACGGACGGGACGACGACGGCGACGGCACGACGGACTACCGGATCGAGGACGACGCCAGAGGCGACCCGGGATGCAGCGGCGCCTCCGATGCCAGCGAGCGCTCCGACACGCTCGTCTGCGACAACGGCCTCGACGACGACGATGATGGAGTCAATGACTACGCCCTCGATGCGTCGGGTGACCCGGGCTGCGAGGGCCCCGACGACTTCGACGCGAGCGAGCGCGGCGATGGCGCCTGCGACAACGAGATCGACGACGACTTCGACGGACGGACGGACTTCAACACGAACCCCGCCCTGAGCGACCCCGGCTGCGATGGCCCCGACGACCAGAACGAGTACTCATCCGATCTCGTCTGCGACAACGGCCTGGACGACGACGGCGACGGCCTGATCGACGAGAGCCAGGCGGCCGACAACGACCCGGGCTGCACGAGCTTCACCGACGACTCCGAACGGGAGGACGGGCTCGACTGCGACGACGAGGTCGACAACGACGGCGACGGCTTCACCGACTTCCGCCTCGACGGCTCGGGCGATCCCGGCTGCGGCAGCGCGAGCGATCCCAGCGAGCTCGACCTCCTCGTCGACTGCGATGACGGAGTCGACAACGACGGCGACGGGCTGGCCGATTGGGAGGACCCGGGCTGCGACGATCCACTGGACGCGACCGAGGACACCGCGGACTACCAGTGCGACGACGGCCTCGACAACGAGGAGCCGCCGGACGGCTTCATCGACTACCGCACCGACGGCCTCCGCGACCCCCAGTGCTCCAGCCCCACCGACAACAGCGAGGGCGCGTAGAACCGCGAACGGGGATCCGGCGGCACCCAGGACGAGGTCGGGCAGCCCGCACGGACACGGACCGCCGCGACGAGGACGCCGGGGCCGCTCGAGCGCGGGAGGCACACGCCCCGGTTGTACGGTCGCCCCGCTTGCGGGGATGGTCGCGAAGTCCCGGGTCGCAGCAGCCGTGCTATCCTCGAGAGCGAATGAGCGCCGCTGATTCGGGCGGTCTTCCACGCCGAGGCCGGCCGCCGCCCCGCGAGCGCGCGCACTTCGCGGCAATTGCCAAGGCGATGGCGGAGGAGAAGCGGCTGCAGATCGAGCGCGCGGCCCGGGCCGAGACCGCGGATGGGATCGTGGTCGGGCTCCGCCTGGCGGCGATCTTCCCCCTGAGCGAAGAGGCCCGCGCCATGGAGGAGCACCGCGCAGCGGAGCAGGTCGGGTTGCGCCGGCGCGCGATCTCGCTGCGCGGATCGATGCTCCCGGGACGCGTCGCTTGAGCACGGCGGAGGCGCCACTCCTTGCCATCGTTCGAGCGCTCGAGGATGCAGGCGTCCGCTGGGCCTTCGTCGGCGCTGCCGCCCGAAATACCTGGGCACCACCACGGCTGACGACGGACATCGATCTCGCCGTCATCGCAGATGCCGAGAGCTGGCCGCGCATTGTCGCGGCCGTGACGGCCCTGGGCTACGCGCAAGCGGTCGTGACGATGGGCGAGGCCGGTGACCCTGTCCCGGCCGTCGCGGTGTTTCGCAACGAGTCAGCCGACCCGCCCCACCGGCAGGTCGACCTGCTCGTCGCCGGGACGGAGTTCGAGCGAGAGGCGATCGACAGAGCCGTCGCCCGACCGCTCGGAGGCGCCACGGTCCGCGTCATCACCCGGGAGGATCTCATCGTATACAAGCTGATCGCGTGGCGCGCCCGGGATCGGCAGGATATCGCCGACGTGCTCGCAACGGCGGCCATGGCGGGGGCCCAGATCGACCATGCCTACGTCCGTCGCTGGGCGGAGGCCTGGGAAGTCGAGGACCGGCTGGACGCCGCCCTCCGCGGTGAGGCCTGAACGGAAGCCCCTCCGGTTCAGGAGCCCGTTCCGCTCCAGAGCGCTCGCAGGGCGCGGTAGGCGAGGCGCGGGCGCCTGGCGCGGACGACCTCCGTGGAGAGCCGGCGGATCTCGTCCGCCTTCAGGTCCCAGCCGAAGTCTCGCAGCGCCCGGGTCTTGCCGGCCTCGCCCATCCGGCGGACGAGGGTGGGATCGGAGAGCAGCTCGTCGAGGGCACGGGCGAAGTCCTCGGGGCTCTCGGGATCGCACAAGAACCCTGTCTCGCCGTGCTCCACCGCGTCGACGGTGCCGCCGGAGCGGCCGCCCACGACCGGCTTCGCCTGGCAGCCGGCCTCGAGGAAGACCATGCCGAAGCCCTCGACGTCGACCTGGCCATGCTGGTCGCGATCGGCGCGGTTGGCGAGCAGGAACACGTCGCACAGCGCGTAGTGCCGCACGAGGTCGTCGAGCGGGACGTCCTCGGCCCAGCGGACCCGGCCTTCGAGCCCGAGCTCCCCGACGAGGCCCTGGATCCGCGGCTTGTCCTCGCCCTTGCCGACCATGAGGTAGACGACGTCGGGGTGCTTGTCGCGGAGGATCCGGAGCGCCCTGAGGCCCGTGTCGTAGCCCTTGCGCGGCGAGAAGCGCGCGACGGTGAGGATCGCCCGCTTTCCTTCGAGCCCGTAGCGCGCGCGAAGGTCGGCGGTCTCGACGGGACGCGAGAAACGCTCGATGTCGACGCCCGGCGTCACGAGGCGGATCCTGTCCTCGCGCACGCCCGAGCGGCGCAGCAGATCGGCGGTGAAGCGCGAGTTGGCGACCACCAGGTCCGCCTGCCGGCAGACCAGAGAGAGGACGTGCTTGCGGAAGCGTGACGCGGCGAGGAGCGTATGGTCCTCGCCGTGGGACCAGTAGATGTAGGGCACCCCGAACACTCTGCTCCAGACCACCGAGAAGATGCCGGCGGGATAGACGTCGCCCGAGTGGACGAGGTCGGCCCCCGTGCGCAGGAGCTCGCCCGTGAGGTAGGCCATGTAGCCCGGGTACTTGGTCAGGAGCGTCCGGTAGTCTGCGGTGTCCCAGACCTCGAAGCGGCGGACGATCGGGAACTTCTCGCGCGCGTCGAACTCGGCGTGCCCGTCGACGCGCTTGGTCACGACCTTCATCTCGGCCGGCGGGAAGCGCCTCGCGACCTCGTAGTAGTACATGCGCGATCCGCCCCACACGGGAGGGAAGCGCTCGGACACCAGAAGGACCTTCATGAGGATCGGCGCCTCGACTCTTCGACGATCGGGGGTGGTATCATTCGCGGCGTGAGCACGACCAGCATCCTCGCCGCTTTCCGCGCGGACTTGAAGCGTCATTTCGAGCCGGGCTCGTCCCTGGCGTCGAAGGCCATGACGGTGCTGGGGACCCAGGGGATCTGGGCGACCGCGGTGTTTCGCTTCGGCCAGTGGGTGTACGGCGATGCGCCCTCCGCCGTGCGCGTGCCGCTCAAGGTCGGGTACAAGCTGGCGGCAAAGGTCGTCGAGGTCACGACCGGGATCTCGGTACCGGCGAGCGCCAGGATCGGGCCGGGCTTCTACATCGGGCACTTCGGCGCGATCATCGTGCACCCCGACACCGTGATGGGCGAGGGCTGCTCGATCGGACAGGGCGTCACGATCGGGACGGCCGGGCGGGGGAAAGACCGCACTCCGGTCATCGGGAACCGCGTCTATCTCGGAGCCGGCTCCAAGGTCCTGGGTGGCATCAACCTGGGTGACGACGTCGCGGTCGGCGCGAACGCCGTGGTGACTCGCGATCTGCCGAGCGGCGTCACCGCCGTCGGCGTCCCGGCCAAGATCGTGCGGGGGCCCGGTGCGGAGGTCATCGAGATGTCGCAGGCGCGACCGAAGGGCTAGTTACTAGCCGAAGCCCCTCGGCTCGTCGGCGTAGTCGGGCACCGGCACCGTGCCGCCGGCGCCGACGGGGATGCTCGTGCGCGAGACCGTCCCGAGCGACATCTCGGCCTCCGCGATGCGGTCGCGCTCCTCGATGATGAGAAGCGCCATCGTCAAGCCGGTGAGGGTCCAGACGGGAACGCCGATCGGGACGTAGCTCAAGCGATCCCCGAACAGGTTGCAGATGACGGCGCTCGCCCACATGAGCGCGCAGCCGCGCCCCATGCCGCGCGAGAAGTCGCTCCTCGCGCTGTCGTGCAGGATCCAGCCGAGCTTGATCGCGCCCAGGAAGAACAGCGCCATGAGGAGGAAGCCGCCCGGTCCGAGCTCGGCCCAGCAGCGCATGAAGAAGTTGTGCGTGTCGAGCTTCAGGCTGTAGTCGATCTTGTGCTTCGTGGAGAAGAGCCGGTAGCCGACGCCGAGCGGGTAGCGCAGTCCCATCCGGAAGGCGTGGTTCCACAGCTCGAGGCGCGTCGCCGCGCTGGCGTCGAGACCCTCCGTTCCCCCGCCGAACGCGGGGATCGCGGCGCACGCGAGGAACGTCACCCGCACCAGCCACTTCTGCTTGCGGAAGAAGCTGTAGGCGACGGCCGCCGCTGCGGAGAGCATCGCTCCGCGCGAGGCGCTGTAGACGACCCCGAGGAACAAGAGCGCCACCTCGATCGGGACGAGGATTCTCCAGAACGCGCTGCGGTAGTGCCAGAACAGGCCCGTGAAGAACATCCCTACGTAGAGGTAGTAGGCGGCCATCTCGTTCGACTGCAGGTGGACGAAGACGCCCGCGAGCGCCTTGATCATCCACTTCTTGTCCTCGTCCCACTGCTTCGGGTCGATGCCGCGCGGCATGGGCAGGGCGTTGATCCGCCCGACCTCCGGGTAATACAGGACCAGGTAGTAGCCGACGAAGTACGCGGAGGCGATGACCAGGACCACGAGCACCTTCTTGATCTGGTCCTCGGTCTTGATGCACTTGGCGGCGAGGAAGAACATCAAGCCCCCCGTCAGCTCGTCGCGCCAGTCCGTCAGGCGGAAATCGTCCAGGCCCGCCGGCAGCCCCACCCAGCCCGTGAACAGCACCCCGTACCAGCACGCGGCGAACGCCAGCGCGAGGTAGAGGACGATGGTCCTCGCGAGCTTCGGCCAGTGCGGCTGCGATGGAGCCTTGGGCTCCGCAACCGTCCCGAGCAGGATCATCAGGGCTGTCGCGATGATGACGTTCTGGAGGTTCAGACCCGCCGGGCCCTTGGGGATCCAGTCCACCAGGATGGTGTTGGGCAGAACCGCGACACAGAACGCCAACACGAACCAGGTCATTCGCTGCCGGACCTCCACTGTACGATCCCCGGCCTGGAAGGGACAACGTGTTCGAGATAGCGCGCCCGGCCAGGGCGCCTTCCTTACACGTGCCCAAGCCGGCGGGGGTGGTGCTGGAGGGTTTGAGGGTGCCCGGTTTGGGAATGCGAAACCCTGCGACTATACTGGCGCCCGTGCGCTCGAGGGCGTGCCCGTGGTCCGTCGTCCTTGGTTGGCTCGTGGTCTTCCCCGTGGCCGCCTCGGGGCAGGAGCCGCTCGCCGACGTCGAGCAGATGGTGCGTGAGCTCCGCTACGAGGAGGCGCTCGAGCGAGCGCGCGCCGTCCGGTCCGAACCGCGCACGAGCCCCGAGATTCGCCTGCGGGCCGTGGAGCTGCAGGCGACGGCGCACCTCGGGCTCGGCGACGAGACGGCGGCTCGCGAGGCGTTCGCCGAGCTTCTCGCGCTCGATCCCGGCTACCGGCTCGCGAACGCGCGACCGTCGCCGCGGGTGCAGGACGTCTTCCTGAACGTCCAGCAGACCGTCCGACCGCGACTGGAAGGGCAGCTCATCGTCGCCGTCGCGGCGCCGTCGATCGACGGCTCTCCCGCCGCGGTCTCGGCGCTGCCCGCCGGAGAGCACGCGCTCGTCCGCGTCGCGTTCGAGGTTCGCGGCAACGGTCCCGAGGTGACCATCGATGCGGAGCCGGGAGGCCCGCCATGGCGGGCGGACGTGCCGGTGGACAGCCGCGAGGCCGCTCGGCGGATCGGGATCGTCGGACGAGGCTACGCCCCTTCGGGCGAGCTCGCCGCCGTCTCGGAGCTGGTACGCGCGCCGGCGCCCACCCGCGAGGCTCGAGGGGGCGAGCCGGACACGGCGCCCGCGGCGCCGCGTTCGAGCGCGACCAGGCGGCGACCCGAGCGCGAGCCGGGGATCGTCGAACGGCCCTGGTTCTGGGCGACGATCGGGGCCGTCGTCGTCGTCGGCACGTTCGTGCTGCTCGCCCTCTCGGGAGGCTCGAGCGAGCCGGCCGCGTCGGGGGCATCCGAATGAGAGCTCGCACCCTTCTCCTCGCGTTCGCCCTTGCGGCCGGTTCCTGCTCGGACCAGGAGACCGCCCTCCTCGTCCTGATCAGGGCCTCGCTGGTGGTGCCCGACGAGGTCGACCAGGTCGACGTGAACGCGAGCACGCCCGGCGGCGAGTCGGCGACCAAGCGCTTCGCAGTGGCGACGCCGTTTCCGCATTCGGTGTCGCTGCGCCCAGGCGAGCAAGAGGACACGCCGGTCAGCATCTGGGTCGTCCTTCGGCTCGGAGCGAACGAGGTGGCGCAGAGAACCGTCGAGTCACGGTTCGTGGCGGGCGAGGACCGCGAGGTCGTGGTCGACTTCGACTGTTCCCAGGAGTGCGGCGACGGTGACGCCGACAGCGACTCCGACGCGGACTCCGATTCCGACGCGGACACCGACGCCGACGGGGACGGCGATACCGACGCCGACGGCGACGCGGATTGTCCCGAGGACTGCGACCTCGGATGCGAGCTCGCCGGAGCCTGCAACGTGCCCCTGCCCTCGAACGTCGACGACGCGGCGCTCGACGGCGCGACCGCCGACTGGGTCGTGGACCAGGCGGTGGTTGCCGACACGACGACCGGACAGATCGCGGTGGATGGGGGAGCCGTCGTGCGCGCCGCCGGTCAGGGCGTGGACGGGACGGGAATCGGGTTCGCCACGGTGGGACAGGGTGGCGGCCTCGATCTCGGGCTGTGGAGCTTCCGATCGATCGAGGTGCGGGCCGGGGGCTCGGTGCGCTTCGTGGGAGCGGCGGGCGCGGTGGTCCTCGCGACCGGGGACATCGAGATCGCAGGAACGCTGGACGCGTCGGCGCGCGGCACGACCCCGGGGCCAGGCGGCGGCCTGGGCGGCGGCGGTTCCAACGAGGCGGCCGGCGGCGCAGGAGCGGGCGGGAACGGGTGCTCGCTCGACCTGGACCCGTATCAGGACTGCGGGGGGGGCGGCGGCGGCTTCGGCGCCGAGGGCGGAGCCGGCGGGCCGGCGCTCGAACCGGCCGCGGACGGCGGGCTCGGGGGCGGAACGTATGGTACGGCTGAGCTCGTGGGACTGGTCGGCGGTAGCGGAGGCGGCGCAGGCGGAGCCACGGCGAAGGTCTCCATGCCGGGTGGCGCCGGCGGTGGAGCGCTCCAGATCTTCTCACGCGGTCGCGTCGAGATCACCGCGACGGCACGCATTCGGGCCGGAGGCGGCGGAGGGCGCGCCGACGATCAGCCGGGAGCGCCCTACACGGTCGGCGGCGGCGGAGGGGGGAGCGGCGGCGCGATCCTGATCGAAGGCCGGGAGGTCGTCATCGAAGGCACCGTGTCGGCCAACGGAGGAGGAGGAGGCGGCGGCGCCTTCAACCTCGGCGAGGCCGCCCCGGGCGAGGACGGCGGCGACGGCGACGCGCGCGCGCGGGGCGGCACTGGCGCACATCTCGACGGCGAGGGCAACGACGGCGGAAAAGGTGGCGCCGGCGATCGGCAAGGTGGCGAGCCGGGACAGTCGACCGGAGATGGTGGTGGTGGAGGCGGCGGCGTCGGGCGCATCCGGGTCAACGACGTGGATGGCGCGCGCGGCGGCGCCGGAGCGGCGAGCCCGCGCGAGAGCGAGGGCCAGGTCGATCGCGGCGCTCCGTGACTGACGTGCCCGTGAGCGAAGCGACAGGGACGGCCACCCGGCGCGTCATCCGGAACTCGCTCTGGCTCCTCGCGCAACCGATCCTCCTGGGCCTCGCCAGCCTGGCGCTCCTGTCCTACGGCGCCCGCGAGCTCGGGAAGGTCGGCCTCGGCCGTTTCAGCGCGGCGACCGCGTTCGTGTTCCTCTTCGTCGCGTTCTCGGGGCTCGGCCTCTCGATGCTCGCCACGCGGGACATCGCGCGCAATCGCGAGGAAGGGCGAGTGCGCGAGTACGTCGCGCGTCTCTCGGGGCTGAGGCTCTCGGTCGCCGGCATCGTGGCGGTCCTCGCGCTCGTCGTGGCGTACCTCAGCGGCCAGGGCGACGAGACAGGTGGCCTCGTCTATCTCGCGGTCCTCGTGATCCCGCTCGAGGCGGTGGTCAGGACCTTCCAGGACCTCTTCATCGCGCTCGAGCGGGCCCGGGTCGTCGCGCTCGCCGGCACGGTGGGCGCCATCGCGCGGATCGTCTCGTCCTTCGGAGCCCTCGCCCTCGGATTCGGCGTCTGGGGCTTCCTTTGCGGGTGGCTCGTCGCGGACGTGGCGAACGCGCTGTTCGCGCTGTGGTTCGCGCGCGGGCTCGCGGTTCGCCCGGTCCTCGAGTGGGACTTCTCCTGGTCTGCCGTCAAGCGCGGGTTCGTCTTCTACATCTCGGGGATCGTGAGCACCGGACACCAGCGCCTCGACGTCCTCATCCTCGCCTCCGCCGCGGGGCATGCCGAGGTCGGGATCTACGCGGCCGCCGTCGGGCTCGCGCGCCGGCTGGTGATCATTCCCGAGTCGCTCGGGACGGCAACGTTCGCGGGAGTCTCCGGAGCGGCGCTCGTCGATCGCGAGGTGGCGCGCGAGGTGACCGCTCGATCGATGACGCTCGGTCTACTGTTCGGGATCCCGATCGCGGCCGGGTGCTGGACGCTGAGCGGCCCCATCGTGAGCGCTCTGTTCGGCCCCGAGTTCTCCACCGCCGTCCGGCCGCTGGCGATCGGCGTCTGGGCGCTGCCGCTGTGGTGCGCGTCCTACGTCGCGCTCTTCTCCCTGACGGCGGTCGACCGCGAGTGGACGGTGTTCTGGATCGCAACCGTGATCACCGTGACGACGGTCATCGGCCTCGTCCTGCCCGGCGACCGTCTCGACGCGACCTGGGCGGCGGTGGCGATGGTCGCCGGTCAAGCCGTCGGCACCTCGCTGCACCTCGTCGTGATCCGCCTCGCCCTGGGACCCGTGCTGCGCCTCGGCGACCTCGCGCGAATCGCGGTCGCCACCGCGGCGATGTCGGCCACCATGGTCGCGGCGCGGCGCTTCATGAGCGACGGCCCGGGCCTCACCGCCGTCGTCGGCGCGGTGCTCCTGGGCGCGATGGTCTACCTCGCGGTGGCGACGGCCCTCGGCGTCGCGCCGTGGGCGGAGCTCTTGGGTCGGCGCGGGGAGCGAGCGAGTGGGAGCTAGTGGCTCGCGGTGCAGATCCGCTTCCTCCGGACGAACGGGAACAGGCAACAGGCAACAGGCAATGGCAACGGGGAACCGCCGGCACAGATCCCGAAGTGCGGCCCTCGGCGCTTGAAGCCGTCGAACAAGGCGCTGTTCCGAAAGTGCGCCGTGGCTGCCCGGGAAGGACCGCTTCGCTCCGCGCGCGAGCTCGTTGCACGCGAGCTCGCCGCCCGCGAGTTGCCGGTCGCCGGTTGCCGGTTGCCGGTTGCCTGTCGCCTGTTGCCTGTCGCCTGTTGCCTGTCGCCTGTCATCCGGTGTCCTCCCCGCCTTTCGCTTCGGCCCAACCCCTGGCCGGATCTCTGCCGCGCGGATCTAGCAGGCTGGTCCGAGGTCGAGCACGAGTGGGCGTGACTTCCCCGGGCGCGAGCCCGTCGGTATCCTCTGCGCATGCGCCCGGGCGCAAGGTTCGGCCTGATCGCCGTCGTCGCGGCGTGCTCCTCGAACGGGGGTCGCGCGGTGCCGGCGCCGCCTCGGCCGGCGCCGAGCCCGGCCGCGCCAGCCCTGCGCGAGGCGCCGGTTGCGGCGCCGTCGGCGGCCGAGCCGCGGCCGGAAGCGGCGACCGCGCCCGTCCCTGCCGGCGCCATCCGTCTCGCGGACGTCGATCCGCACCGTGCGGCGCTCTTCGTGGCCCGGGTCTTCCAGGCGGACGTGATCGTCGCGGGGGGCACGGGCGAGCCGGTCACGCTCGGGATCCAGGGGCGCACCGCCGGCGAAGCGCTCGGCGAGCTCGCGACGGCGGCCGGCCTGTCGTTGCGAGAGGAAGGCGGGCGCTTCTGGCTGGGCCCGGCGGAGGTGCTCGACCGGCAGGCCGCCGCCGGACTACGCGGAGGGCGGCGCGTCGACATGTTCTTCCACCGAGCCGACGCGGCGGCGATCGTTCGGCTCCTCGCGGACGTCGAGCGGATCTCGGTGGAGGGCTCGCTCGCGGGCACCGTGTCGCTCGCGGTTCGAGACGCGCCGTCACGCGAGGTCCTCGCGGCACTCGTCCGACTCGCGGGCTCTCGGGCCCGCGCTCGAGGGCGCACGGTCACGCTGACGGGACCGGGAGCGCTCCCCGCGACGCCCGGATTCGTCGGTGAGCCCTGCAATCGCGACACGGAATCCGTCATGCGCGCCGTGGAGCTGGCTTGCGTCCCGCTCGCGGCGCTGGAGGTCTGCGGGACGGCGACGGCCCTGGGCCGCAACGTGGCGCTCGTGCGGCGTCGTGACGCCGAGCCGGGCAGCGGCCTTCAGGCGGAGGTGCGGATCGGGAGCTGGGTCGGCGAGCCCGCCACGCGCGTGACCGAGGTGGACACCGGTGGTCTCGGGCTGGAGGGCGGCGCTCGCCTGGTGCTAGCCTCATCGGCTCGAGGTGACCGAGCGCCATGAGCCTCCTGCAGCCGGGTGGTCCGCTATTGCGGCTATACAACCGAGTGCCGCCCGGCGTGCGGGCCTGGCTGGCGAGCGCGTATGGGCTGAAGACCTGGCGGCTGCGGTACGGCGGCTCGTTCAGCCGTCACCTGGCCGAGTTCCGCGAGCGCGATGGTTGGTCCGCCGATCGGCTCGGCGAGTGGCAGGACGCCCGCCTGCGCGATCTCTTGAGACACGCGGTCGCGCACGTTCCTCACTACCGGCGCCTGCACGCCCGCGGCGGCTTCCCGATCGAAGAGGTTCGCACTGCCGCGGACCTTTCACGGCTGCCCGTGCTCGAGAAGGACGAGATCCGTCGCAATCCGGACGATTTCCTCGCGTCGACCCCGAAGCGCCTGCACCAGCTCTTCACGAGCGGCACGACGGGCACGCCCCTGAAGCTGTACCGCTCGACCGAGACGAATCGCGCCTGGTACGCGTGCTTCGAGCGCAGGGCCCGCGAGTGGTCGGGCGTCCACCGGGGCGACCGCCTCGCCTCGCTCGGCGGGCAGCTCGTCGTCCCCTTCGAGTGCGACCGGCCGCCGTTCTGGGTCTGGAACGCTCCCGCCCGCCAGCTCTACATGTCCGTCTACCACCTCAGCCCGAGGTTCCTCGACTCGTACCTCGACGAGATCGTCTCGAGGCGCATCGTGCACATGTACGGGTACGCGTCGGCGATGGACGCGCTCGCCTCGCACGCGCTGGACACGGGGCGGCGCGACGTGCGGCTCGTGGTCGCCACGTCGAACGCCGAGCCCCTCTTCGACCACCAGAGGGACCGGATCGGCCGCGCCTTCGGCTGCGACGTTCGAGACACCTACGGAAACACGGAGCTGTCCGTCGCGGCCTTCGAGTGCGAGGAGCATCGGATGCACCTGTCGATGGAGGTGGGCGTCGTCGAGGTGCTGGCCGAGGATGCCCGGCCGTGCGCGCCGGGAGAGGTCGGCGACCTCGTCTGCACCTGCCTCCTCAACTTCGATCAGGTCTTCATCCGATACCGGCACGGCGATCGGGGATCGACGCTGCCCGAGTCGCCCTGCCGCTGCGGAAGGAAGGCGCCCGCCCTCCAGTCGATCGACGGGCGGCGCGACGACGTGCTGGTCACGCCCGATGGCCGCCGGATCGGCCGGCTCGATCCCGTCTTCAAGGGCGGAATGCGCCTGCGCGAGGCGCAGATCGTCCAGCTCGCCACGGACGAGATCCAGGTGAGGGTCGTTCCCGCACCGGGTTACTCGGACGAGGACGCGACGATGATCGCGAGTCGCCTCAGGGACCGCATGGGTCCCGTGAAGGTCGAGGTCGTCCAGGTGAAGGAGCTGGAGCGGACCTCGAACGGCAAGCTGCGCGGGGTGATCAGTCTTCTCGGGAAGACCGGCTGAGCTCTCGGAGCAGCTCCTGCAGGCCGCTCAGCCGTTCGCCCCACCGAGCCTCGAGATCGGTCCTCAAGGCGATCGCCTCGCTCGAGAGCTCGGACTTCCGGCGTAGCGCCTCGTCGATGGCCCCGGCGATCCGCCGGGCGTCGTTCTCGGTGAACACGGCGCCTCGGGAGAAGATGTGCCGCAAGGTACTGGTGCCCGTGAGGACCATGGGCTTGCCGGCGGACACGGCCTCGTACGCACCGCAAAGCGCGCAGCGGTCGAGGGTGGTCAGCGCCATCACGACGTCGGCGGCACGGAGGGCTCGCACGTAGTCGGCCTCGGACAGGTAGCCCGTCGGGATCACGTTCGCCGGGGGGTTGGCGCGGGTCAACAGCTCCGAACGCCGCCCGCTGACGTAGATGTGCACATCGGGCGGGAGCAGGCGCCCCGCCTCCATGACCTCCAGGTACGGCTCGTCGACGTCGTAGGTGCAGATGTAGAAGACGTTGCACCTTCCCTTGAAGGTACCGATCTCGGAGGGCGCGGCGGCCGGGAGGTCGGGCACGGGATCGGGCAGGACGAATGGCCTGCCGCCACGCTTCCTCACGCTCTCGACGAGATCGTCGTTGTGGATCACCGTCACGTCGGCTCCACGGGCGAGCAACGTCGCGAGGGCGTCCGCGACGATGCCGCCGACGACGGGCTCTATGCCGGCGTTGTGCGTGTCGAGCAGGACGGGCCTGCGCAGCGCGCGACCCAGGAGCACCGCGACGGTCGCGAGCACCACCGAGGGGTTGGCGGCGATGATGGCGTCCGGCCTGAATCGGAGCGCCATGGCGACGGTCTCGTACGTCGATCGGACGTAGCGACCCAGCCTGCTCGTGCCGACGCCGTGTATCTCGAGGAGCCGGGCCCCGAGGCGCTTCGCCACGCTCTGGTTGCGGCGCTGGATCTCCCACGCCACCCAGAGGATCCGCTCTTCGTTCTCGCTCGGGCCGAGCACGGCCGGCCATCTTGTCATGGCGAATCCGGGGGCACAACTCGGCCACGCGCGCGCTCGCCCGCTCGAGCGTTCGGCGTTCCCGGCCGCTTGACCTCGGCGAGGTCGGCTCCTAGATTCGTTTGCCTCGCGGAATCGCGGGGTCCCCGGCGAGCGAAGCTCGCTCGGGGCGCAATCCACCCGGGAGGCTGGTCCTGCCAATGAGAGTCTTCGTCGAACGGTGCAGCGGCTACGAGGAGGAGCGGCTCGATCGCGCGCTCGAGCCATGGACCGACCTCTTCAGGGAGCGTATCGCGAAGGGCAACACGGTCGCAGTCAAGCCCAACTGGCTGGCTCACTGCCACAAGTTCGACCCCGGCGAGTGGGAGTCCGTGATCACGCATCCGAACTTGATCACGGCGGTCCTGAAGATCGTGCTCGGAGCGCTGGGTGGCTCGGGCAGGGTCGTGATCGCGGACGCGCCGCAGACCAACTCGGACTTCGAGAAGATCATGGAGCGCATGCGGCCCGAGCGGTGGGTCCGCATGGGGCGTGAAGCTGGGGTCGAGGTCTCGGTACTGGACCTGAGGGACCACGCCTGGACGACCGAGGGAGACGTGCTCACGAGCCGCCGGAACCTCCCCGGCGATCCGATGGGCTCCACCGTGTGCGACCTCGCCGAGTCGAGCGAGTTTTCGGGTCACTCGCCATCGAAGAGAGGCTACTTCGGCGCGGACTACGACAAGGAAGACACGAACCGCAACCACTCGAACGGCCATCACCGCTACAAGGTCTCGAGGTCGGTGATCGAGGCCGACACCTTCGTGTGCCTGCCGAAGCTGAAGACGCACAAGAAGGCGGGCATCACCTGCTCTCTGAAGAACCTCGTGGGGATCAACACGTACAAGAACTGGCTTCCGCACCACAACGAGGGCACGCCGGCGGAAGGCGGCGACCAGTTCCCGGACAGCACGTCGAAGAACCACGTCGAGTCGCTCCTCAACGAACGGTTCAAGGCGCTCCTCACGCGGTTTCCAGACCTCGGCAAGTGGATGGTCCCCGTCAAGGGGCTGGCCAGGAAGATCTTCGGCGACACGAGGGACACGATCCGGAACGGCGCCTGGTACGGGAACGACACGCTGTGGCGGACCGTCCTCGACCTCAACAAGATCCTGCTCTACGCGAACCCGGACGGGACCCTGCGGCCCGAGTCGCAGGGGAGCCGCAAGCCCTACATCAGCATCGTCGACGGCATCGTCGCCGGCGAGGGAAACGGTCCCGAAGCCCCGATCAGCCGGCGAGCGGGGCTCCTGATCGGCGGCACGAACCCCGTCGCGGTGGACCTCGTGTGCGCTAGGCTCATGGGCTTCGACTGGACCAAGATCTCGTCGCTCTCGAACGCGCTGGCCATACGGCGCTACCCGCTGGCTGACTTCGCGTGGGACGATGTCGTCATGGTCTGGTCCGACTCGAAGGGCGCCCTGCGCCTGTCGGAGATCGGGCTCGAGGAGTCCCTCCGCTTCCGCGCGCACTTCGGCTGGGCCGGCCACATCGAGCTCGCACCCCGCCCCGTCGCCGCCCGAACCTCGGTGCGGTAGACTGCGCCGATGCCGGCCGCGGTCCTCATGTATCACGGCGTCGAGCGACCGCTGGACCCCGCGAACCTGCGGTACACCGTGAGCGAGGCGGAGCTGCGCGAGCACGTCGGCGTGCTGGCTCGCGGGGACGTGCTGGCACCCGCGGATCTGCACCGTGCGACGTCGAGAAACGGAGTCGTGCTCACCTTCGACGACGGCGAAGCCTCCGTGCTGTCCCTGGCAGCGCCGATCCTCGCGGAGCGCGAGCTGCCCGCGATTCTGTTCATGACCTCGGGGTTCCTGGGGCAGTCCGGCTATCTCGACGCCGCCGGGCTCCGCGAGCTCGACGACCTCGGGTTCACGGTCGGCGCCCATGGAGCGACGCACCGTTTCCTCAACACGTTGCCGATCCGCGAGCTCGACGAGGAGCTCGCGGGAGCGCGCAAGAAGCTGGAGGACGTCGTCGGGCGACCGGTCACCGACCTCAGCCTCCCGGGCGGTCGCGGCGGCAGGGCCGTGACGGAGCGAGCGCGGGCAGCCGGATACGATACGATCTACACCTCCATCCCCGGCTGGAACGGCCCGCGGATGGACCGGCTCGCGATCCGCAGGACGGCCGTCCGGCGCGGCATGAGCCTCGAGCTCGTGCAGCGCCTGATGCGCTGCGACCCGGTCGCCCACGCGCGCGACGTGGCGAAGATGTCCTCGCGGGGCCTGATCCGGAAGCTCGTGGGCGAAGATCGCTACCACCGCTTCACGTCACTGATCTTCTCCGCGCTCGAGCGGCGCTAGAACGCGTACACTCGTCGCATGCGGCTGCTCGTCGCCTGCTCGCTCGCCGCTCTTCCGCGGCTCGCCGAAGCGCAGAACGAGCCCCCTCCCGCTCCGCCCATCGTCTACCCCGACGGCACCGAGCTCGTTCGCACGGCGCAACCCACGATCATCCTCGAGAACGTGGACGACCCCGATGGTGATGTCGTCACGTACTTCCTGGAGGTCGACTACGATCCCTGCTTCTGCTCGCCGGAGCACCAGGTGTCCGGACCGCTGCCCGAAGGTGATCTCGTCACGCAATGGCAGCTGCCGCGGGCGTTCAACGTGAATCTGTGCGACGGCCGCGGACACACGACTTTCTACATCCTTCGCTGGACGAGGGACGGCATGGCGGACAGCGACCGCGAGCTGTCGCTCTGGAACTACGAGGCCGTCCAGCCCGCGCCCGGGTGCGATGGCGACGCCGATGCCGACTCCGATGGTGACAGCGATACCGACAGCGACACCGACAGCGACGCGGATGCCGACACTGACGTCGACGCCGACGACACCGGCGACGAGCTGCCGACCGTCACGTATGGGTGCTGCAGCGTCGTCGGCTCGGGAAGCGGCGAACGACCGGCGCTGCTCGCGTCCGCGGCTCTCGTTCTCGCCCTCGTGCGCCGGCGACGACGCTGATGCACATCCGCGAGATCCGGACTGCCCGGCTCCTGCTGCGACCTTGGCGGGACGGCGACCTCGAGCAGTTTGCCGCGATGAACGCCGACCCGCGGGTGATGGAGCACTTCCCCTCGGTGCTGTCCCGCTCCGAGAGCGACGCGGCCGCCGGGCGCATCCGGTCGCACTTCGAGGCCCACGGGTATGGGCTCTGGGCCATCGAGGTGCCGGGCGTGGCGGACTTCATCGGCTTCGCGGGCCTGTCGCGGCCGACGTTCGAGGCGCACTTCACTCCCTGTGTCGAGGTTGGCTGGCGGCTCGCCGCGGCGCACTGGTTCCACGGCTACGCGACCGAGGCGGCCCGGGCCGCGTTGCGATGGGGGTTCGTGGCTCACGGCCTCGCCGAGATCGTCTCGATGACGGTCCCCGCCAACCGGCGATCGCGGCGCGTGATGGAGAAGCTGGGGATGCGCCACGACCCGAGCGACGACTTCGATCATCCGCGCCTCCCCGAGGGTCACGGGCTGCGTCGTCACGTGCTCTACCGCTTGACGTGCGCCGAGTGGCGCGCGCCCTCTCTCGCGGGGTCGGGCTAGCGCTCGATCGCGCCGATGTCGTATGCCGCGCCCCGTGGCCGTGCGTTTCCCACGTAGTCGTGGTGGATTTCGGTGGCGACTCCCGCGTCGATCGCGGGGCTCCCGGCGCGGAGGCGGAAGTCGAGCGCGTCCGCGTCGGCGAACAGCGGATCTGCGTTGACGCAGGCCACGTCCCACTCCGGGCATCCCCCGGCGCCGAAGACGAGGTCGTGGCTCGCGGAGATCGCCGAGGGGCCGGCCTCCGTTCCGATCAGGAAGTACGACTGGTCCGACCCCGCGTACAGGATGTTGTTGCGCAGGGTGACCCGGCCGGTGCCGGCTCGCTCGACGTGAAGCTGCGCGCGAGCGCCGCTCAGGCCCGGCGAGCCGTTGTCGTAAAGGACGTTGTTCTCGACGATGACCGCGCCCTCCGGGTCGTTGATCCGCAGCCCCGAGTCGCCGGAGCCGACGATGACGTTGTTGAACACGTGGACGGTCCCGAGGACCGGCGTCGCGCCGTCGCTGCCGCCGAGGACGATGTTGTTGAGCTCGGAGCCCGAGATGAGGTTGTCGTGGATGCGGAGGTCCTCGATGCGGTCCCCGTCGCGATGGCCGTACGCCTGGATCGCGCGCGCCCCGCGCTGGTCCTCGATCTGGTTCCAGCCGAAGTCGATGTCCAGGTTGACGCCGAATCCCTGGACGTAGAGACCCGACCCGTTCATCTTGTCGCCTGCCTCGCCGTTGTCTCGCAGGTGATTGCCGAACAGTGCGTGGTGCGCGGTGTCGCCACCGACTCCGATGACGCCGCCGTTCGAGTGGATCCCGTCGTGGAAGTAGTTCCCCACGATCCGGTGACCTTCGCCGTGGACCTCGAGGAGGCCCCCACGATGGGTGAACTCCATGCCGGCGATGACGTAGTGCGCCATCGTGTCACCCAGGATGATCGCCCTCCGCATCGGCCCCGGGCCACCCAGGACCGGCGGGTCGCCCGGGTAGCCGACGTATGCGACGGGCGCGCCGGGCGTGCCGCTCGGGTGGTCTTCCGGGAAGATGCAGAGCACGGCGTCCCATCCCGGGCAGCGCGGGTCCGCCTCCTCGAACCTTCCGCCCTTGACGTAGACGATGTCGCCCGGCTGCAGGTCCCGGCTGCGACCATGGAGCGTCCTCGCCGGCAGCTCCCAGGTCCCCGGGTTGGAGTCCCGGGCATTCGGCGCGTCAGGAGCGACGAAGTGGATCCTCCCGCTTCGAATCGTGAAGGGCAGCGGATTGCTGGCTCGGCCGTCCACGGTGACGACGATCTCGCCCGAGACCGCCCTCGGGCCCGGCTGGATCACGATCAGATCCTGACCGCGCGCCACTGCATTGTCCTCTCCCCAGACCACGTACCGCGCGACGCGGGTGCCGCCGATCGTCACCGTCGAACGGCCGCGGCGCTCCCCGAAGCCGTCACCGTAGATCGAGACGAAAGCTCCGAGATCGTCCCTGCCGCCGCGGCTCGGACCGCTCGTGATGTCGGTGAAGAAGAGGACCGGGGCGCGCCTCGCCTGGGCGGCGCGCGAGGCGCGACGCTCGTCGCCGCTCCCCCGGCCGCGCTTCGTGAGGGAGACGGCGCAGGCCAGGACGGCGGCGACGAGGACGACCACACCAGCGACCTTCTTGCTCGACATCCCCTCCCTGGCGCCGCAACCTACGCTCGCGAGGAGCGGAACGCCAGCCCGTGCGGGCTCGCTGCAAACGGACACCGAGGGCCAGTGCGGGCGCGGGCTGGGCGGCATCAACGAAAGCACGCCCTCGCCGCGCGCAGCAGGCGGACGGCCTCGGCGGGAAGCAGCGACGCCGCCATCCACCTGGCCGTTCGTGGATCGGGTCGGTGAGCGAACGCTTCGGCGAGGACGTGGCGGGCCTCGCGGTGCGAGCCCGCGAGGAGGAGCTGGTAGCCGAGGTCGGCGAGGATCTGGCCGCGCCGACGGCGAAGCGCTCGAGGCTCGAGGCCGTCGGCCCGGGCGTGCTGCTCGCTCTTCTCGAACGCAACGAGGTGCCGGCGGGTGGCGGCGACGGAGCCATCCTCGGGGATGGCGAAGGTCGCGGCGCGGTAGGTCGTCAGGGCGAATGGCAGATGGAGGAAGGGGTGACGGCGCGCCATGCGCACCCAGAGGTCGTAGTCCTGGCTGATGCCGGGATCCTCGTCGAAGAGGCCGACCTCGGCGAGGGCGGTTCGCCGCAGCATCACCGTCGCGCCGAGGATCGGATTGCCGCCGAGGACCAGCCGGCGGTAGAGATCCCCGCTCGGCCGGTCGCCCGGCGTCGCATGGGTAGGAGGCGCCGCCGCCCGTCCCTCTTCGTCGCAGAACGACACGTCCGTGTAGCAGAGGGCCGCGCGCGGAGCGCGGTCGAGCTCCTCGACCTGGCGGCGAAGGCGATCGGGGGCCGCGATCGTATCGGAGCTGAGGAGCGCGACGTACTCCGCCCTGGTCTGGCGGATCGCCTCGTTGCGACCGGCCGAGACCGTCGGCGCCCGGACGAGCGCCACTCGATCGAAGGAGCTGGAGATGCTGCCGGTGTCGTCCGTCCCGAGGTCGATGACGACGACGTCGTGGTCCGCGTGGGTCTGCCGCGCGATCGAGCGAAGCGCCATCGGGAGAAAGCGCGCCCGGTTGTAGGAGACGATGACGGTGACGTGGCTCACGCTGGTACCGCGGGCTCCATCGGGGCCCCTGGGCTCACACCACCGGCGCCCGCGCTCTGGTATATTTCCGGGCATGCGTTTCGTCTACCGTGTGCTTGCTCTCGCCCTTCTCCCCGCCCTGGGCGCTGCTCAGCCCGTCGAGCCCGAGTCGATCGTCTACGGGTTCTCGAACGTGGAGCACGCCCTCATCTTCTTCGACCGCGATGACCCGGTCGGGAGCTACACGCAGATGGGGGTCGCGTACGACCCCATCGACGGCGCGTACGATCCGCTCACGAACCGCCTCTACATCCGCTCCGGCGGCGCGGGCGCATACGAGGAGTTCGTGCGCTGCGCCGACGCGACGACGCTCGAGCTGTACCCCGACGAAGGGAGCTGCACGTTCCCGACCCCGGGCTCGACGGGCTCGATCGCGATTGATCCGTACCTGAGAGTCCTGTATGCCGACGGCGGGCCCACGGAGACCGACAACTGCTCCGGCGGGACGCCCAACGCGAGCAACGAGTGCACCGCGGACGGCAACGCGAGCCACGACTCGGCAGGCGAGGTCATCGCCTACTCGCTGGTCCCGGCCAACTTCGGGCAGATCATCGCGCGGGCGCCCGATCCTGAAGGCGCCCACTGGACCACCGACGGCAATCACCTCACGTTCGATCCGACGGACCGCGTGCTCTGGTCCGCGCCGTCCGAGTGGGCCAACAACATCAGGCCGCGTTTCTTCGACATCGGCACGGTGAACGCGCGAGGCGGCGAGTTCGGCGAGATGACGGTCATGGAGGAGATGCCGACGATCACTCCCGCCTCCTCCATCGGCGTCGACCCCGAGGAGCGCCGGATCTTCCTCATCCCCTGGACCACTCCCACGTGTCACCGGCCGAAGGACAGCGCTCCCGCGGTCGCCGAGCATCCGGAGAGCTGGTACGTGCAGGTCTTCGACATGGACTCGCAGGAGTTGCTCGACACCCTCGACTACCGGGCGCCGCCGACCTCGTTGGATTCGAGCAGCCACTGCGGTTACAACGTGGACTTCAAGCTCTTCTACGACCGGGTCACCCACAGGTTGTACGAGACGAACTTCATGGACGACCGCGCCATGTTCTACGACATGGACGACAACGCGGGCGCGGGCACCGTCGAGGAGGCGCCCGTCGGCGCGTTCGACGACCTGTACGGCTTCGAGGCCGCCCTGCCGGACGAGTGGTACGAGCGCGACCTCGACGGGGACGGCATCGTCGACACCATCGAGGTGGGCGCGACGGATCTGCTGGATGCGACGCTGAACGACCTGGACCCCCGCAACCACACCGACCCGTTCAACCGCGACACCGACGGTGCGGGAGTCGAGGACGGCGTCGAGGACGCCAACCAGAACGGACGGGTCGACACGGGCGAGACGGACCCGTCGGATCCGACGGACGAGCCGGGGCAGGACTTCGACGGCGACGGGGTCGTGAACGACGACGACAACTGCCGGGCCGTGCCCAACCCCGGACAGGAGGACGCCGACCAGAACGGCATCGGCGATCCCTGTGACGGCAGCGACCCGGACCGCGACGGCTACATCGACGACAGCGACAACTGCGACTGCGTGTTCAACCCGGACCAGGCGGACTCGGACGGCGACGGCGCGGGCGATCTGTGCGCGATAGGCGACGACGATGGAGACGGGGTCCTCGACGAGCAGGACAACTGCCCGTGCACGGCGAACGCGGACCAGTGGGACACGGATGGCAACGGAGTCGGAGACCTGTGCAGCGTCGACACGGACAGCGACGGCTACATCGACCAGCAGGACAACTGCCCCGACGTCGCCAACCCCGTTCAGGAGGACAACTGCGACCTCGATCAATTCGGCGACGCCTGCGCGCCCGACCAGGACGAGGACACGGTGGCCGACGCGTGCGACAACTGCCCCGACGTCCCGAACACCGACCAGGCCGACAACAACAACGACGGCGTCGGCGCCGCGTGCTCCCCGCCCGTCGACACCTGCGCCTGCCGCTTCCCGGGGCTCGGGGGTGACGGCGCCCCGGGCATCGTGCTCCTGGCACTGGTCGGCCTCATGATCGTCCGCCGAAGAGGGTAGCGGGGGAGCGCGTGATTTCCTGGTAGCATTGCGATCCTCGATGGCGTCGCATCCGGCCGAGATTCGCCGAACAAACGAGCCAGCCGCGAGGCGCGGGTACAGCGAGGCCTGCACCTTCTTCCCGGCAAGGGACTCGGATGGCTTCCTCTACGGGTGCGTCGACCTGCCCGCGTCGGGCGAGGCGCGGGTGGGTGTGGTCATGGTGGCGCCGCTCGGGCGGGAGCGTCACCGGTCGTACCGCGAGACGCTCGTCCTGGCGAGGGAGCTGGCCGCCGGAGGCTATCCCGTCCTGCGGTTCGACTACCGCGGCGAGGGCGAGAGCTCCGGCTGCTTCGAGAGGTCCACGGTCCGCTCCAGGGTCGAGGACGTCCTTGCGGCCGTCCTGCACCTCAGGGCGCGAGCCGGCCTCGAGACGGTGGCCCTCGTGGGGTTCCACGTCGGCGCGGTGATCGCGCTCCTCGCCGCGCGCGAGGCCGGCGTCACGAACCTCGTCCTGTGCGACCCGGTTACGAACGTCAAGGTCTTCGGGCGGGGCCTCGTGCGATCGAACGTCGTCCTGCAGAATCAGTACTTCGGCGCGCTGCGACACGGCGAGAGCGCGCTGCGAGAGGAGCTGGCCCGCGGGGGAACGATCTCGGTCTACGGTTATCCGCTGGGTCGGGCGCTCCTCGAGGAGCTCGAGTCGCTCGATCCGATCCCGCACCTTCAGGCCTGGAAGGGCCGCTCGGCGATCGTGCCCTTCGCCCAGGTCGAGGCGCCGCCGAAGAAGGACGTCTCCCAGTGGAAGGAGCTCCTGGGTCGCGGCGGTCCCTGCGAGCTGCACCCCGCGGTGATCGGCCACTTCGCGTGGGGGTCTCGCGTCTCCTGGAGCCACGAGATGCCGGCAGTGCAGGGCGCGCTGTCGTGCTTCCTCGCCGGCGCCACGGGCGCGGGAGTGGCCGCGGCGGCGACGCCCGCCTCCGCGCCGACGACCGCGCCCCCGGCCCGCCGGATCATCGAGCTGCGGAGCCCGGAAGGGGCGCGAATGGCCGGGATCCTCACCGCGCCGAGCGGGAAGATCGACCGCCGAGCGACCGTGATCGTGCTGCAAGCGGGGCTCCTCAACAAGACGGGCGTCGGCGACTACTTCCGCTGGCTCGGCGACTCGCTGTCGGCCGAGGGATACCACGTGCTCCGCGTCGATCAGACGGGTACCGGTGACAGCGAAGGGGAGATCGCCAGGGACGTGCCGCTCGACTCCTACTTCCGGAGGATCCAGTCGGGGGTCGCCAAGCGCGACGTTCTCGAGCAGATCCGGTGGGTGCGAGAGAACCTCCGCCATCGCGAGATACACCTCCTGGGCCAGTGCGGTGGCTGCGTCTCGGCGCTCCTCGCGTGCGCCCAGGAGCCGAACGACGTGACGAGCCTCGTGTGCATCGCGATGCCGGTGCTCTACTCGGAGGCTCTGGATGCCGTGAGGGAAGGCGACGCCGCGCTGGCTGGCCGCAGATACCTGGAGAAGCTCACGAGCCTCGAGAGCTACCGGAGGCTCCTCGGCGGCAAGTCCGACTACCGGCTGCTCCGCGCCTCTGCCGTCGCCGCTCTCCGGCGCGCCAGGCGGGCCCTCGTGGCCCGGCTCGACGAGCGCTTCCACGTGACCCGGACGCTGACTCGCCTCGGCCTGCGAGTCGCTCCGGACCATCCGCGCTTCAACGCGCACGTCTGGGAGGCCTTCCAGGTGGCGATGAAGGCGAAGAAGCGAATCCTGTTCCTGATGGCCGAGCTCGACAACGAGACGCCGGAGTTCAACGACGAGCTCAAGGCGAAGGTCCTCGATCGCGTCCCCGCGTACTCGCGGCTCTGCGAGATCCGCACGCTGCCTCGAGCCGACCATTCCCTCATGTTCCAGGACTCGCGCGATGCCTCTCGCGAGAGGATCCTCGAGTGGCTGGGCGCGTTCGCTCCGGTTGCCAGATCCGACAATTCGGATAGGCTCTAGGCACCTTGTCGCCCGTTCACGTGCTCCTCCTGGGAGGGCAGCTCATCCTCGGCGCCGAGCTCTCGCAGGCTTACAACTCGGCGGTGATCAGGGACGAGGCGGGCGACACCCACGGCGGGACCATGAGCGTCTTCGGGCCGCGGGCTCACGGGCGGCTCACGTACGACACGAGCGATTACCTGCTCGAGTACGTTGGCGGGTTCACGTTCTACGACTTCGACGCGAGCGACGCCGAGCTGTCGCACCGCGGCGAGCTCAGGGGCCACTGGCAGATCGGCAGCACCGCGACCGCCGACGCGTTCGAGCAGCTCACGTATGGAACGGACAACACGCTCCGCCAGATGGACGTCGTCAGGGCCGCCTCACCCGAGGTCAGCTCGCAGCTCACACACTACATCTTGAACCACGGGCGGATCGGTTATCACTTCGAGATCGGAGACACGACGACGTTCGATGCCGCCGCGTCCTACCTGTTCCGCCGGACGCTGGACGGCGTGACGACCGACAACCCGATCATCACCTTCGACAGTCTGTCGCCGCAGGTGGAGCTGGACCTGATGAGGGCGCTCAACGACGACAACCAGATCGGGATGCGTGCGGTCTACAGTCACTTCTTCTCCCCGACGGTCCCCGGCGGCAGCTTCTTCGACAGCCCCGGGCGCTACGCGTTGAACGGCGCGCTCGTCTTCACCCACAGGTTCGTGGAGTGGTGGAGCGCGACGGCGTTTGCGGGCGGCGTCTACGCGATGTCGCTCGATCCCGAGTCCGACGACAACTACGTCGGCCCGACGCTGGGCGCGAGCACGGAGTTCCGCGGGCCCAGGCTGCGCGCGACGCTGCGATACGAGCACACCTACGGGGCCTATGGCGTGCAGGCAGGCAGCGCGGTCCAGGACGCCGGGATCGTGGACCTCGGCTTCTACCCGAACCCGCTCGACGACGACCTGAACTTCCAAGGGGCGTTCGACGGCCGCCACGCGGTCGAGGTCCTCGGCGACCTCGGGCTCACCCACGACTCGCTCGGCGCCACCGCCGGCGTCCGTTACGAGATCGGCGACTACGTCAGCGTCTACGGCCAGTACGAGTGGAGGTTCCAGCGCCTCATCGGCACGCCGGGCGGCGAGGACGACCTGGCGATCCGGAGGCACATCGTGACGGTCGGCGTCGCCGGACAGTACGCGATCCCACGGGAGATCGACGTCGGGCGGACGGACGTCTTCGCAGAGTAGCCGCTGGCCGTCAGCCCCTGGAGTGATCAACAGGAAGACGGGAAGATGGGAGATCCGGTCTTCCTTCCCGCCTTCCTGTTCAACCCTCCTGACGGCGCTGGGGGCTGACCGCTATCTGTACCCGCGCCTGGAGCGCCAGAGCGCGCCCAGCGCGGCCGCGGAGCCGAGGAGGCCCAGCGGGGAGGCCCTGAGCGCGACGACGATGTCGTCCTCGTTCGTGCGGATGGAGCGGACGCCGAACGCCGGCGTCAAGACGCCGAGGATCTGGCGGACGCGCTCGCTCTTGCCGAGGCGGGGAACGTTCATGAGATCGAGCACCACGCGGTCGTCCCGGGCCTCGACGATGACCGCCGGACGGCGCGGCATCACCTTGACGAAGTTGCCTGGCTTGGACAGATCGAGGGCGCCCGACTTCAAGAGCGTCGCGACGGGAGTCTCGGACTCGCCCGCGAGATGCAGCGCGACGTCGGACAGGCGCACCTCGACCCGCATCTCCTCGTCGTCGAGGCGGACGTCCTCGATGTAGATCACCGCGGACGCCCTGACTGGCGTCTTCATGAGCTCGAGCGTCGCGGAGAAGCGCAACCCCGGCGGCGTGGGGTGGATCTCGAGGTCCTTGGGTGCCTTCGAGCCGCCCAGCCGGCCGGCGATCCACCGTACGGCCGACAGCGGGATCGGGAGCTCGAGGCCGATCGCGCGGCGCGCGGCCTTGACGATCGCGAGCGGGTTCTGGATGACGTGCTGCGCGGCCGCTCTGGCAGCGGCGATGGGGATCGAGGACATGGATGGGCAATCTTATCACCACCGGGCGAGGGCCGCCGGATGACACCCGGGTCCCGGGAGAGCCCGGATCGCCGAAAATGACGCGCTGGCGCGCTCCTTTGATACTCTTTCGGTCGTTGCGGGGACGAGCCTCCTACGACTTGATGGGCCTGATCGAGCTCGCCTCGCTCACGGACCCGGCCGCGCGCCGGGCGAGCTGGCGACAGAGCCTCGCGAGCGTCGCGCGCGCGGCCTCCGAGCCGGGGCCCGGCCTGCTCGACGGCATCAGGCCGGACGCGCTCCAAAGGAGCGTCCGCGTCGCTCTCGAGTCCGGGCTCGCGGACAACCTCGACTGGCTCTCGCCGCCGGCGGCGGCGCTTGCCCTCTACGAGCTCGCCGCCGCGCTTCCGCCGGGCGACTTGCGCCGCGAGGTCGGCCGCAAGGCGCTCTTGCGCCTGCACGGCGGAACGGCCGCGACGTTCGCCGCGGTCGCCACGAGGATGGCGCTCGCGAGCAAGAAGGCGCTGTCCGGGCACGCGCTGCGTTCGAGGATCGGGCTGTGCCTCGAGCTACCTTCGGGCGGCGCGGTCGCCGTCGAGCCGCTCGCGCTCGCTCTCGCTTCGCGCCGCGAGCACGCGCGCGAGTGGATCGCGTCGCCCTCGTCGGGCTCGTTGCCCGCGCGCAGGACGGCGGCCAGGCTCCTCGAGCGTGCGGCCATGGGTGCGGTCCGCCGCGCGGTCGAGGGCGACGAGCACCCGGCGAGGCAGATGCGCGGGGAGGCCGTCCGGCGTTCGTGGGACCGTCTCCTGGCCGACAGGGAGCCCCTGGTGTGGAGGCACGTCGCCGTGGCCAGGGGCCTCTTGGGCTCGATCGACGAGTCGCTCGCGGACGAGGTGCGCGCCGGGGCCAGCCCCGCCCACACGCCGACAGAGTGGCGGCGCGCGGCAGTCTCCATCGCCGCGTCGATCGCGGTCGCCCCTGGGCCCGGGCTCCGCGCCGCCGCGGAGCTCCTGAGGAGCTCGCTGTGCATCCGCGACCCGGGGATCCCGGCGACCATGCTCTGGGCGCTCCCGAGGATCATCGACTGCGAGCCCGAGGCAGCGGAGCAGCTCGTGGAGCTCGTCGCCGCCAAGGCGTCGTTCGACGCGGCCGAGAACGTCGCCGGCCTGATGAGTGAGATCTCGGCGACGCCCGCGGGCCAGAAGGCCGCCGAGAAGCTGCGGCAGTCCCCGGCACCCACCCGGCACAGCGTCGCGCCCGCGCTCGAGGGCGACTCGGACCGCGCGCAGCGCGAGGAGGTCTTCCGCGAGCTCGCCTCCCCTTCGAGCGTTCTCAGGGGTCGGATCGCGCTCGCGGTCGCCGCGTTCGTGGACGAGGGAGCGGCGCGCGCCCACAAGCTCGCCCGGGCCGCCCTGGCCGAGGCGCAGGGCAAGCTCGTCAAGCTCCGGGACCTCGCCGTCGTCAGTGACGACGCGCCCGACCCCCGTGGCACTCGCACCGTCTCGTACTCACTCATCCGCGACATCGACGCGGGCCTGCTCGAGCAGGCGACGCTCAGGGACCTGCTGCTGCTCGGACGGCCCCCGGGTGGCGAGGACGCGCCAGTGGCCGAGCTCGAGATGGTCTACCAGGACTTCGCCCAGTGGCTCTCGGCTCGAGAGCAGGCGCCGATCGTCCGCGGCATCGAGGTGCCGGAGCGCACGCTCCGCCAGCTCAGGCTCAGGGCCCTGCTCCACCTCGTCGATGCCGAGGCGACACGCGGTGAGGACGATTCGAGCCGCGGCGCGCATGTGCGCGACCGATGGCTCCGTGCCGCGAGGATCTTCCTCGACAGGCTCACGGACGATCCGTCCTCCAGCATTCGCCGGATGCTGTGCGCGGGGCTCGCTCGGGCGCTCGACGGCCTGTGCCGGAGCGGAATGTGCGAGGCGGCCGACGTGACGCTCGTCGCCGCGCTCCGGCTGGGCGCGCGCGAGATCGAGACGCTGGCCGAAGCCTCGATGCAGCCCGAGCTCGAGACGGCGCTCGGGGCCTGGGCCACGTTCCAGCGGAAGGTCGAGCACGACGGCGTGCTGGACGAGGACGTCGTGGGAACCTGGATCGACGGCCTGGTGCATCTCGGTCGCACCCTGGCCGACGATGCGCAGGGCCGGACGGAGGTGCTCCGCGCCGTGCTCGCGCGGGCCGGTCGCTCGCTCGACGCCATCGCGGAGGCGAGCGCCCTGACGATGCTGGCCGATCCGCAGACGCAGGAGCTGACCGCGCTCGTACAGCTCGACCGCGAGATCGCGGCGCTCTCCCAGCTCCTCGCCGGCGCGCGGCAGCGCCTCGCCGGCCTCACGCCGGAGGTCGTGTCAGCGGAGACGGCGACCATCGAACCCGTGCTCCTCGCGGTCGAACGGGCGCTCCGCGGCGGCGGCGGCGGCGACCTCACGGAGGCGCTCGTGGACGTGCGCCTGGCTCTCGAGGCGAGGCTTCCTCGCGCAGTCGCCCAGGTCGTCTCGGAGACGCTCGCCCGGTTGGAGCTCCTGCGAGTGTCCGGCTCGATCCTTCCCGCGGCTCCGTCCCTGCCGCCGGCGGTGGCGCTCCCCGACTGGATGCCGGCGCGCCGGACCCTCGGGGCTTTCTACGTCATGCGCCCGCTGGGGACCGGCGGCGTCGGCTCCGTCTTCCTCGCCAGGCGCGCAGAGGACCGCCATGAGCCGAACGCCGAGCAGTTCGCGCTCAAGGTCCCGGACTACGACAGCACTGCGGCGCGCAGCCTCTCGGAGGACGAGTTCATGGCGCGCTTCCGGCAAGAGGCCGGCGCGCTCCTCGAGCTGCCGCGACACCAGAACCTCGCCGGGTTCGTCACGTTCGACCTGGCGGCCCGGCCCAAGCCCATCCTGGTGATGGAGTTCATCGAGGGCACGACGCTCGAACGCTTGATCGCCTCGGGAGCGCTGACGACCGATCTCGCGCTCGATTTCCTCGAGGGCGTCCTCGCGGGGCTCGCGGCGATGCACGCCGCCGGTCTCGGGCACCTCGACGTCAAGCCGGCGAACGTCGTCGTTCGCCCCACCGGGGTCCCGGTCCTCGTCGACTTCGGCCTGACGGGACGGAACCTCCGGCCGGGGTGCCTGACGGGCTCTTACGGCGCACCCGAGGTGTGGGGCGTCTCGCCCGAGGGCTCGTCGCCGACGCCCATGGCCGCGGACGTCTATGCGTTCGGATGCACGCTGTTCGAGGCGCTGACCGGGCGGACGCTCTTCGCCGCACCCACGGAGGTCGCGCTGATCGGGGCTCACCTGTCGCACGACGGCGCGCCGGGGCCCGTGGTCCACCTGGCCGCCGAGCCCAAGCTCGCCCCGCTCGTGGGCCTGTTGCGCGGTTGCCTGAGGCACGACGCGCGCGCCCGTCTGGGGATCCCACGCCTGCAGAAGCAGCTAGGCGCCCTCCGACCCACCCTCGCCGGCCTCGACTGGCCAGTCGGGGGAGAGATGCCCGAGAGCCCGCCCCCGCCTCCGGATCCTCCGTCGAAGGTGTGCTGAGGTACTGGCCAGCCAAGCCAAGCTGACCGCGACCTGGGTGACCAGGCCGGCGCAATTCCTTTGGGGAAATCGAGGCTCGCGTGGTGGCGCGAAGCTTGCGAGGGCCGGCGCCCGGACCATTCCGGAGGCCCCCGCATGATCGTCCGTCCCTGTTCGCTCCTTCCCGCCTTGGTGGCCGTTGCCGCCTGCACCGTGTCGACCTCCAGCGAGAGCGGGAGCGGCATGGCGCAGGAGCTCGAGTGCTCGAGCACGCTCTCCTACGGTGGCTGCGTCCAGGGGTTCGCCACGAACGACGAGCACGGGTATCACCTGGCGCTGCTCCGGCGTGGAGACCAGATCCGCGTCCGCCTGACGCGCCTGGACGGCGACCTCGACCCCGGCCTCGCGCTCAAGTCGCCGAAGTACTCGGTGGCCGTACGGCACCAGAGCGTGGCGGTCCGCGGCGACGCGGTGGACAAGACCTGGACGATCCCGAGCACGGGCTTCTACACGTTCGTGTCCTTCCCCTGGAGCAACCGCGGAAGCGGCTCCTATCAGATCGACCTCGAGTGCGTCGGTGGCCCCTGCATGCGGGGCGACGCCCTCGACCCCGAGCTCGCGGGCGCCTGCATCGGCGAGGCCCGGGACTGCGCGCTGGACGCGCTCGCGTGGGACGCCGAGATGGACGGCGCTGCGGTGGGCGGCGTCTTCGAGGATTGCCTGCGCGGCGAGACCATGCCGGCGATCTGCGGCGGCGCTTGCACGGGCGAGTCGTTGGAGGGCGCGTGTCGTGCGACGGTCGGGCGGCTGGCGACGTTTGCCGGTCGCGGCGCCGAGTGCGTGCAGGAGGTCCGGAGCTGCCTCGACGACTGCGTTCCTCACAATACCGTGTCGGCCGAGCTCCCGGGCCTCGAGTCCCATCCGGAGATGTTGTGCTGGGCGGCAGAGGATCGGAGCACCTGCTCGGGGTTCGGCGCGAGTCTGCAGAGCTGCCGGGACCCGCTCGCCGAGACCGGAGAGGGCTTCGCGACCGAGTCCTGGGGGTGGTGCTACTCCCTCTGTCTGGCCCGCGAGGGTGACGTGAACTACGAGGCATGCGCCGAGCGGTGCGCGCCCCAGCCTGGCGCCGACGACGAGCTGCCGGATCCCGAGACCGCCGAGTAGTACGAGGACCCAAGGAGACGAGCATGGTCACCCGCAAGCTTTCCATCCTGTTCGGCCTCGCCATCGGCGCGAGCTGCATCGGCGGACCGGCCTCCGAAGAGGAGGCCGCGAGCGTGGGCTCGGCGCCTCTGAGGTATCGGAGCTACGACGTCCTGTTCACGAACCCCATGTGCGGTCCCTACGACCTCGAAGAGGAGGTCGGCACGGTCGGCGGAGGGACGCGGACGACGACCCACGAGAACGCGTACTGCTTCCCGCAGAGGGACTCCGGGCCCTCGGGCGCTCGGCCGGCGAGCCCGCTTCACCGCCTGAAGTCGTGGATCGAGGCGACGGGTGAGGGCGACGAGATCTTCGCCGCCTACTTCTCGTTCTCCAACAAGTCGGTGAAGAACGCGCTCTGCCAGGCCGCGCAGCGGAACGTGAAGGTCACGTTCGTGAAGGACAGCGGCCAGGACGGCTCGGCCGCGGCCGAGGTGGCGCAGTGCAGCCCGTCCAACGTGACCATCCTCGAGCGCGGGAACACGGGCGACGTCGGCTACCACCACAACAAGTTCCTCATGGTGAACCCGACCCAGGCCGGCCCGAACGACACGGCGGACGAGGACGGCACCACCTACGTGAAGCTGGTCTACTCGAGCGGCAACATGTCCTCGGGCACGGTCCTGCACCAGGAGAACTGGCACTTCCTCGAGGTCGCGCGGTCGTCGTACTTCACGCAGTCCCACGTCTGCGTGGCGAACGCCCTGCGGGACGAGGGGACGCAGGCCTACCGGTCCCGCAAGGCCTTCACCGAGTATCTGGACAACTGCCGGGCGTCGGTCCAGGCCCAGCCCGAGAGCGACATCGGAGCGTTCTTCCTCCCCGACCGTGGCGACAGCCAGGAGCTCCGCCGCCGCTTCGAGGCCGCGCTCGAGACCGCGTCCAGCGTGGACGTCGCGGCCCACCGCTTCAGCCTCTTCTATCTGCAGGCCGGACTGAGGAACCGCCTGACCTCCGACGACGACTTCTCGGCGCGGCTGGTCGCGGACGACGACCTGTACTGGCTCTACCCCAGGGAGGGCGAGAAGCAGGACCTCGGCGACAACATGCCGTTCGAGAACACGAACGTGTGGAAGCTGCGCACGGCGGCGAACGATGACACCTCGCGGTTCGAAGCTCGCTTCATCGAGACCAACAGCGACATGCACCTGCTCCACCACAACAAGTTCGTCATCGCCCGCGGCCGCGCGGACGGACAGCCCGACACCGTGGTCTGCGGCGCGGCGAACTTCACGAACGACGCGTTCTGGTACGGCTCCGACAGCACGAAGAACAACTTCGAGAACATCTACGTCGTGCAGATCCCGCACGTCGTCCAGGCCATGGAGCGCCAGTTCGACGGCTTCTGGGGCGAGACCGAGTACGCTCCGGAGGAGTCGCACCCGCCCGTCGCGACGCCCGTCGACGAGATGCCCGTCGAGTACACCCGCGCGGTTTCCCCTCAGTAGCTCCGGCTTCCACGCTCGATCAGGTGGTCAGCCGAGGCGCTCGACACGAAGCCGCTCCGCCACGGCGGCATCGGCCAGCTCGCCATCGGCACACAAGAACGTGATCGGCGCGGTCCCCTTCGCCCGCAACGCCGCCGCGAGCTGCATGGCGTCGTAGGCGCGAAGCCCGTGCTCGCGTACGAGCTCGCGCGCGCTGGCTACGACCGGCTTCCTGATCTCCACGACAGCGAATGCCGCCATGTCCTGGGTCAGTGTTGCCAGGTGCATCTCGGCATCGTGCTCGTCGAGGTCGCCCGCACTCATGCGACGCACGAGCGCGGACGCGACCTCGACCTCGGAAATCCGCGACACGACGATCTCGGCGTTACGCCGGAACAGCAGGCGAACGCGGTCGGTGCCGACCTCGACCAGGTATCGCTTTGCGAGAGCGCTGGCATCGAGAAAGTAGATCATCGACGCCCATCGAGGATGGTCTTTGAGAGCGGCTGGTTCCGGATCCGCGTGGGCTTCACGTCTACGAACTTGCGAGGTCTCCTGGCGCGTGACAGCTCGCCGCGCTCGCCGAGGAATGCGAACCACTGGTCGTGCGTCATGCGGCCGCGCGACACGGGTCCGAGTTCGGCAATCGCGCGCTTGCGGTCGGTGACGACCAGCCGCTCACCCTTCTCCACGCGCCGCAGGTACTCGCTCAAATGGTCTTTGAGATCTCGGACCGAGACGTCCATGCGGCCATTATGGCCACCTGGAGTTCCATGCTGCAAGCAGCTCCCGGCTCTCGGGGGTGCCCGGCAAGCCCGAGTCGCGGGCCAGCGCGAGGAGGCGAGCGTGGGCGGGGACTGCCTCGAGGAAGCTGCGGCGGACGTCGGGATCGGAGATCCGGCCAGCGCGGTCCATGAGCGATTCGAGGCCCCTCGCCAGCGCGCCCTCCATGCCCGAGTCGTGGGCGGCGAGGAACAGGTCTGCTTCGAGCTCGCCGATTCCGCCGGCCGCGTCGCGGAGAGCCAGCGCCCGCACGGCTTCATCGCGCGCCTCCGCTCGCCGGCCGAGGGCCGAGAGGATGGCCGCACTGAGCGCGCCGAGCTCGCACGCCAGGGCTCCCTTGGCGACCTCGGTCCGGTGGAGCACGTCGCTCAAGACGTCCCACGCCTCGGCAACCCGGCCCGCCTCGAAGAGGATCTGCGCCCGGTACCAGGAGGCGTAGGCCCCGAGCCTGGTGTGGTCGGTCGCGGCCGCGAGCTCGAACGAGGCGATCTCGGCCGCGAGCCCCGCTTCCACGTCGCCTGCCCGGGCATACGCGAGCCCCAGGTTGTGCAGCGCGAACCCCTCGCCGACGCGGTTGCCCGCGGCCCGGGACAGGTCGCGCGACCTCTCGAGCTCGGAGATCGCGTCGGCGTAGCGCCCGACGAGCAGGGAGCAGTATCCGATCGCCATCCGGGCCAGCGTGGCGTTCCTCGGATCGCCGGCGTCCTCGTACAGGAGCAGGACCTCATGGTGCAGTGGCATGGCCGCGCCCACGTCACCCAGCGTTCCGTGGCAGAAGGAAAGCGCCAGGAGCGCACGAGCACGGCCGACGACGTCGTCCGCCCCCGTGGCCAGCTCGAGCGCCCTCCGCGCGGGCGCGAACCCCTCGACCGGACGTCCCGCGTGGGCCTTCGCGAAGGCGTCCTCGACCAGGAGAGCCACGGAGTCCGGCTCCAGCAGCAGGCCCGCCTCGACTGCCTGCGACGCCTCGGCGTAGCGGGCGCGCTGCTGGAGGTATCGGGCTCTGCGCTCGTGAACCAGGATCTCCTGGGCCCGCGACGACGCGAGCGACGCCAGCGCCTCGAGCTCGCATGCCTCCTCGTCGCCTCTCCCGAGGAAGTAGAGCACCTCGGCCCGCATCGCGCGGAGGCCAAAGGCCTCGTCACGAACGATCGGCTGCGCGAGCGCGCGCCCCGATGCCTCGAGCGCGAGCAGCGCGTCGCCCTCGCGAAACGCCCCCTCGACCGCGCGCAGCAAGTGGGGCAGGGCGCCCGCCGCTTCCCCGCCCTGCTCCAGGTGGCGAGCCACCTCCATGGGTGGGGCATCGGGACGGTCGGCGAGCCACTGGCCTGCGGCACGGTGCAGATTCACCCGCTGCTCCTCGGTCAGCGACTCGTACGCGACCTCCTGCACCAGCGCGTGCCGGAAACGCCACTCGCTCACCCCCGCGAGACGGCCCCGAGGCTCGAGCGCCACGAGCTCCCGTCTCTGCAGCCGCAGGAGGAGCGAGAGCGGCTCGCCCTCGCCCATGGCGGCAAGCGCCTCCATCCAGAACCGTCTGCCGAGGACCGAGGCCCGTCTGAGCAGGTCCTTCTGCCGGCGGGGGAGCGCATCGAGCCGCGCCTGGACGGTGCCTTCGACGGACGTCGGCAGCTCGCGCGGGTCTCGCCCCTGTCGCAGGGCGACCGCGAGCTCCTCCGCGAAGAAGGGGTTGCCCGCCGCACGCTCGTGGATTCGATCCGCGCTCGAGTCCTCGCCGATGACGGCCCGCACGATTGCCCTGGTCGCCTGGCGGGACAGCCCCGGGAGGACGATCCTGCGCATCTCCTGGAGCTGGGCCACGAGCTCCGGTCGCGCCGTGCCGATCGCGAAGAAGGGTCGCTGCTCCAGACGGCGAAGGAGAACCTCGACGAGCTCGATGCTCGGCGAGTCCGCCCAGTGCACGTCCTCGACGGCGAGGACGACGGCCGCGTGTCGCGAGGTCAGATCCTCCACGAGGTCGCCCAGCGCCATCACGACGCGATCGTGCATCACGCCCGGGTCGGAGCGCGCCGTGCGCAGGTGGGGAGTCTCGGGGAAGGTCGCGCCCAGGATCTCGCCGACGAACTCGGCGCAGGGGCGAGAAGGACAGCGCTCCAGGAGCGTCTGTCGCGCGCGGTCGGGAGCCGTGCCTTCCGGAAGCTCGAGGAAGAGGCGGAGGGCGCCGGCGATCGCATGCCAGCCTTGCACGGTGCGGTGCCGTTCGCCGCGGGCGACGAGGTACAGGATCGGCTCCGCCATCTCCTCGAGCCGCACGTGAAGCTCGTGGAGGAGCCTGCTCTTTCCGATCCCGGCGGGACCCACGAGGAGGATCCCCGCGGATTGTGGACCCTCGACGACCTGCCGGAGCGTCGAGAGCAGGATCGACAGCTCGCCCTCGCGGTCCACCAGCGGAGTGTCGGCGCCGCCGAGCCCGCGCACGCCGGCAACCGCCCGACCCGGGCGAGCCGCGACGACTCGGTCGCGCTCGAGGTCGAAGCCACCACGGATGCGCCGGCGGGTCTCATCGTCCGTCCCGACGCCCTCGGGTGACAGAGCTGCCCTGGCCGCCTCGACGACCGCGCCCGCGACCTCGCCGGGGCGCGCGCGGACGCCTCGGCCGGTGGCGACGCCGATCCGAGCCGCCGCCGATGCCGCACGGACCTGCAAGCCCGCGCGCACGGCGCGCTCCGCCTCGTCGCCTTGCCACGCCTGTCCCCCGAACACGCCGGCCGCGCGCCGTCCCGGCAAGGCCGAGGGCACGCCGCGGTGCGCGCGCACGGCCCCTTCGAACGCGCCGAGATCGCCGACGTCCTCGACGAAGAGCACGGAGAGGATCCGGACCTCCTCCCATAGCGTGAGGATCCCCGACGTCTCGCCGCTCCTCTCGGCCCGGATCGTGGGAGCCGACGCCGTGCGACCTTCCGACTCGAGCCCGCCGGCCAGCGCCTCGCGGAGCTCGCCCATCGACTGCCAGCGAGCGGATCGGTCCTTCTGGAGCGCCCGCAGGATGATCTCCCGCAGCCAGCGCGGCACGGACGCGGGAAGCTCGTCTGGTTCGTCCGTGACGACCCGCACGAGCTCGGCCATGACGGACGACGCGGCGAAGGGCGTCCTGCCCGAGGCCGCGTGGTACAGCGTCGCGCCCAGCCCCCACACGTCCGTTCGAGGATCCTCGTCGCGCCTTCCCTGCACCTGCTCGACGGCCATGTAGCCCGGCGTCCCGAGGATCGTGCTGGCCGCGGTCAACCGCGTCGCCTCGGCGTCGGCGATCGACACGGCCAGCCCGAAATCCAGCAGGCGGACCGTGCCGTCCACGCACTCGAAGACGTTCGCGGGCTTGACGTCGCGATGAACTATCCCCGCCGCGTGCGCGGCCGCGAGACCCTCGGCCGCGGCGGATCCGATCCGGACGGCCTCGTCCGCGGCCAGCGGCCCGCGAGCGAGCCGCGCGCCCAGGTCCTCTCCTTCGAGCAGCTCCATCGCGAGCCACAGATCCCCCTCCGGCGTCTCGCCGAGATCCAGCACTCGCACGACGTTCGGATGACGCAGCGCCGCCGCCGCCTCGGCCTCGCGCCGGAACCGCTCGCGCGCGAGCCCCGCGCACGCATGGGCAGCCAAGATCTTGAGCGCGACCGGGTCGCCGCCAGAGCGTGGCGTCGCGCGGTGGACGACGCCCATGCCACCGGAGCCCAGGACCTTTTCCAGCCTGTAGCCTCCGAGCTCGCGCACCAGCGCAGTCTACCAGGGGAACGCCGGCGCGCGCTGCTGTCGGTCCGTGGTACCCTGACCCGGCAAACGGGTTGTCGATGAGGGAGACCTTCGGCCCCTACGAGATCGTGCGGCGCTTGGGGCACGGAGGGATGGCGGAGACCTTCCTCGCCGTTCGCCGTGGGCCCGGCGACTTCGAGCAGCGGGTGTGCCTGAAGCGCGTGCTGCCAGACTTCTGCGGCGACCACGCGTTCGAGAGCATGTTCCTCGACGAGGCGAGGATCGGCGCTTCGCTGCGGCACTCGGGCATCGTCGGCGTCATCGACTTCGGCGACGTCGACGGCCGCCTCTACATGGCGCTCGAGCTCGTCGACGGGGTGGACCTGTGCTCGATACTTCGCGTCTGCCCGGGACACAGGCTCGGCGCGCGGGTCGTGGGCGTCATCGCCTCGGATCTGCTCCACGCGCTGGACTACGCGCACGCGAGGACTCGCGCGGGGCAGCCCGACGGCGTCGTGCACCGCGACCTGTCTCCGTCGAACGTCCTCGTGAGCTACGCGGGCGAGGTCAAGCTCACCGACTTCGGGATCGCCAGGGCCATGGGCACGAGCGGCGCGACGGCGACCAGCTCGGTCAAGGGCAAGATCCCCTACCTCTCGCCGGAGCAGGCGCGCGCGGAGGTCGTCGACGGGCGCAGCGACCTCTTCTCCCTCGGCGTCGTCCTCTTCGAGGCGCTGTCCGGGGCGCGGCCCTTCGACGGCGCCACGATGAGCGAGACGATGGGACGGCTCCTGAGCGACGTCCGCAGGCCCATCGCGCACGTGGCCCCCGAGACGCCCGTTCCTCTGGCGGCAGTCGTCGAGCGCCTCCTCGCCCATGCGCCGTCGGACCGCTTCGCGACCGCGACCGAGGCCCTGGAGGCGCTGGCCGCCGCGGGGCTGCACGCCGTCGCGCGGCGTGACGTCGGAGCGCTCGCCAGCCGCGTGCGGCCGAAGCAGACCGTCCCCGGCCAGCTCGACGGTGCGGCCGAGCTGACCGGCGCACCGCCCGGCCAGCCCGCGCAGCAGATCGAACGAGCCTCGCTTCGCGACCGTCTCCTGACCGCCGGCGGCATCTTCTTGCTTTGCCTGACCGCGTTCCTCGCATATGTCGCGATTGCGTACCCGCCGGACCGGTCCCCGACGCCGCCGATTGCCGCTCCCCCGGTCCTGTTTCCCGCGCCCGGCCCGGTCGCGCTCCCGGCGCCGCTCGCACCGGCGATCGCTCCGGTGGAGGCTCCGCCGCCGGGCGCGAGCGATGCAGGCTCGCCGCCGCCGGGCGCCGACGCATCGGCTCGCCGCCCGGTGGGCGAGCGGGCGCGGCGGTCCGTGCTTCAGGCGACCGTCGTGCCATGGGGCCGGCTGTGGATCGACGGGCGGCCGCTGGAGCGTGGCAGCGCGCGCCTCGAGCTGGCGCCGGGCCGTCACGTCGTGGGAGCCGGGCACGCGCGGCCGACCGTCACACAGGTCGTCGAGCTCGCCCCGGGAGAGCGCAGGTCCATCGTCCTCCGTCTGCGTTGAGGTATGCTGCCGGGCGTGCGCGCCGCCCTGCTCGCCGGGCTGTTGACGCTGCCGTCCTCGAGCCTGGGACAGGCGCCGCGGCAGTGGGTCGTCGTGCTCTCCTCGGGCGGACCGCGCGCAGGCGACTGGGGCGGGGCGGTCGAGTCGGCCGTCCGGGCGCTCGCGGGCGGCGGCGTCGCGGTGCTGTCCGCCGCCGAGTCGCGCAGCCTGTTCCTGGAGCGAGCCAGCTCCGAGGCGGCGCCGATCGACCGATCGGCGGTCAACGAGATCGCGCGGGTGGTCGACTCGCTCACGCTCAACGCCGCGATGCGGCGGCAGCGCGCCGCGCTGCGCGACATGCAGGAACTGGAGCTCCTGATCGGTCCGGGCTACGAATCACTCAACCGGGAGGCCCAGACGGCTCGGCTCATCCAGAACGGCTGCCTGCAGTTCGTGCGATCGCTGCTCGAGGCGGGCGATCGGGCGAGGGCGCGCGAGCAGGCCATGCGTTGCTTGAACCTCGTCCCGGACATCGAGCCCGATCCGGAGGAGCACCCGCCGCCGGTGATCGGGTTTCTCGCGGAGGTCCGGGCAGAGCTTCGCGTCACGGCGCGTGCATCGCTGCGGATCGAGAGCGACACGGCTGGCTGCACGGTCTACCTCAACGGGCGCCGGCAGGGCCGCACGCCGCTCGACCTGCCCGCGCTCGTGGCCGGCGAGTACAGGGTGCAGGTCGAGTGCGAGGGCGATGAGCCAGGTCGGGTCCACAGGCGCGTCCTGGGCGCCGAGCAGGCGCGGATCTACGTCGACACGCGGCTCGACCACGCGCTCGCCACCTCGAGCGTGCTGTCGCTGCGCTACCCGGACCGGGATCACGAGGAGACGAACCGACTCGGCGACGTGCGGCAGATCTCGCGGACGCTCGGAGCGGCGACCGCGGTGGCCCTCACGCCGATGGATGGCCAGCGGGCTCGCCTCGACCGCATCGACGTGGAGACGGGAGCGGTCGTCGCGTCCGTCATCGCGAGTGTCGAGCCGGACCTGAGCTTCGTCAGAGGGCAGGTCGGCCGCGCCGTCGAGGCGCTCGTGGCCGGTCGTTCCGTCGACGTCTCCGCGACGCCGCCGGCGCCGATCGAGACGTGGACGCCGCCAATCGGGCCAGCGGCGTCGATCGCTTTGCCGGCTCCGAGCCCGGCCGAGCGGATGCCGGCCGCGCCTCCGGCAAGCGAGCAGGAGGACGCCCCGAGGCCGAGCGCCGCCGGTTGGATCCTCGGGATCGGTGGAGTCGCGACGCTCGGAGCAGGCTGGGTTCTGTACCAGCCCGTCTACGCTCCCGTGTCTGCCACGATCGCCGTCGGTGTCGCGGGCGGCGTGCTGGCGACGCTGTCCTTGCCGTTCCTCTTGCCCCGCTCGCGCGCCTGGGTGCCGATCTGGTCCTGGATCGCCGGCGTCGGCGGCGTGGGGCTCGCCGCCCTGGGCGCGTGGGAGCTGCAGTTCGACGGCGCCTGCTCGGTGGAGCTGCGGGACGGCAGATGCTCGATGGTCTGGAGGAGCCGGAATCTCTCCGCGCTCCTCTTCTCGACGGCCGCGCCGCTCGTCGCGACGCCGATCGTCTACCTCATACGAGGCCCGGAGCCGGACCGGGCTTCGCTGTCACTCGACATCGGCCGCGGCCACGCCGCGCTCGCCGCAACCGGGAGGTTCTGAATGCCCGCCCGCAGGATGCCAGCGCTCCTGATGACGTCCCTCCTCGCGGCCGCAGGCGATGCGTGGGCCGACCGCGCCGCCGTGATCGTGCAGGGCGGCGACTCCCACTTCCCCGCGGCCGTCCGGAACGACGCGATTGCCGCCGTCGGCGGCGCACTGAGCCAGGAGGGGTTCGACGTGATGCCCGCCACCGAGGCCGCGCGGCGTCTCGCGGGAACGCGTTGTACAGGGCCGGACTGCGCGGAGCGCGCGCGGCAGCGGCTCGGGGTCGACCTCGTCGCGACGGTCGCGCTCTGGGCGGCAGGCGCGGACCGAAACGTCCCGGCCAACGTGCTCGTGAGCCTGGTCGTCCCGAACGCCCCGCCGTTCCGCGGCCAGTCGGAGGTCGGCGCCGGCGAGCTCCGCGCAGCGCTCGTGGTCGCTCTTGCGATGGCCCGCTCCCGTCAAGCCATGGGCCCCGGTCCCTGGCTCCGCGTCGAAGGGGATCCCCGCGGCGCCGTCGTGGTCGTCGACGGGACCGACCGAGGCGTCCTCCCCTTCGAGGGCCGGATCGACCCCGGCACGCGCTCGGTGGTCGTTCGCCTCACGGGCTACCGGACCGAGGAGCACCGCGTCGTGATCCCGGCCGAGGCGGAGGATCCCGTCGTCCTCGAGGTCCACCTCTCGCCCTCGCCACCCTCCCCGCCCTCACCGGCCCCGCCGCCGCACCAGCCCCAGCCCACCGAGCCACCGGCGGCCGTCGAGCCCGCCACGAACCGCCCCCTCGTGGGCCCCCTCGTCCTTGGCATCGTGGGGCTCGCGGGCGTCGGCCTCGCAGTGGGTGCCCTGCTGGCGGGCGATTGCGAGACCGAGTCGGCCGGCGGTGAATGTCTCGTCGGTGATCTGCCGAACGAGGCGGCGCTGATCGGCTACGGCCTTGCGGGAATCGGGGCGATGACCGCTGGCCTGCTGTGGCGCCTGCTCGGCGGCGGCACCGAGAGGTCGGAGCCGACGGTCGTGCTTGCACCAACCTCCGTCTGGCTGCGAGGAGACCTCTGACATGCCGCACCCTCTCTTCGCTGCCGTCCTCTGCCTGCTCCTGTCCGCCTGTCTGACCAGGCGCGTCGACGAATGTTCAGGCCCGACCCCTCACCCCGACTGCCCGGCGCGGGACGCGGGCCAGGACGTAGATGACGCCGCCGGCGAGGGCGAGGGTGAAGGCGAAGGAGAAGGTGAAGGCGAGGGAGAGTGCCCGGAGGCGCCCTGCGACGAGCCGCTCGTCTGCGACGACGCGGAGTGCGTCGCGTGCCTGGACGACGCGAACGACGCCGCGGCCGATCCCGGCTGCACGGCCGACGAACCCTTCTGCGACGAGCTTTCGCGCGCCTGCTGGTCCTGCCGCACGGACGACGACTGCCCGGCCGATCCCCTCTTCTTCTGCGACGCGGAGGACCACGCCTGCCGTGGCTGCGAGTCCGACCAGGAGTGCGAGGATGCGGCCCTGGGCGGCGGCTGCCTCGACACCGGCGAGTGCGTTTCCTGCGACGAGGACGACGATTGCGAGCCCCTGGGCCTGCACGGCTGCCTCGACAACGAGTGCGTCGCGTGCAACGAGGACGCGGACTGCACGGACGGCGACACGCAGCACGGCTGCGACCCGAGGACGAACACCTGCTCCCCGAACGACGCGGGCGACGTGAGCCAGTGCCAGCCGTGCGTGTCGGACCTGGACTGCTCGGACGACGGCACGAGCGCCTGCGTGGTGGTGAGCTTCGGCGACCCTGCGGTGGAGGTGGGGACGTATTGCGCGCTCGGCGGCTGCGACGCCCAGGCCGACCCGGATTTCTGGTGCTCGGGCATGGTCGGCCGGGGCAACCGCTGCTTATCCGTTCAGACGCGTAGTTTACAGAATAACGACTTCTGCGCACCAGCCACGACCACCTGCGAGGGGTACTTGGCACACGACGATCCCGGGTGCGAGGGCCTCCAAGGCGTCTGCAGTCACGACGGAGACGGGGGCGACGCCGATGGTGCCTGCCTCGCTGGCAGATGCAGCTACCCCTGTGACGACAACCAGGATTGCCCGGGTGGGTACAACTGCGGGAACGACCAAGGCGGCCAATGCGACATCACGAACTGACCGGCAGTCTGACACCGCCGATCGTTGGGCTCCTCGCCGGCTGCCTCACCGCCTGCACCCTCACAGAGGTGCCGTTCTGCGAAGACCAGCCCTCCCACCGGACTTGTCGCGACGCGGGCGGCGAGGGCGAGGGTGAAGGCGAAGGTGAAGGCGAAGGTGAAGGTGAAGGCGAGGGCGAGGGAGAGTGCCCGGAGGCGCCCTGCGACGAGCCGCTCGTCTGCGACGACGCGGAGTGCGTCGCGTGCCTGCACGACGCGAACGACGCCGCGGCCGACCCAGGCTGCACGGCCGACGAACCCTTCTGCGACGAGCTTTCGCGCGCCTGCTGGTCCTGCCGTACGGACGACGACTGCCCGGCCGATCCGCTCTTCTTCTGCGACACGGAGGACCACGCCTGCCGCGGCTGCGAGTCCGACCTGGAGTGCGAGGATGCGGCCCTGGGCGGCGGCTGCCTCGAGTCGGGCGAGTGCGTCCCCTGCGACGAGGACGACGATTGCGAGCCCCTGGGCCTGCACGGCTGCCTCGAGAACGAGTGCGTCGAGTGCAGCGAGGACGCGGACTGCACGGACGGCGACACCCAGCACGGCTGCGACCCGAGGACGAACACCTGCTCCCCGAACGACGCGGGCGACGTGAGCCAGTGCCACCAATGCGTGAGTGATCTGGACTGCTCGGACGACGGCACGAGCGCCTGCGTGGTGGTGAGCTTCCCAATCGAGGGCGGCGACGAGGTGGGGACGTACTGCACGATGCCTTGCCCGGAGTTGCCCGATGACTGCCTCGACGTGGTCGGTTCGCGCGGATACGCCTGCAGATCCGTTCAGCGAAGAGGCGACGAGTTGACAGGATATGACTTCTGCGTACCAGCCAGGACGACTTGCGAGGGGTACTTGGACGCGTTGACGACGCAAGCCTGTGGTGAATCCGCGAACTGCGGCGCCGACGGGATCGCCGATGCGGTCTGCATCGACGACATTTGCACATACGCCTGTCCTGGCGGAGCTGCGGACTGCCCGCCCAGTCAGGCTAGCTGCGAGGCGGGGAACTGCCAGCCATGAGACTGCACGTTACGATCAACACCGCGAGGGTGCGACCCGAGGACGAACACCTGCTCCCCGAACGACGCGGGCGACGTGAGCCAGTGCCAGCCGTGCGTGTCGGATTTGGACTGCTCGCTGGACGGCACGAGCGCCTGCGTGGTGGTGACGTTCGGCGACCCGGCGGTGGAGGTGGGGACGTACTGCGCCGGTGCCTTCGAAGGCCAGGACGACCTCCAATGCGGATCCTTTCGGGGTCGCGTCATCGGAATCGCCTCTAGATCCGTGGCTCGGCGGGACCCTATTTCTGCATGGTCGATGGTGATTGTCCGCCAGGCGCGGGTTGCGGAGACGTGGAGGCGGGGCGCTGCGCCCCGTAGTCGATGCGTACACAACAGCTTCTGAGGCTCCTTGCAGCGCCGGTCCTCGCCGCCTGTCTCACCGCCTGTACTCTCCCCGTCGAGGGCCGAATCGAGCCGCCCGGGTAGACCGAGCGACGGGACGTGGTACCGTGCGCTGGTGGATCCGATCGACGAGATCCTCGAGGACGCCCGGGCGCGTGGAATCCGCCCTTGGATCGGGCTCAAGGAGAGGCTTGCCCGGCGGGTGATCGAGGTCGCGCGCGCTCGCGGCGGCGTGACGCTCCAGGGAGGCGCCGCGCTCCACTTCGTCTATGGCTCGCCGCGGCTGTCGGCCGACGTCGATTTCGTCGGCGAGGCCGCGGGCCGAAGAATCGCCGACCTGGGTGAGGAGCTCGCGTCCGCCGCGGGAGATCTCCTCGGCAGGCCTTGCCGGTGGTCGATACGACAGTCGGGCCGGTTGGTGCGAGGCAAGATCCAGGTCGACATCGACGAGGCCAGAAGGCTCGTCCTTCCCGTGGAGGCCTTCGAGGTGCCCGCGCACCGGCCGCGAGCCGAGCCGCCGGCAGGGACCGTCGAGGAGCCCGACGAGATCCTGGCAGACAAGGCCGTGGCGAGCGCCGATCGCCTTGCTCGGCGGGGCACGCTCAAGACGACGGATCTGTACGACCTGTGGTACCTGCGGACGCGCCTCGACGTGCGAGAAGTCGATCGACGACTCGTGCAGGCGAAGATGGCCGACTACGGTCTCGAGCGCCACGGACAGGACCTCGGCGCCGCGGTGCGGGCGATCTCCCCCGAGGAGCTGCGCTCCGCGCTCACGGGGGTGCTGCCGACCGCCGAGCTCGAGGGCCTGGACGCCCCGGGGGTCATCGAGGCCGCGGCGTCGATGCTGGAGGCGCTGCGCGATGTCCTTTGACCCGCACGGCTACGTGAGCTTCGACACTGCCCTGTCGGCGCGGGGCGTTCTCGACGACCTCGTCCACGCCGTTCGCATCGCCACCGCGGGAGACGACCGCGAGGCGGTCGTTCCGGGCGTCGGGCTCGTCGAGTGGGTCCATCTGCCGGATGACCTCCTGTTCGGCGACGAGCCGGGGACGGAGCTCGACTTCCCGGGCCTGCGTGTCGCCCAGCCCGAGAAGGCCCTCTGCGATCTGCTCTGGCTGTGCGAGAGCCGGTTCTTCGCGGTTCCGATCTGGTCGCTCCGGCTCGAGGACCTCGACCGCGATCTGCTCGAGGAGTACGCGCGCCGCATGGACGTGGATCTAGAACGCGTTTGCGGGCAGGCCACTCTCGGGACGTAGTCGCTCCTGCACGGTTGTCCGCGCGCCGAACCTCGGCTAACTTCCTTCCGCCGAGGGTGATCCCATGACGATCCGAGTTTTTCCCGACCTCCAGGAGCTGAGCGCCGCGGCGGCCCAGGCCGTGAGCGACGAGCTCATCGAGGCGATCTTCGAGCGCGGGAGGGCGACCTTGGCTCTGGCTGGGGGAAACACTCCGAGGCAGACCTACGCGCTCCTGGCCGAGACCGAGAACATCGACTGGGACAAGGTCGAGATCTACTTCACCGACGAGCGGGCGATCCCGCCGACTCACCCCGACTCCAACTTCCAGATGGCCTGCGAGGAGCTGCTCGAGCTGCTCCCCGTGCAGCCGGCCGCGGTCCATCGCATGGAGGCCGACCAGCACCAGCTGGGGAATGCCGCGAGACAGTACGAGGCGCTCCTTCCCGAGGCGCTCGACGTGCTCATCCTCGGGCTCGGCCAGGACGGGCACACAGCGTCGCTCTTCCCCGACGATCCGGCGCTGTACTCCGCGGACAGGGTCGTCGCCGTCCAGGGCCCGAGACCTCCGTTCGCCAGGTTGACGATCACTCCACGGGTCATCGACACGGCAAAGAACGTCTTCGTCCTCGCGACCGGAGCCGAGAAGGCGGAAGCGGTGGCCCGCGCGCTCGAGGGTGAGCTCGACGTCGCGACGACGCCGGCCCAGCTCGCCCGAAAGGGCGTCTGGTTCCTCGACGAAGAGGCGGCGCGGGAGCTCAAGGAACGTTCGTGAAGAGCGAAGTCGCGCTCGTCGGTGACATCGGCGGCACGAAGACGCTCGTGGCGCTCGCGTCGCGCGACGAGTCCGGCCGGCTCCGGATCCACGGGGAGACTCGCTACGAGAGCCGCGACCACCCGGGTCTCGAGCCCATCGTCCGCGACTACCTCGCGAGGACGCTCGGGCCGACGGCGCCGCCGCCGGCGCGAGCCGCCTTCGGTCTCGCGGGGCCCGTGGTCGGCCGCCGGTGGACGGCGCCCAACCTGCCGTGGGAGATCCACGGCCCAGTGCTCGAGGCGGCGCTCGGCATGAGGGCGGGGTCCATCCTGATGCTCAACGACTTCTTGGCAGCCGGCTACGGCATCGCCGAGCTCGGGGACGAGGACGCCCGAACGCTGCAGGAAGGCGTGCCGGAGCCCCGGGGACCACGAGCGATCCTCGGCGCCGGGACGGGCCTCGGTCAGGCGGTCCTGTTCTGGGGCGAGGACGGCTACGAGGCGCGCGCCACCGAGGGCGGACACGGCGACTTCGCGGCGCGCAAAGAGCGGGAGTGGAGGCTGCACCGCTTCCTCAGGACGAGGCATCGTCGCGTCTCGGTCGAGCGGGTCGTCTCCGGGCCCGGCCTTCGGGCGATCTACGACTTCCTGCTCCACGACGAGGAGGTCCCCGAGCCCGCCGCGATCCGGACGGCGATGGCGTCGGAAGACCCGGCCGCGGTGATCGCCTCCCACGGCCTGGCCGGCTCCGATCGCACCTGCGTCGAGGCGCTCGACATGTTCGTCTCGGCCTACGGCGCCGAGGCCGGGAACCTGGCACTGCGCGCGGTAGCCACGGGCGGGCTGTGGGTTGGTGGGGGGATCGCGCCGCGCATCCTCGAGAAGATGACGGACGGGACCTTCATGGCGGCGTTCCTGGACAAGGGCCGCCTGAGCGGGTACCTCCGGAACGTCCCGGTCCGCCTGATAGTCAACCTGCGCGTGGGCCTCCTCGGTGCCGCTGCCCGAGCGCTCCACGCCGCTCCCACCAAGGACTGCGATCATGGCTGAGCCCTCGAAGGAACTTCGCACGCTGTGCGTGAACACCGTCAAGATGCTCTGCGCCGATGCGATCGAGCGCGCGAAGTCGGGCCACCCGGGAGCGCCCCTGGGCTGCGCCGACATGGCCTTCGTCCTGTGGACGAAGTTCCTCCGGTTCGATCCGACCGACCCGAGCTGGCAGGACCGCGACCGGTTCGTGCTCTCGAACGGCCACGCGTCGATGCTCCTGTACTCGCTGCTTCACCTCTTCCAGTTCGAGCTTCCGATGGCGGAGATCATGCGGTTCCGCCAGCTCGGGAGCATGACGCCCGGGCACCCCGAAGCCGGCCACACGCCCGGAGTCGAGACGACGACCGGCCCGCTCGGCCAGGGGTTCGCGACGGGCGTAGGCATGGCGCTGGCGCAGAGGATGATGCAGGCCCGCTTCCCCGGAATCCTGGACCACAACGTGTACGGGATCGTCTCGGACGGTGACATCATGGAGGGCGTGGCTGCCGAGGCGGCGTCGCTGGCGGGCCATCTCGGCCTCGGCAACCTCGTCTACCTGTACGACGACAACCGCATCACGATCGAGGGCCCGACGAGCCTGACCTTCTCCGAGGACGTGTCCGCGCGCTTCGCCGCGTGCGGCTGGCACACCCTCGAGATCGACGGGCACGACCATGACCAGATCGAGAAGGCCCTCGAGACGGCGAGGTCGGAGAAGGAACGGCCTTCCCTCGTCGTGGCGCGCACGACGATCGGACATGGCAGCCCCGGCAAGGCGAACACCAACGGCGTGCACGGCGAGCCGCTCGGAGCCGACGAGCTGAAGAAGACGAAGCAGACCCTCGGCTGGCCCTTCGAGCCGGCCTTCCACGTTCCCCCAGACGTCCGGACGTTCTTCGACGGGGTCGTCCGGGAGAAGAAGCGTGCGCGGCAGGATTGGTTGACGCGCTTCGAGAAGTGGCGCGCACAGGACCCGCCGCGGGCGAAGGTCTGGGACGCGCACTGGCAGCGCGAGGCGCCGCCCGATCTGGACTCGCAGCTCCTGCGGGCCGTGGGAACCGAGCCCGCCGCGACGCGCGTCCTCTCGGGCAAGGCGATCCAGGCTGCGGCCGCCGTCGTTCCGGCCATGGTTGGCGGCGCCGCGGACCTCGACCCGTCGACGAAGACGGGGATCAAGGGAGGTGGCTCGGTGAGCCGCGAGAACCTCGCGGGGCGCACGCTTCACTTCGGGATCCGCGAGCACGCGATGGGAGCAATCTCGAACGGGCTGTCGCGCTACGGAAGCTTCCTGCCACACACCGCGACCTTCCTGATCTTCTCCGACTACATGCGGCCGGCGATGAGGCTCGCCTGCATGATGAAGGAGCGCGTGACCTTCGTGTTCACGCACGACAGCATCTTCCTCGGCGAGGACGGGCCGACCCACCAGCCGGTGGAGCAGCTCCCGGGCTTGCGATCCATCCCCGGGATCACCCTGTTCCGCCCGGCCGACGGCGTCGAGGTGGCGATGTCCTGGGCGTGGGCGATCGGGCAGGCCCAGGCGCCGACGGTCCTTTGCTTGACGCGCCAGAGCGTACCCCCGATCGAACGGCCGGGATCCTTCCAGCCGCGCGACGTGTGGAAGGGTGGCTACGTGGTCTCGGACGGTTCCGACGCGGTGCTAGTCGCCACGGGCTCCGAGGTCTCGGTCGCGGTCGAGGCGAAGAAGCTCCTCGCGGCAAGGGGCGTGTCCGTCCGCGTGGTTTCCATTCCCTCGCGCGAGCTCTTCGAGCGCCAGCCGCCCGAGTACCGTGACTCCGTCATCCCGCCCACCCATCCGCTCCTCTGCGTCATCGAGGCGGCACGGGGCCGCGACTGGTGCGCGCTAGTGGGCAAGGACGCGCTCCTCTGCACGCAGGAGACTTTCGGAGCCTCGGCCCCGCAGAAGGACCTGGCCAGCCACTTCGGGCTCACCCCCGAGGCAGTGGCGGAGAAGATCCTCGCACGGCTGGGCTGACAATCGACCGTTGCCACCCGCGTACGCCCGTGCACATTCGACGCGGCCGCGCGACGAAAGCGGCGTCCGTGGACACCCCGCCCCCTGGCACACGGCTCGCTTCGGCAGCCCGTCCCATGGACAGCCACGCACTCGCCCGCGCCGTTCGCAGCCTCGTCTTCCTGCCCCTCGTGGCCTGTATCGCAGAGGCCCCCGAAGGCAACGAGTGGGCAGCCAGCGCCATCTCGGACCCGGCCGTCGGTCCCGCCGCCGTCTGGGCGCAGACCGCGCGGCTCGGCCGCTGCGGCACCTGGTCGCTGAACGAGAACTACTCCACGGGCCGCTTCAACGTGCACCGCTACCAGGTCGAGCTGCCCGCCGGCGGCCCGGTCGAGGTGCGGTTCGCGCGGACCGCGGCGAGCTGGGAGCCCGCGGTGCTGGTTCGCGACACCGCGGGCGCGCAGATCGTCGCTGACGGGACGGCGGTCGAGCACCCCGCCGTCACCGCGACGGTCGCGGCCAGCGGCCGCGGATCGGACAGGGCGGTCCTGACCCTCGAGGCGGCGGCGCCGACGACGGTCTACGTCTACGCGACCGGCTGGTCGGTGATCGACGGCGGCTTCCGCACGTACCTCCCCCGGACCTCGCGGTACTCGATCTCGCTCGCCCACGAGTGCCCCGCGGGCAACTGGAGAACCGCGCACGTCGGTCTCGATCTCGACGGATCGCTGATCCCGCGCGCCGGCATCGCGAACGGCACGCTGCGCCGCACCCTCGGAGTCCGGACCGAGCCCTACGGCACGGTCGTCACCGTCGATGACCTCGAGCTCGTGCAGGGCAGCATCTCGTGGTTCGGCGGCCCGAGCGACTACGGCGTGGGCGCCTACGAGACGACCGCGATCAGCGGCGAGAGGGCGCGGGCGCTCAACTCGCCCATGAACGCCTCCGCCGAGACGATCGCCAGCCGGCCCGAGGACTTCTACTACGCCGCGATGCGCTTCGATTACTCGCCCAACGGCACGCGGTGGTGGAAGAACGCGCGGCTCCTGGTCGTCAACCCGGCCACGCAGGACGCGATCGTCGTCCGCCCGGCCGACTGGGGCCCCAACACCTACACACGCCGGATCATCGACCTGTCCCCCCAGAGCCTCGAGGATCTCGGTCTGACGACGGACGACGAGGTCTGGGTGGCGTTCGCTCTGCCCGACACGCCGCTCGGGCCCGTGCGGTAGGAAGCTGCCCATCACCGTCTCCTCGGTTACAATCGAGCCACGAGCCCGCCCCGACAGGCCGCGAGACGGTTCTCGCCGCTGGCGCTCGCGCTGGTGAGCGCGCTGGCTTCGCCCGCCTGCGTCTCGGGGTGTTTCGGCAACGAGAGGACGAGCTTCCCCGAGGGGCTCGAGCCGCTCGAAGAGAACGTGGCCGAGCTCCCCGCTCCGACCGACGAGGATCCCACCCCGGAGGCGATCTCCGTCGCTTCCGGGTCGAACGACGACCACATCTGGGTCCACGCGCGCGCATACGTCGATGCGCCGCTCGAACGCAGCTGGGAAGCTCTGAGGAACCCCGACGCGGTAGCCGACCGCCGAAAGGTCGCCGAGTACTCCGTGGTCTGGGACGTCGAGCCCGAGTATCCGTTCAGCTTCCGCATCCACAACGTCGTCGACGACATCATCACCGTCGAGTTCGACGTGACCTGGAGGCAGGGACTCGCGGCGGGGACCGTCGAGGATCCCGGGGCGGTCGCGATCCGCTACGCGAAGACCTGGGGAACGACGTTCATCACCCGTCTCGAGGGCTCGATCGTGGCGACGCCGGTCGATGACGAGACCACCCTGCTCGACATGATCGAGCTCCTGGACGCCGCGGGCGGGGGCGCCGAGGCGGTGGCCTCGTACCTGACCGATCTGCACGCGAGCGTGGTGGCCGTGGCTCACGACCGGCCGCTCCCGGAGTACTGAGAGCCTGAGCCGCCCGGGGGGAAGATCCGGCGATGGGTGGCGTACGACGAGCATGCTTTCCTTCCATTGCCGCCTGATTCTCCTCCTGGCGGTGACCGCCCTCGTCGCGACCGGCTGCGGTCGGCGGCGTGTCAGCGGGGATGATGACGACGACAGCGGCTCGGATGGCGATGCCGACGTCGACTCGGACGGCGACACCGATGGCGACACCGATGGCGACACCGACACGGACAGCGACACGGATACCGACAGCGACGCAGACTCCGACGCCGACACGGACGGCGATTCGGACACCGACGGCGACGGGGACGCGGACCCTCCACCGTCATGCGGCGACGGCTCGGTGGACGAGGATGAGGAATGCGACGACGGAGACGACGACGACACCGACGCGTGCACGACGTCGTGCGAGGTGGCCCGGTGTGGCGATGGCTTCGTCCGCGCAGGGACCGAGGAGTGCGACGACGGCAACCGCGACAACGCCGACGAGTGCCTGAACACGTGCGATCGGTTCTCGTGCGGCGACGGCTACGTGAACGCGGACACCGAGGAGTGCGACGATGCGCTCGACCCCGGCGAGTGCGAGGACTGCAGCCTGGTCGGGGAGGGCCGGCCGTGCTCCGAGGTGGCCACCGAGTGGTGCCAGGCAAAGGGCTGGAGCGTACCGGCCGACGGGCAAGCCTTCGGCGGACACATCATCTGCACCATCGATGGCCGCGGCGCCACTAGCGACTGCGACGGCTGCGACACGTACAACCACGTGGCCTGGCTCGACGACGTCACGGATCGGTGGTGCGAGAACGCGATCTACCCGCTCGGGGAAGGAACGGTCTGGGGCTCGCACACGCCCTGCGAGTGCGGCAACAACTTCGACTACTGCGACACGTGGGACATGGAGGGCTGCGTCCCCGACTGAAGCACCCCTTCGCGCTCCAGGAAGCGAAGCGCCTGCGCGCGGGCGTCTCCCAGGATCGGAGGCCCGTGGCCCGCGAGGAGGTTCTCGTAGCCGAAGCCCCGGCCGTGGAACTCCGCCAGTGATTGGATCGCGCGCGCCGGGTCTGTCGAGAACGTGACGTACGGAAGCCCGAAGCCGCGACGGATGATGAGCGGCGGGACCGCGGTCACGAGCGTGTCGCCCGAGAGCAGCGTGCGCGTGCCGGCGTGCCGGTAGAACACCGAGCCCTCGGTGTGGCCCGGGACCCAGTGGACCTCGAGGCTGCCGATCGCATCGCCGTCGTCCAGCGCGCGGTCGACGCGGAGGCGAACCGGAAAGCGATTCTCGATCTCGGCGAGGACGCGCGCGAGGTGGCTTCCGCCCCGCCGTGTCAATCGGGGCGTGGTCGCGCGGCCTTCCAGGATCTCCGCGTCTGCGCGGTGCGCGTGGACCCGGATGCCGTGGCGCTCCTGAAGGTAGCGGGCGTTGCCGGCGTGGTCCGAGTGACGGTGGGTCAGTACGATCCCCGTCAGGTCGGCCGGCGCGATCCCCGCGCGGCGCAGCTCGCCGAGCAGCGTCCCGCGCTCGAGCGGAAAGCCCGTGTCGACCAGCCATCGGTCGCCCGGTCCACCGTCGAGGAGGAACACGTTCGAGATGCGGACGCGGTGCAGGTGAAGGACGGAGCCGGCGACTCGGCGCATGTCCGGCCAGTCTTCCGCAGCCGGGCCCGGAAGCGCAAGTCGATCAGCTTCGCGGATCGACCCGCCAGCTCGGCCACGGCTGGAAAAGTGCGGAAGGTGCCACGAATTGTTTTCGAAAACGATCGAAGGCGCTTGCCGACCCGCCGGGCTGCGGTTACAGGATCGATCCTTTCGCCAGGGTGCGGGGATGAGGTATCGGATCGAGGTCGGGGAGCAGGGAAGCGTCGTCGTGACGGACAATGAGGGGACTACCCTCTGGTCCCAGGAGACGGGTACGCCTGGAAGCGATCCCGAAACCCTGTGCGATGCTCTCCTCGCGGCGCTGTCGTGGGCCGTCCAGCACCACACCGGAGCGCTGACCGTGTCCGTTCCCGAGCGGACGATCGCGACGGGGCTCGAGTCGGAGTCGGTGCACGCCTCGCCCCGCCTGGCCACCATGCTCGGCGCGGCGCGCGCGCTGTTGACCTGGTTCGAGACGGCGGAGGTCGCGTGCTGCGGGGGTGCCGCCGTCTGCTGACCGCGGCGGCCGGCGGGCCCGCGCCCCAAGATCGGGCCCGTCCAGGCCCGTGCGGATGTAGACTCCACGCCCAATGACCGAGCCCGAGAGCGAATCCCTCGACGAACGGGTGCCCTGCCCCGACGAGATGTGCGTAGGCATCATCGGGCCCGGCGGACGTTGCGGCACCTGCGGCCGGGCCGCCGAGCCCGGGACGCCCTTGCCAACGGCCGCCGTGCAGGCCGGAGACGGGGGAGATGGAGCCGCGGCGACCGAGGAGGAGGGTCGCGAGTCCGCAGAGGCGTCCGACGCCGAGGAGCGAGTCCCTTGCCAGGACGACATGTGCACGGGGATCATCGGTCCCAGCGGCCGGTGCGGCACCTGCGGCCGCGAGGGCTGATGGCGCTCCCCCTCGACCCCGAGCTGACCCGACCGCACGACAGACCCCTCGACCCGACCACGGGCGAGCCGCTGGACTGCACGCGGTGCGGCGCCTGTTGCCGCGCCGGCCCTGGCTCGCAGCTCGTCACCGCCGGAGATCTGCGCCGCTGGCGGGAGAACGGGAGGGACGACCTCGCCCGAAACACGGCGCCGGGCCACTTCGGAGAGGTCGCGTTCCCCACGACGCCCGAAGGGGCCTGCGTCTACCTCCAGATCGATGAGATCCAGGACCGCACGCTCTGCTCGATCTACGAGGACCGCGCGGACGTCTGCCGGGCCTTCGCGGCCGGATCCTGGCAATGCCTCGAGCTCCGCCGGGAACGTCGATCCGATGGCCGGGGTCGATCCCCGACAAGGTGACGCGCGCCATGCTGTCACCGATGGCCGAACCGGAGCGGAGGTTGCCTTCGTTCGAGGAGCTCTGGTCCGAGATCGCGCGACTGCCGCCGGGAACGACCGGCGGGATCCTGGAGCCGGGTGTGCTCAAGACGATGTCGCGCCCAGGTCGTGCTCACGGCCTCGCGGCAAAGCAGTGCTTGCGTGCTCTCGCACCGTTCGACCGCGACGTCGGCGGCGAGGGCTGGTGGATCCTCGCCGAGCCGGAGATCCGGCTCCCCGGGCCCCGGCTTGCGGTCCCGTAGCTCGCAGGGTGGCGCATCATCCGCGTTCCGGAGCTGCCGGACGAGAACCCCGTCAGCGTTGTCCCCGATTGGTGTTGGGTGCAGTTCCCGGTTTCCAGGCATCGGGACACGGCAAATCCTTGCGCTGCTGACGACGCCGCGGAGTCCCCGACGGGGGATCATCGCGATTGCCGAGCAGACCACCGGAGCCGACTTGGTCGTTGACGTTGACGTTGACCTTGACCTTGACCTTGACGTTGACGGCGACGACGACTTGGACGTGGTCGCCCGTTCGTCGACGGGATCGGACGCAACTACGGCTTCCAAGCGCCGACAACGCAGGC
>JACPQR010000139.1 GCA_016190375.1 Deltaproteobacteria bacterium
ACGACCCCGGGAAGTCCCCGACGGGGGACGACCCCGGGAAGTCCCCGACGGGGGACGACCCCGGGAAGTCCCCGACGGGGGACGACCCCGACCTCGAGCGGCGCAGGAGACTTCAGGGGATCGAGATCCTCGCCTACCTGCGCCGATCGAGGGGCGACCTTCCCGTGATCCTGATGACCTCGGAGGAGGCGCTGGCCTTCGAGGATGCCGCCGAGGCGCTGGCAGTCGACGAGTTCGTGACCCTCGCCGGCGAGGCGGCGTTCGACGCCAGGGCGCTCGGGCTGTTGATCGAACGGGTCCTGGCGCGCGGTCGCGATCGGTCCTCGCTGGCGGCCCCGGACGAATGGTACCGCTGGGGGCGTTCGCCGGCGATGGCCCGGGTCCGCAGGGACGCCCTCACGCTCGCGCGAACGTCTCTACCGATGCTCCTGCTGGGCGAGACCGGGACCGGAAAGAGCGCGCTCGCCGAGCGGGCCGTCCACCCCGCCACGGGCCGCAGGGGACCCTTCATCGCGGTCGATCTCTCGGCCGTCCCCCCCACGCTGGCGGCGGCCGAGCTGTTCGGGACGGCGCGCGGCGCCTTCAGCGGGGCGGTGAACCGGAGCGGGCGCTTCGAGGCGGCGAACGGAGGGACGCTCCTGCTCGACGAGGTCGCGAACCTGCCGCTCGACGTCCAGCGAATGCTCCTCCTCACGCTGCAGGACGGCCGGATCACTCGGCTCGGCGAGACCGCGCCCCGCGAGGTCGACGTCAAGCTCGTCGCCGCCACGAACGGCGACCTCGCGGCAGCGGTCGCGGCCGGCACGTTCCGCGCGGATCTGTACGCGCGACTCAACCCGGCTGCGCGGCTGGTGCTGCCGCCGCTTCGTGACCGGATCGACGACTTGCCGGAGCTCGTTTCGGCGTTCGCGCAAAAGACCTTCGCGGCCGGCGCGGACCGGACGCTCCTGTCCAAGTACCTCGATGTCGCCGGACTGGGTGGCCCACCCGATGCCCGGATTGCGCTGGGCCGAGCACCGTCCGAGGTCCAGTCCGGTGTGACGTTCGTCCTGCCGAGGTCGACGGTCGACGCGATCCGCGCGCACGCGTGGCCTGGCAACGTGCGCGAGCTCGAGCTCTTCGTCGCGAACGCCTCGGTCTTCGCCCTCGCGGACGCGGTCCGCGCCGCGGAGACGAGGCGCGCGCCCGCGGCCGCGGCAGCCCGGACCATCCCGATTCCGGCGAAGCTCGCGCGCGAGCTGCTCCACGGGTCTCCGATCCGGGAGCGGGTGACGGCCGCGGGCTCGTTCTCGGTGGACCTGCGACCGCAGCCCAGCCTGCACGGCGTCGCGAGCGCGCTCGAGCGTCAGGTGTACGAGCGACTCTACGCCGAGACGGGCGGCGACTTCGGCGCGATGGCAAGGCGGCTGCTCGGGGACGGCTCGGCCGCGCATGCCCGCAAGGTCCAGCTCCGCTTCAACCAGATCGGGCTCAAGGCGCGTCGGCGTCGGCGGGGCTCGGGAGCCTCGGGGCCGCCTTGAGGCGGCCCCGAGGCCTGCGTGCCATGGCTTGCCCGGTCCCGCGGCCGCCTTGGGGCGGCCGCGGGACCACCCAAGGCCGCACCTGGCGCTACCGATCGTAGCGAGTGAAATCTACGCTTCGTAGCGCGGCGTACCGGGTTCGGCAGCAATTACATGGTCAGCAGACCGGCGCGGTGCGTGCAGCGCAGGGACGCATGGGAAAGCAGCAAGGCGACAGCGTGATGTTCGCGCTCGGCGAGCTTCGCCGACTCGAGTCGGAGCGCATGGCCGAAGAGGCCGCGATGGCGGCGAGGCGCCGGGCAGAGGAGGCGGAAGAGAGGGCGGCCGCCGACCGCGCCTCCGAAGAAGCCCGACGAGCCGAAGAGGAGGAGGACCGGCGCCGCGCAGAGAGCGAGGCGCGAGAGAAGGACGCGGACGCCGCCAGACGGATCGAGATGCTGCGCTTGGAGCTGGCGGCCGTCAGCGCCGAGCGCGAGCGACTTCGCGAGCGCTACCTCGAGGCAGGCGCCGGGGCGTACGTGGACACGCGAGCGCGCACGAACCGGCGCGCTTGGATCGCGCTCCTCGGGTTCACGACGATCTCGATGGCAGGCCTGGCGATCGTCCTCGCCACGAGGCCGCCGCTGCCGCCGCCGCCCGAGCCCGCGTCGCTCGAGGCGCCAGCGCTCGCTCCGAGCACCGTCCAGGACGTTGCGGAGCACGACGAGAGGCCCGCGATCGCGCTGCCCTCGCCCGATCCGGCGCCCGGGCAAGCCGCCTCTCACACGCGCCCCCGGCCGGCCCACGGCGCCAAGGTCCGCCCGCCGGCGGCCCCGCCCGCCAAGCGCCCGCCGGACCTCCTGCGCGACCTCTGCGAGGACAGCGAGGATCCGACCTGCGGCATGAACGACAACGAGGCGACGGGCCAGCGCCCGCGGGTCCGCCGGACTCCGCAGGACGCAGACTAGCAACTAGCCCTCGCGACCGCCGCCCATCTTGCCGATCCCCGCGCCGCAAGGCTGCAGGCCCGAGTCGCTGCAGGAGTCGCGGGTGCCACACTCGAAGTCGGAGGAGTCGGGGAATCCGTCGCAGTCGTTGTCCAGCTCGGACGCGCAGTCCGCCGGGCGGCAGGTCGTGCAGTCGATGTCGCCACCTTCATCGCCCGGATCGACGCCCCAGCAGTCGGGGTCGGCGCAGTCGACGTAGGTGTCCTGGTCGTTGTCCCATCCGTCGTCGCAGACCTCGTCGGAGATGTCCCAGCCCCCGCAGAACGGGTCGCCCCAGCAGCCACGATCGCTGCAGTCCCAGAAGCCGTCTCCGTCGTCGTCTTCCCAGTTGTCGCAGACCTCGCCCCCGCCGGGCAGGTTGCAGCCCTCGGCCAGCGCGTAGCAGTACGGATCGGTGCAGTCCGGGAAGCCGTCCCCGTCGTTGTCGATGCCGTCCCGGCACTCGGCGGGGTCGAGCCAACCCTCCGGCGGGTGTCCCGTACAGGCGAACGTGCCCGCGCAGTCCACGTCGGCGCAGTCGCGAACACAGTCGCCGTCGTTGTCCTCGCCGTCGTCGCAGTCGGAGGGCTGTTCGGGCTCGCACGTCCAGGAGCATTCCTGGGAGGCTCTACAATCCTGGTCCTCGCAGTCGACCACGCGGTCGCAGTCGTTGTCGTCTCCGTCGTCGCAGTCCTCCGTGACGCACTCCGCGGGGCAGCGGATGTCCTCGCGGCAGTCCGAGTCGCTGCAGTCGAAGTGCCCGTCGCAGTCCTCGTCCTCCTGGAGCGGGCTCTGCGGCTGGCAGGTCTCCTTGCGGCACCAGCCGCACTCGATGGGCATCTGCTCGCAGGCCGAGTCGCTGCAGTCGGTGAGGCCGTCGCAGTCGTTGTCGATCCCGTCGAGGCAGTTGACGCCGTCCTCCTCCTCCGCTTCGAGCTCGCAATCGCCGTCGCCGTCGCCGTCGCCGTCGCCGTCGGAGTCGGTATCGGAGTCGGAGTCCGCGTCGGTGTCGGAGTCCGAGTCGGAGTCCGAGTCCGCGTCCGAGTCCGCGTCCGAGTCCGCGTCACCGTCGGGCCCGACGTAGTCCTCGAGGCTGTTCCCCACGAAGAGGGAGCAGCTCGTCGCGAGCGCGGCGAGGACGAAGAGGACCGCGGACGTCCGGAGCGCGCTGCCGGCGACGCCGCTGCCGCGGGGCATCACAGCTCACCCGCGAGCGCCAGGCCCGCGCCTCCTTCGATCGCGATGGGAACGGGCAGGGCGGCGGCCGACACCCGGGCCTCCTCCCCGTCCCCTCCCTCGACGATGAAGAGCACGACGGCGGCGGCCGCCGCGAGGACCGCCACGCCGAACGTGATGTCCGCGAAGAGCGCCAGGCGCTTCGCGTCGTCCCGCGCCGCGTCGTACTCCGGGCGCAGGCCGTCCGCCTCCTCGTTCGCCTGGTTGCGCTTGCGCAGGGCCAGGAGCCCCAGGACGCCACCACCGATCGCGGCGGCGCCGGCAACACCGGCCGCGACCCACGTGAAGGTCCGGCCGCTCGGCTCGGGCGGCGGCGGCGGCGGCGGTGGCGGTGGCGACGGCGGCGCCTGGACGGCCTCCGCGACGAGGGTCGCCTGGGCGGAGACGCGCTCTCCCGCGGGCACGGTGACGCGGAGCGAGAACGAACGATAGCCTTCCTTGACGATCCGGATCTCGTGCTCGCCGGGCGTCACGCGGAGCGGCTCTGCCAGCGGAGTGGTGCCCCGCTCCATGCCGTCGACCTCGATGCGGGCTCCGGCCTCGGAGACCTCGAGGGCGAGCGAGGTGGCGTCGAGCCTCGCCTGGAGCGTGCGGATCCGCTCCTCCAGCGTCTCGCGGTCGCGAGCCTGGGGCGAGTCCTCGAGATACCGGCGGAACGACTCGATCGCCTCCGCCAGCCGGCCCAGTCGCTCCTGCGTGAGCCCGATGTTGTACAGGAGCGCGGGTTTGCGGGCCTCCGACGAGAGGCGATAGGCCTCCTCGAACTCCTGCAGAGCGTCGGACCAGCGGCCCTGCTCGTAGTACGAGCTGCCCGCCTGGTAGTGGGTCCGCGCGAGGCGGTCCTGTGGCTGAGCCATGGCGAAGGCGGGGGCAAGCAAGAGGGAAGCAAGCACGACCAGGCGCGACATGGCTCGATAGTAGCAGCGCGCGTTCGCCCCAAGTCCAGTATACTTCCGTGAGATCGCCAGGATGCGACGGTGACCGTGCGGCTCGAGCGAGGTGTCGGTGCGCGGACCTGCCCGCAGTGCGGCCAGTCGTTCGAGGCGGGCACGGAGTTCTGCCCGCGCGACGGCTCGGCCCTGATGGACCACTCGCGGCCCTCGGCCGGCGAGACCGACACGATGGTCGGCCGGGTCCTCGAGGGCAAGTACAGGATCGACTCGGTCCTCGGCAAGGGCGGGATGGGCGTCGTCTACACCGCGACCCACGCGAAGCTGGGCAAGCGGATGGCGCTCAAGATCCTCCGTTCGGAGATGTCGCAGGACGCGGACCTCGTCTCGCGATTCACGCAGGAGGCGCGCGCGGCGAGCGCCATCGGCAGCGAGCACATCACGGACGTCACCGACTTCGGCGACCTTCCGGATGGCTCCACGTACTTCGTCATGGAGTACCTCGAGGGCGTTCCGCTCTCGGGCGCCATGAAGAAGACGGGCCCGATCGATCCGGCCAAGGCCGTCCATATCATGGCCCAGATCTGCAAGGCGCTCGGCGCGGCCCACGCGGGCGGGATCGTCCATCGCGATCTGAAGCCCGACAACGTCTTCCTCATCCGGCGCGGCGATCGCGACGATTTCGTCAAGATCCTGGACTTCGGGATCGCCAAGGTCGGCGGTGCCGTGGGGCCGCGAACGCGCAGCGGGATGATCTTCGGGACGCCCCATTACATGTCGCCGGAGCAGGCGGCCGGCAACCTCGTCGACCCTCGCGCCGACATCTATGCGGCCGGTGTGATCCTCTTCCAGATGCTCACCGGCCAGGTGCCGTTCGACGCCGACTCGTTCATGGGGATCCTGACCAAGCACATGTTCGAGGACGCCCCGCGCATGGACTCCGTTCGGCCGGACGAGGCGCGCCCGCTGGAGCTCGAGGCGATCGTCTCCAAGGCGATGGCGAAGAGGCCCGAGGATCGCTTCCAGACGATGGAGGAGTTTCGCAGAGCGCTCCTCACGGCCGTGCCGGGCGCCGCGTCGGCGCTGGGGACCTCGCCGCCGATCCCGCTGCGGATCGCCGGCGGGGCCCGGCCTTCGGACGACGCCGGGACTTCGAACGGGGACACCGTGCCGTCGGGGATCATCGTGCGCCCCGCGCGCAGGGTGGGACTCTTCGTCGCGATTGGCATGGGCGTCGCTGCGCTCGCGGTCGGAGTCGTGATCCTGGCAAACCGTCCCACCGCGGCTCCCGTGCTCCCGCCGCCAGCGCCCGTGCCCGCTCTTCCGCCCAGGGTCGCGCCGCTCCAGCCGCCGACGACCGAGCTGCCTGCACCGCCCGTCCGCTCGGTGAAGGTGCGGATCGAGTCGAGCCCGACCGATGCCGAGGTGTTCGAGGCAGCGGAGACCGCGATCGGTCGGACGCCGCTCGAGATCGACCGACCGAGCGGCACCGCCCGGACCCTCACGCTCAGGGCATCGGATCACGATCCGATGCAGATCCAGGTCTCGCCCGACAGCGAGGACACCGTCTCGGTGACGCTCCAGCGCTCCCTGCGCCCCGTGGTCCGCCGGCCGCGCCCGACAGGCGGGAGCGGCGAGCTGCACGACCCCTTCGGTGACTGACCAGGATCTCGATCGGGCGAGCCTCGTGACCCTCCTCGCGCGGCACGAGGCGGCGGACGAGAAGGAGCGCGCGGATCTCGAGCGGATGCGGCGGCTGGCAGTGGAGCTCGAACGCCCTTTCTCGCGCGCCCAACCGCAGGCCCACTTCACGGGCAGCGCCGTCGTGGTCGACCCGTCCGGGAAGCGGGTCTGCCTGGTGCACCACGCACGGCTCGGCAGGTGGCTTCAGCCGGGGGGTCACGTGGACGCCGTCGACGGCGGCTCGATGCAGGCGACCGCGCTGCGGGAGGCCCGCGAGGAGACCGGTTGCCGGATCGAGCCGCATCCGAGCGCGGTCGGCTCGATCGACGTGGACGTCCACGCGATCCCGGCTCGCCCGGACGAGCCGGCGCACGAGCACCTCGACGTGCGCTTCCTCGCAGTCGCGCTCGATCCGGAGGCCCTTCGACACGACCCCGGCGAGTCTCTGGGAGCTCGCTGGATCGCATGGGACGAAGCGCTCGCCGTGGCAACCGATCGGTCTCTCCTGCGGCTCCTGCGCAAGGCGCGGCATCCGACCACTCACATTCTCCGCAATTTCCGTTGACACTGATTCGACGGCGTCGCTAGCGTGCCGCCCTCTCGAAGCCTGTCGCTCTGTTCAGGAGAAACTCAAGATGCGTCATCCACCGAACCTCGTTGCCCTTCTCGTCTCGCTGCTCGTGTCCGCCTGCGGCAGCCGCGAGGCGAGCACGACGCCCGCCTGCGGGGATGGCGAGGACAACGACGAGGACGGCAAGGTGGACGACGCCGACCCCGGCTGCTCGGGCGACGAGGATGGCGACGAGAGCGATCCGCAGCCCGCCGCCTGCGCGGACGGCCTGGACAACGACGACGACGGTGAGATCGACGGCAACGACCCCGGCTGCTCGAGCCTCGACGACGGCGACGAGACCGACCTCGCGCGCGCGGCCTGCTCGGACGGCGCGGACAACGACGGCGACGGCCTGACCGACGGCGACGACCCCGGCTGCGCGGGCGATGGTGACGGCGACGAGACCGACCCTCTCGTGGCGCAATGCGCCGATGGGGTCGACAACGACGGCGACGACCTCACCGACCTGGACGACCCGGGGTGCTCCGGCCTCACCGACGGCGACGAGAGCAATCCGCCCGCTCCTCCCGAGTGCTCCGACCTCGAGGACAACGACGGTGACGGCCTGACGGACTGGCTCGATCCGGATTGCGCGGGCCCCGCGGACGACGGCGAAGAGGCCGGCGAGTGCGCGGACGGCGTGGACAACGACGGCGACGGCTGGGAGGACCTCTTCGATCCGGGCTGTTCTTCCGCCGAGGACTACGACGAGGCCGATCCGGCGCAGCCTGCCGCCTGCTCTGACGGTGAAGACAACGACGGTGACGGGGTCGCCGACGTCTTCGCCGATCCGGGCTGCGACGCCGCCGGGGACGACTCCGAGCGGGGCCCGCGTAGCGCGCCCTGCGACAATGGAGTCGACGACGATGGCGATGGCGACACCGACTGGCCCGCCGACAGCGGGTGCGACAGCGCCTGGGATGACGAGGGGCCGGCGCCCGCTTGTTCGGACGGGGTCGACGACGACGACGACGGACGGACGGACTTCTTCGCGGACCCGGGCTGCACGAGCCCCCTCGACCCGGACGAGACGGATCCCGAGGAGCTCCCCGACTGCGCGAACCTCACGGACGACGACGGCGACGGGATGGCCGACTGGCCGAATGACACTGGCTGCGACTTCGCCGCGGACTCGAGCGAGACCTCGCCTGCCTTCGTCTGCGACAATGGTCTGGACGACGACGGCGACGGGGACGTGGACATCGCCGAGGACGCGGACTGCGAGGCCGTCTGGGACGTGGAGGGAAGCGCCGGGGCCTGCGGGAACGGCCTCGACGACGACGGCGACGGCGCGCGCGACCAGAACGACCAGGGCTGCGAGAGCTCGGGCGACGACGACGAGACCGATCCGGCCGATCCGCCGGCCTGCTCGAACGGCGAGGACGACGACGGTGACGGGCTCGCCGACTACGAGCCCTGGAGCGGCGGAGACCCCGGCTGCATCGCGGCCGGGGACGAGAGCGAGCGCCAGCTCGCGTGGCTCTCGTGCGACGACACTCTCGACAACGACGGCGATGGTCTCGTCGATTTCCCCGACGATCCGGATTGCGGCGACGTCTGGGGCTCCGAGCAGGTGTGGGGAACGCCCCAGGCTTGCTCCAACCTGGAGGACGACGACGGGGACGGGCTCGTCGACTTTCCCGAGGATCCGGGCTGCCTCTCGTGGCTCGACCGGGACGAGACGGACCCCGAGGTGCCGCCCGCCTGCGCGAACGGCGAGGACGATGACGGAGACGGGCTCGCGGACTGGCCCGCCGATCCAGGCTGCCCGGCGGCCTCGGACACGAACGAGCGCGAGCGGCCCGGACCGGCCTGCGACAACGGCCTCGACGATGACGGCGACGGCGACGTCGATTTCCCGGACGACGAGTACTGCTCGGATCCGTCGTACGGCGCGGAGGCGCCGCCCGTGTGCGGCAATGGGCTGGACGACGACGACGATGGTGAGACCGATGCCGACGATCCCGGCTGCGACTCCGAGCTCGACACCAGCGAGCACAGCGCGCTCCTGGTCTGCGACAACGGCCTCGACGACGACCGGGACGGCGACGCGGACTGGCCGGCCGACGCGGACTGCCTCGACTCCATGGGCCCGACCGAGCTGCCGCACGAGCTCGAGGTCGAGTGAACGGTGAGCTTTCTACGAAAAGGGTGAAGCGAACATGCGATCGAATCCCGCGACCATCCTGCTTGGCGGGGCAGCAGCCGCTCTGCTCCTCGCCGCCTGCGGCGGCAGCGACCAGACGATCCCGCCGGCCTGTGGGGACCAGAAGGACAACGACGGCGACGATCTGGTGGACGACGCCGACCCCGGCTGCTCCAACGCCCAGGACGGCGACGAGACCGATCCGCCCTCGCCGGCGTGCGACGACGGCGCCGACAACGACGGCGACGAGCTCGTCGATGAGGACGATCCGGGCTGCTCGGGGACGGGCGACGGGGACGAGACCGACCCCTCCGTCCCCGCGTGCTCGGACGGCGAGGACAACGACGAGGATGGGCTCGCCGACGATGAAGATCCCGGATGTTCGAGCGACGAGGACGGCGACGAGACGGATCCGCAGGTCGCGGCATGCTCGGACGGCGAGGACAACGACGACGACGGGATGACGGACGGGGACGATCCGGGCTGCACCGGACCCGGGGACGGCGACGAGACGAACGCTCCCCAGCCCGCCCAGTGCTCGGACCTCGTCGACAACGACGACGACGGCCTCGTCGACTGGCTCGATCCCGACTGCGCCGGCCCCGGCGACGACACCGAAGAGACGCAAGCGTGCGCCAATGGCGTGGACGACGACTCGGACGGGTGGGCCGACGCGCTCGACCCGGGCTGCTCCTCGAGCGAGGACTACGACGAGGCGGATCCGCCCGAGCCGCCCGCTTGCTCGAACGGCGTGGACGACGACGGCGACGGGTTCACGGACGTCCTGGAGGACTGGGGCTGCGACTTCGCGGGGGACGACGACGAGCACGGACCCATGTTCCAGTGCGACAACGGTGCCGACGACGACGGCGACGGCGACACCGACCTGGACGATGATGACTGCGCGTGGGCTCTCGACGAGGACGAAGGACCGCCTCCGGCCTGCTCGAACGGCGAGGACGACGACGGCGACGGACGGGTGGACTTCCCGATGGATCCCGGCTGCCTCGTATGGTTCGACGGCGACGAGGAGGATCCGGAGGAGCCACCCGCCTGCGCGAACGGTGACGACGACGACGGCGACGGGATGGGCGACTGGCCCGCCGATCTCGGGTGCGACTCGGCCGGCGACACCGGCGAGGGCAGCGCATGGTTCCAGTGCGACAACGGAGTCGACGACGACGGCGACGGCTTCACCGATTTCCCGGCCGACCCCGACTGCCCCGACGCGTGGGGGTGGGGAAGCATGGAGGCGGGGCTGACGGCGTGCAGCAACGGGTTGGACGACGACGGCGACGGCGCGAGGGACCTCGCGGACCTCGGGTGCGAGAACGGGGGGGACTGGGACGAGACCGACCCCGATGATCCGCCGGCCTGCGCGGACGGCGTCGACAACGACTCGGACGGCTTCATCGATTACTCGGCCGAAGGGTTCGGGGACCCTGGCTGCGTCGCTGCCGGCGACGACAGCGAGCGCGAGCTCTTCGGGTGGGGGAACTACTGCGACAACACGATCGACGACGACGGCGATGGCCTCGTCGATTTCCCCGAGGATCCGGACTGCGGCTCCGTCTGGGGATCGGAGCGCTCCTCCAACTGGGCTGCCTGCGGGAACCTCGAGGACGACGACGAGGACGGCCTCGCGGACTTCCCGGCGGACCCGGGCTGTCTCTCGGAGGCCGATCGTGACGAGGAGGATCCGGTCGTTCTGCCTGCCTGCGCGGATGGCGAGGACAACGACGGGGACGACCTCGTGGACTGGCCGGAGGACCCGGGCTGCCCGGCGGCATCGGACACCAGCGAGCGCGAGCGGCTCGGCCCCGACTGCGACAACGGCGTCGACGACGACGCCGACGGCTTCATCGACTACCCGGACGACCTGCAGTGCTCGGGCGCCGCGGGCTGGGAGACGCTTCCGGCCTGCATGAACGAGGTGGACGACGACGGTGACGGCGCCATCGACATGGCCGACCCGGGCTGCTCCTGGGAGGACGACGACGACGAGCACAGCGGCTGGCTCGAGTGCGACGACGGCCTCGACAACGACGGCGACGGCGACGTCGACCTCGACGACGAGGAGTGCATGAGCCTGGCCGACCCGCTCGAGACCGTGACCGCCTGCAACGACGGTGTCGACAATGATGACGACACGCTGACCGACCTGGACGACATGGGCTGCTGGTTTTCCAGCGACGACGACGAGCACGACGACTGGCTGGAGTGCGATGACGGCGTCGACAACGACGAGGACGGCTTCACGGACTGGCCGGACGACGCTGATTGCTCGAGCCAGTGGGGGACCGAATCCGCCGACTGATCCCTACCTCCGCCGACTCGAGCGCCGGCAGGCAGCGCCGTCGAACGAGAGCGCCGAGCCAGGTCCGACCCCGATCACCAGACCCTGCTCCACGAGCCTCGCCGCTTCGCCGGCGCCGAGCACCTCCTCGTGGTCGCCCGTCACTCCGGAGCACTTCACCCGGATCTGCCCGGCGCCGGCGCCCTCGATCCTGACGGCGCCGCAAACGGCGTCCGTGCGAGCGTTCCCGATGACGATCCGGCGGACGCCGATGAACACGTCCCGGCTGCCGCAGCTCCACTGCCCGAAGGAGCGAAGGAAGAGGTCGTCCGCGCTGTGCGAGGCGGCGCCGGGCGCGGGGTCGGGGCGCGGCCGGCCCTCGGGCTCCCCGTGGACCCGGAGCGGCGCGCCGCTCGTCGCTGCCCCGTACAGCGCGCGATCACGGTCGGCGCTGATGTGAATGCGCGTCGTCTTCTCGATCGGCCGATCGTAGTAGGCGAACTCCTCCTCTTCCGCCCACACGCCGCCGAACATGTCGCGGCCGAAGCCCCGGTGCAGGCGCTGATAGAAGGAGCGGGCCTGGCCGCTCGAGACGTCGCAGCGGGCGGCGATCGTCGTCTTCGTGCGCCCGACGACCTCGCAGCGCCAGGGGATGGGCACGCCACCGTCGAAGGCCGCGTGCCCGGTAGCGCCGGTCGGCTCGCGTGAGAGACCCTCGGGGATCACGTCGCCGGCCGCGAACGGGGCGGTCGGCGGAGGCGCGGGCGGCCGAGAGACGCCGCCGCCGTCCGAGCTCGCAGGCTCGGCCTGCTCGTTGGGCCGATCGGCCGGCAGCGCGACCTCCGAGGGCGCGGCGGGTGCGGTTTCGGCCTCGCATCCGAGGGTTGCTGCGACGAGCGAGACGCACGCGAGTCGAGTCATTGGCGCCGATGCTACCAGCACAGGGGCGACAGATCGCTTGACTGCCGCACCCCCGGCATGCATAGTGCCTTTTCGAGAGGCCGCCATGATCCGCCACCTCATGACGCAGCGTCACGACTGGATCGCCGACACGCCCGTGTCGGTCGTCCAGGCGTTCGCGCCCGCGGCGGGTGGCGAGAGAGGTCGATTGAAGGACTAGGACTCTCGCTCTCGAAGGTTCCACCAGCCGCGGGCTTCGGAAACGAGGTCCGCGGTTTTTTATTGGCTTTTCGGTTCGGGCTCGCCCGAACGGATTCGAAGGTGCGCCATGACGTCGCTTCGCACGGAGAATGGGTCGGGCTCGAGCGGCCTCGCTTGGGCCGCCAGCCCGCTGCCCGAGCTCGTGAGGTTAGCCTGGCCGATCACGGTCTCGATGCTGTCGTACAGCGTGATGACGCTGGTCGGGACGCTCTTCGTCGGGCGGCTCGGCTCGTACGCCCTCGCGGGCGTCGGGCTCGGTGGGACCGCCGCGTTCACGCTCATGTGCTTCGGCTTCGGGGTGCTCAGGGGCGTCAAGGTGCTCGTCTCGCAGGCGGTCGGCGCAGGCAGCAAGGACGAGGCGGACGCGTTCCTCGGCGCGGGGATCCTCTGGGCCGCGGCGCTCAGCGTCGCGATTGTGATCGCGGGCGAGATCGTCGCCCAGTGGCTTCCCGGTCTTGCGGCGACTGCCGCCTCCGGAGACGCTGCTCGGACGTACCTCAGGATCAGGATCCTCGGGACGCCGATGGTCCTCGTCTACGTGGCGATCCGCGAGGCGCGTTACGGCCTGGGCGACGCGCGATCCCCGATGGTCGGCGCGGTCGCGGGCAACGTCGTCAACGTGGCCCTGGACTGGCTGCTCATCGTCCACCTCGGCCTCGGAGTCGCCGGCGCCGCGTGGTCTACCGTGTTCGCGCACCTGGTCGAGGCGGGCGTGCTCTGTGCGGTGCAGCGCCGTGACGGCTTCGGCCTCGGGGTCGCACGCCTGCGCCACGCGCTCGACGTGTGGCGGCTCGGTCTGCCCACGGCGCTGCAGTTCGTGCTGGAGTCGGGTTCCTTCGCGCTCCTCGCCGCGCTCATCGCGTCGCTGAGCGAGGTGGAGATGGCGGCGCACCAGATCGCGCTGCAGGTCATCCACTTCTCGTTCCTCCCGGCGTTCGCGGTCGGCGAGGCGGCGTCGGTCTTGACCGGTCAAGCGGTCGGCGCCGACCGCGGGGACCTCGTGCGTGTCGTGGCGCGGCGGGCGCTCCTCGCCGCGGGCGTGTACACGGGCCTTTGCTCGCTCCTGTTCGCGTTCGGCGGCGCGTGGATCGTGGCGCCGTTCGCGGCCGAGACGGCGACCCGCGTGGTCGCGGTCCGCCTGCTCGTGGTCGCCGCGATCTTCCAGGTGTTCGACGGTGCCAACATCATCGCCCGCGGCGCTCTGCGCGGGACGGGCGACGTGCGCTACGCGGCGGCGATCGGGATACTGACGTCCTGGCTCCTGACCCCGCCCATGACGTGGCTCCTCGGCGTGAGGGCAGGTCTCGGCGCGCTGGGCGGCTGGACCGGCCTTTGCCTCGAGATCATCGCGGGAGCGCTCCTCCTGTGGTGGAGGCTCGAGCGGGGCGCCTGGCGACATGCCGCCGCGAGGTCACGCGAGCGCTTCACCGTCGTCCCCGCTCCCACCTGATGTACTCGTGCTACCCTCCCGGTTCGCGACATGAAGCGGCTACTCGGGTCGATCGTGGACGGGATCGGTCTCGCGGCGGGCCGGGACCTGTACGAGAAGGCGAAGAAGCGCGCGCTCGAGGAGCTCTCCGACGAGCCCCCCGATCCCGAAGCGGAGAAGGCGCGTCTCGAGGAAGAGCGCCGGGCGGAGAAGGCCAGGGCCGCCGCAGAAGAGGAGCGGCACAGGGCCGAGGCGAAGCGGGCGAAGAAGATGGAGAAGCAGGTCGACAAGGAGCTCGCCGCGCTCAAGCGCAAGCTGAAGAAGTAGGCAGCAGCGAACGAAGGCCGATTCAGATCCTCCCCGAAGGGGACTCGGCCGTAGTGAGCGATCGTACCGAGCACCGAAGCGGGGGGGCCCGCGGGGGGGGTGAAGCCCACCCGCGTTCGCGCTCGAGCAAATCCAGTGCGAAGGTGGCTCAGATGCCGGCGCTGGCCTTCTCGCGGAGCTTCAGGGTCGCCGCCAGGGAGAAGAGGCCGGCGGCGAGCACGAGCGCGAGCGTACCGTGCTCCGTGAGAACGTCGCTGTAGACGAGCGGCGCGTCGAGGGCCGTGTGGAAGAGGATCGCAGCGCCCAGCCACAGGAGGTTCTTCCGCACGACGGCGCGCATGACGAGCACGCTCATGAAGACGTGGCACGAGATCGCGCCTACCCGCTCGAGGCCAGCGTAGGCCGCGACCCACCAGCTCGCCTCCTGCCGCCCCTCGAGCGCGACGCGCACGACCTCGCGGGCCGCCGGATCCAGCGGCACGGCGCCGATCTGGATGACGAGGAGCTGAAGCAGCTCGAGCCCGGCGAGCGCTCCGAAGATGATCGCCTCGATGCCGCCGTGGCCCGCCCCGAACAGGACCCCTGGTGCCCACCCCCGCTCGCGGTCCTTCCGGAGCAGCCAGCGCATGGCCGCCCAGCGGGCGAGCTCCTCGCAGAGACCGGCCGACAGACCGGCGATGAGCCCGTAGACCGGGAGGGGCACGCCCTCGAGGAGCCCCGCGCCACGCGGCCCGCCGATCCCGAGGAGCGCGTTCAGCGGAATGTGGACGACCTGTGAGACGGGGAAGGTCGCGAGGCCGATCGCCCATACTTTCGACAGTCTCCTCGCCGTCGCTCCAGGGGGGTGCCCTGAGCTCGAGGCGCGCGCGGGGCGGGCCGTCGCCGCAGGCGGCACACAGAGCGACGAGGACGAACGCGGGGCCCCGGCCGAGCGAACGCATCGGCATAGCATACACGACGGGCCCCATCATGGACCGTTGTGGTACACGATGAGACGTCATGGTATCGTCGTCTTCATGCTCCGCGAACGATGGCTGACGCTGAAGGACGCCGCCGACAGACTCGGGGTATCGCGGACCACGCTGTTTCGCATGCTGCGGCGCGGCGAGCTCGGAACGATCCGTCGGGGCCGCTTCCGGCTCGTCTCCGAGCGCTCCATTCGTGACCGTCTCGCCCGGCCGGAGGCGCGCTTCCCCGCCTACACCGAGGACCATCCTTTCCGGAATCTCGTCGGCAAGTTCCGCAGCGAAGGTGAGGGGCCGGGCTCTTCGGACAAGTACAAGGTCCTGTTCGGCTCCGGCGGGAGCGGCTCGGGGCGCCGCTGATCCGTGAACCGCGTGCTCGTCGACTCGAGTGCCGTCCTCGCTCTGTTGGATCGGATGGACGAGCACCATGTGGAGGCGCGTGCCGTCGACGCCGTTCTGGCCGCAACGAAGGCGGAGCCGTTCCAGACTCAGTTCCTGCGGGCCGAGACGCATGCGTTGCTCCTGGCGCGGATGGGACCAGCGGTCGCCCGGACCTGGCTCGAGACCGGGTTCCCATCCGTTCACTACGCGGAGCCGAGCGACGAGATCGAGGGGATCCGGATCGTGCTGCGCCACCGCGACAAGGGCTACAGCCTCTGCGACACGATCTCCTTCGCCGTCATGGAGCGCTTGCACGTGCGGACCGCGTTGGCCTTCGACGATCACTTCCGCCAGTGGGGTCGCATCCGTGTGATCCCCGACACGCAGCCGCGCGGCGGTGTTCGACGACCAAGGAGAGGGTGATGAGCTCGAAACCCCAGCATGGCGCGCTGCAGTAGCCGGTTCGGGCGTTCAGGGATTCCCGATGACGGACAGTCCTACGGCCAGCGCGGCCGTTCCTAGATCGACATCGTGGGTCGCGAAACGAAGCGCTGGGCTGCGCCTGTGGAGGAGAAGCGCGGACGAGAGGTGCAGGGCGTCGAGAGTTCGCACGAGTGTCGGGAAGGGCTCGGCCGCGCGGTCCAGAACGACCCGGTTGACGCGAACGAGCTCGCAGCCATCCAGCAGACCGAGCAGCGTGGCCCGCCGTCGCGCCAGCTCGCGGTCGTTCATCTCGCCGGCCAGCCGGAGCCGGTCGAGGCTGCGGAGGCACTCGACCCGGGTGATCTCGCTCGTCACCGCGGCCGTGACCCGTGACCACGCCACCAGCCGCCCGGGCTCACCGAGGACCACACGAAGCACGACGGACGAGTCCAGGTACGCTCTCACCGACCTTCACGCTCCGCTCGCAGCGCGTCGGACGAGCTCATCGCAAGCTTCAGCCTCGGCAGCCGAACCCGTCGAACCGATGCAAAGGGCCGCCGAGGCGGCACGACCTCGAGCGCCTCGTCGTCCCGCGGCACCGCGACGAGCCGGGCGACGGGTCGAGCCCGGTCGAGCACCTCGATGACCTGCCCCGTCTCGGCCGCACGCACGTGTCGCGCGAGCTGGCTCTTGAGCTCACTGATTCGGACCCTGATCATGACCCATCATGACCTGATCTGGTCCACTTGGCAATGCGCGACGTGGCGCCCCCGAGCGTGGATTCCGTGCCTGGATGGCGTCATCCTGCCGGCAGGAATGGCTCACAACGACCGAACCTCGCTCGTGGTCGCCGCCCTCGGCGGCCGAGCGGCGCTCCTCGCCTCGTGGCCGGCGCTGGGAGCTCCTGGCGCGGCCCTGTCCGGAGGCATCGTCGCGGCCAAGCTGTACTTCGCCCTCTCCCGGCGCACCCGCGCGGGGCTTTCAGAACGGAGACGAGCTCCCGACCACGATCCGTCCCCTCATCCCCTCGGCCTCGTGGATCCTGCAGAAGTACGGCACCTCTCCTGACTGGCTGAACGTGTACTGGTAGCTCTCGCCGGGCTGAAGGAGCTCGTCGAAGAGCTGGCCCGCGTTCGAGGAGGTCGAGGACACGCCCGAGGTGACGGTGTGGGGCTCGATGTCCGTGTTCTCCCAGACGACGGTGTCGCCCGCGCGGATGTCCAGTACGTCGGGGCTGAACCTCGCGTGGTCCATCTCGACGATGAGCTCTTCAGGAGCGCCGTTCTCTTCCGTCATGCACGCCGCCGGCGCGAATGCCGCGACGGCGAACAACGTCCATCTCACGATGCTCGTACGCATGGTGCCTCCTTCCCGCGCGGCTTTCCCGGGCGGGTTGCTTTCTTGTCGTCAGATTGCAGCTCTGTGCCCTTGATCTTCGTAAGCAGCGATCCGCGCGGCAGCCAGGGCTCGACGAGCCAAGTCCGCGTGCTTACACGACAAGAGGAGTCGAAAACGAATGAAGCAACAGCTCGACACCGCTGCACCCCTGATCGCGCGCGCGCTCCTGTCGCTCATCTTCCTGGTCGCCGGCATCGGCAAGATCCTCGACTGGGACGGATCGGCGGCGTACATGGCGTCGAAGGGCCTGATCCTCATCCCGCTCCTGCTCGGAATCGCGATCGCGTTCGAGCTCGCGGGCGGCCTCTGTCTCCTCGCGGGACTGAAGACTCGGCAGGTCGCGCTCGCCCTCGCCCTCTACCTCGTCCCGGTGACGCTCGTTTTCCACGCGTTCTGGACCTACGAGGGCATGGAGCGCCAGATCCAGATGGCGAACTTCCTGAAGAACCTGGCGATCGCGGGCGGGCTCGTTCAGGTCTTCGCCTACGGTGCCGGTCGCGTGAGCATCGACGACCGCCTGAAGCCGAGGCTCTTGCGCAAGAAGGTCACGGCCGTGCCGCTCGGGCCAAAGGAGCCCGCGGAGGCCTGAGAGCGTGAGCAGGAATCCCTCCCGTCGCCAGGCGGCCGATACGACCCCGTCTGCGTCGTTGGACCTCCTCCGAATACCACGAGGTATGCGTCGTCCCCCGTCGGGGACTTCCAAGGGTCGTCGGTCCGCCTAGCATCGAACTTGCGCGGGCCGTCTCGACCGCCTGGCTCGGTCCGGGATTCCTGCTCAGGCTCTGAGGCTACTCCTCGAAGTGGACCTCGTCGGGGAGCTCGTCCCGATCGTCCGCCTCTCGAGGGAAGAACGCTCGCAGACGTTCCCCGACCTCCCGGATCCCGTCGATGAGGCCACCGGTAGGATCCCCGTCACGCAGCTTCGCCAGCACGGTCTCGACGATCCTCTTCCAGAACTCGACGCCTACCCGCGCATGGATGCCCTCGTCGCCGAGGACGACGAGCTTGTGCCGCGACGGAACGATGAAGAAGAGGACCCCGTTGCGCGCGCGCGTCCGTCTCATGCCCAGCCTGCCGAAGGCTCGCTTCGCGTTGCGCTCGACGCTCCCCCAGAAGTACGGCGCCACGCAGACGCGGATCTCGCCGGAGGTCGTCGTCTCGACCTCGCGAATCGCCGCCTCGATCCGCTCGGCGTCCATCGCGCCGGCCGCGTTCGTCCTCCTCGTCCACCTCACCATGATCCCGACGCTCCTCCCCCGCCCGATCGCCCGCCTCCCCCGCGGAAGCCGCCGCCCCCTCCGC
>JACPQR010000135.1 GCA_016190375.1 Deltaproteobacteria bacterium
GTCTCGGCGCCGGGCTCGGATTCGACCACGACCACGACCACGACCACGACCACGGATACGGATTCGGATACGGATGCGGATACGGATGCGGGCTCGGGCTCGGGCTCGGATTCGACCACGACCACGACCACGACCACGGATTCGGATACGGATGCGGATACGGATGCGGGCTCGGGCTCGGGCTCGGATTCGCCCACGCCCACGCCCACGCCCACGCCCACGCCCACGCCCACGCCCACGGCCACGGCCACGGCCACGGCCACGGCCACGCCCACGCCCACGGCCACGGAGTCGGATGCGGGCGCGGCCTCGGGCTCGGCCGCTGCCAAGAAGTTGGTGCGCGTTCGGACGCCTTCGCGCGACGAGCCGGAAGCGATGTCGGCCCCGCCGCCTGTCCCGCCCGAGCCCGGGACGCTGCGGATCGGCTCCAGGCCGCACTGGGCGAGGATCCACGTGGATGGCGCCCTCCGCGGCACGACGCCGCTCACGCTCACGCTCATGTCCGGCACCCACACGGTGCGCGCCTCGAACCCGGAGCTCGATCGAGACGAGGTGCGCCGCGTCACGATCGCTCCGGGAGGCACGCTGTCGCTGGTGTTCGATCCGTTCTAGGAGACTGGTGCAGAGCTCCGGACCGAGCCGGGCGTCTCGGCTGTTTCGTGTATCGGGCAGCTCGTCGGCCCGGCAGCACGCGGGGTCGCCGGCCGCAGACGGGTGCGTTGCACGGTCCCGGGTTCGGCATGGCCTACCCCAGCGTCGAGCCGGTTTGTTGATCTCCACCAGCATCGCCGGTAGGACGAAGCAACAGGCAACAGGCAACAGCCGACAGGCGACAGGCGACAGGCGACAGGCGACCGGGAAGCGCCGGAGCCGGAACCGCGCTGGTTCGGTCAAGCCGTGAGCGGTGCGTGCAATCCGCTTTCCGGAATTGCCAGTTGCCAGTTGCCTGTCGCCAGTCGCCTGTTCCGGATTCAAGCCTGCGATGGTCTGGGGCGGCGGCGCAAAACCCGGGACCGTGCAACGCACCCGCCGCAGACCAGGGCATGGCGGACCCGCCCCCCGCCTCGTACAATGTGCTCGTGACCTCGGCCGCCAAGAAGATCCTGGAAGATGCGCTCGCACTGCCCGACGAGGACAGGCGCCTCGTCGCCGAGACTCTCCTCGACAGCTTCCCGCGGGAGACCACTGAAGCGATCGAGCAAGCGTGGAACGAGGAATCTGCGCGCAGGGCTGGCGCGCTGGAGCGCGGTGAGGCCGAGGCACTCGACGGGGCGGACGCCCTGGGCAAGCTCGAGACGAAGATCCGCTCCACGCGCGAGGGATGAAGCCGCACGGCATTGTCGCCGAGGCCCTCGCCGAGCTGGACGAGGCAGCGGTCTGGTACGAGGAGCAGCGGGCAGGGCTCGGTGCCGCGTTGATCGCCGAGTATCGCGATCGGCTGGCGCTCGCTCTCGAGATGCCGAAGTCCGGATCACCGGCGGGAGCGACCCCGGGCGGGAGCGAGATCCGCCGGTTCCGACTCGAGCGCTTCAGTCGGTATGCGATTCTGCTGGCGACGATCCGTGGCATCCCGACGGTGCTCGCCTTCGAGCATTCGAGCCGCCGGCCTGGCTACTGGCGGGTTCGCCTGGGCTGATTCGCTCCTCGAGCCGCTGTCGCTGGTGTTCGATCCGTTCTAGTCGAGCTCACCGATGAAGCGCAGGAGCGCGGCGTCGAACGCCTCGGGCGCCTCGAGGTTCGAGAGGTGACCCGCGCCTTCGAGGACGACGAGACGGCTCTGCGGGATCGCGCTGGCCATCGACTCCGCTTCGGAGGGGGGTGTCAGAGCGTCCACTGATCCCACGAGGACGAGCGTGGGGCAGGCTATCTGGCCGAGCAGCTCTCGCGAGTCGGCGCGCAGGGCCATTCCGCGCTGCGCCGCCGCGAGGCCCTGGGGAGTGTTCTCTCCGATCAGCCGGCGAACCTCGGCGACGACCTGCAGGCTCGCGTCCGGAGCGACGAGCTTGGGCGTCACCTCGCCCGCGATCCAGTCGATTCCCTTCTCGAGCACCTCGCGCGCGAGCTTCTCGCGGTTTGCGCGCCCCTCGGGCGTCGTCTCGGCGGCGGCGCGCGTGTCCGCGAGGACGAGGCCCTGGACGAGCGAAGGGGCCTGCCGGTACAGCTCGAGGGCGGCGTAGCCCCCCATCGACAGGCCGCAGACGATCGCGCGGTCGATGCCCAGCTCGCCGAGGAGCGCCAGGGCGTCCGCCGCGATCATCGCCGGCGTCAGGGCCTCGGACACCTCGCGGCTCTCGCCGAAGCCGCGCGCGTCGGGCGCGATCACGCGATGGTGCGCCGAGAGCGTCGCGATCTGGCGCGCCCACATCCCCGCGTGAAGCGGGAACGCGTGCAACAGGACCACCACGCGCGGGCCCTGTCCGCGGTCGACGAAGTGCAGGCTCGTGTCCCCGGCTCGCAGGATCGGCATGGATGCGAGTCTACCTCCTGTGTCGCGGGTGGAACTCGAGGAGCGCGGCCGCTTCGGTGCCGTCTTCCGTCACCTCGGCGGTTCCATGACAGCCCAGGCAAACGGCCTCGAGCCGCTCTCGAGGCACCGGGCGATCGCCGCGGTGCTCCCAGTGGCAGGCGACGCAGCGGGTGCGGGCGAGCTTCGGAGCGGGCCCGGTGAGCTCCTCGCGGTGGCACCCTCCGCAAGCGTCGTCTCGCGAGGAGTAGCTCGGCTCGCGATGGCACTGGCCGCAGGCGATCCCGAGGTGCCCGGTCGAGACGCGCCCGCGCGAGAAGACCGAGCGATCGGCGCCGGCCTCGAGGAACGCGACCAGCGCGATCGTGGCGACCGCTCCGACCGCGAGCTGCAGGATCAGCCGTAGACGAGCCATCCGATCACGTGCAGGACGACCATCGTCACCAGCGTCACGCTCACGGGGACGTGGATCCACGTCCAGCGCGCCGCGGCGCGCTCCGCGGGCAGGGCGTCCGCGATCGCTGCGTGCAGAAGCGCGATCCGTCCGACTCGCGCGTGCAGGTCCGCGGCCACGCGGGCGTCGGCGGGCGCGAATCCCTCGAGCGGCGGCGACTCGGTCGAGCGCCCCTCGAGGACGGGGCGGTAGCGCTCGAACCAGGCCCTGAGCGCAGGGCCTCGCCGCTCGAGGAGCGCTTCCACGCCGTCACCGAGGAGCGCCAGGCGGCGCCTGGCCGTGGTCGGGAAGCAGACGTCGCCCGATGCGACAGGGCGGAAGCGACGCGGCGCCGACGACAGCTCGACGAGCGCCCAGAAACCGGAGAGGACCTGCAGACCGACGAGCGCGACGAGCGCCCAGCCCGGGCCGCCGAGCTCCGAGAGGTCGGCGTGCCAGAGAGCCACGACCAGCAGTGCGGCGCCGAGACCGACGTGGCCGGCCATCCAGACGTGCAGGCTCCCGAGACGCGACACGAGGAGCCACTTGCGAGCTCCGTAGAGTGCGTTGGCGATCACGAGGAGCAGCGCGGCGATGCCGGACGCGATCTGACGCGAGCCCTCTGACGGCAACGACGACGCCACGATCGGCACGAGGGCGCCCGCCGCGACTCCGAGGAAGAGGAACGTCCAAGGCGAGCGATGCAGGGCCGCCCGATCGTGGCCCTTCACGACGCCCTCGCCACGAGCGGCCGCAGGAGCGCCTGTGGCGACAAGAGCCCGATCGCCGCCGTCGCGCAGTTCTGCACGCAGCGCGGCCGGCCGCCGATCCCGGCGCACAGGTCGCACTTGGCGGCCTGCTGCTCCACGGGGCGTCCGGTCCGCCCGGATCGCCGGTCTCGCCGCGGCGCCATCGCTATCGTCCCGTGCGGACAGTTCGTCTGGCAGCGGCCGCACCCGATGCAGTGGTCGTCCAGCCGGACCTCGCCGTTCCTTTCCCGGTGTATCGCGTCGACGGGGCAGCGGAGCAGGCACAGGGGGTCGGCGCAATGCCGGCAGGCCGTGGGGAGGAGGTGACCGCCGAGCGTCGGCCCTTGCAGCGCGATCAGCGAGACGCCGTGGCTGGCGGTGCAGGCCGCCTCGCAGAGACCGCAGCGGGTGCAGCGGGCGAGGTCGACCACGAGCACGTCGGAGCTCAGGTGCAGCCCCTCGTGCACGAGGAACGACAGCGCACTCGCGAGGTCGTCGTCCTCGATCACGGTCGCCGCCGCTTGCGCCCGCCTCTTGGCGGCGCCCTCTAGCCGGCGGAGCGCTTCGGGTCGGCGCGCGAGCACGGAGCGCAGCGCGGCGCCCGCGATCCGGATCAGCTCGAGCCGGGTCGCCGCCGTCACGCTCGCGGTCCGCAGGGTGCCCTCCACGCGCGACGTCTCGCCGAAGTAGGAGCCGGGGCGCAGGTAGCTCACCGTGCGCAGGGCGCCGTCCGCGCGCTGGCTCACCGCGGCGCTCCCGCCCCTCACGAGGTAGAACGCATCCGCGATCTCGCCCTCGCGCACGACGAGGGCGCCCTCCTCGTGGACCTCGATCGCCGCGCTGCGCAGGAGCTCGTCGAGGTCGTCGGCGCCCAGGTGCCTGAGCGCGCTCACGCGGCGGATCGCGGTCGCGAGCCCGCGAGTCATGTAGGCCTCGTCCATCACCCTGCGGAACTCGTCGGAACCGTCGCGCCACTCGTCGAAGACGTCCTCGTCGACCTCGAGGACGAGCGCGTCGGAGGTGGGCGTCACGGTGCTCGACCGAGGCCAGGGGGACATGCAGGCGAGCTCCCCGAAGAAGTCGCCGGCCTCGAGCTCGGCCACCACGGCCCGGTCCCCGAAGAGCGAGGTGCGACCTTCGAGCCACCCCGTGAGCGACTCGCGGCCGTCGGTGCCGGTGGAGACGGACACCTCGCAGGCACCCTCGATGAGCACGAAGAACCGGTCGTCGTACTCGCCCTCCTCGATCACCGGCGTCCCGCGAGGGCAAGGTACGAGCCGGCTTCGCTCGAGGCCGCGCTCGAGGAGCGGCCGCTCGATCATCGAGAGAAGCGGGTTCCCGGCGAGCCTCGCGACGTCCCGCTCGCTCGGGCGGGATCCCGGTCGTTCGTCGACGTGAGGCGCGCGGGGCACTGCGAAGGGGAGGTTACTTCAAACGTTCACCCGACTGAACCTGGACGCTCAGACGTCTGAGCCTGGAGGTTCACGCGGGTGAACCTGGGCGGCTCCGCGCCAGAAGCCAGGCGGCCGCCTCGCCGACCTCCCTCTCGAGCGCGTCGAGGTCCTCGGTGAAGAGGTGCGAGGCCCCAGGCACGACCGTGACGCGCCGCGGCCCCGCGCTGCCGGCGAGCAGATCTCGTACCTCGTAGGGCGTGCCGAGCTCGTCGTGCTCTGCCTGGATCACCGCGACGGGGAGCGGCAGGTCCCGGACGAATTCGTGGGGGGTGGCACGGACCGCCAGTCCCAGGACGAGGGCGCGCGACACGCCGGGATCGCGACGCGCGGCCTCTAGCGCGATCCGGGCGCCGAAGGAGAAGCCGGTAGCCCAGCGCGGCAGCGAGGGGTGGCGATCGGACAGGAAGGCGACAGCGGCGAGTGCGTCGTCCACCTCGCCGCGGCCCTCGTCGTGAGCGCCCTCGCTGCGACCGACGCCCCGGAAGTTGAAGCGAAGCGTCACGCCGCCACGCGATACGAGGGCCCGCGCCAGACGGTACGTCGCGTGGTTGTGCATCGTGCCGCCAAAGAGGGGATGCGGATGGCAGACGACGGCCGCGAAGCGCGGCGCCGCGCCTTCCGGTTCGGCGAGGATGGCCTCCAGGCGCCCGGCGGGTCCGGCGAGGTCGAGGAACACGCAGGGAGTCTAGCAGCGGCCGGGTGGTGTTAGTCTCCCGTGGCGAATGACCACCTCTCCGACCCGGCTCGTGCGGCGGTCCGACGGCGCCGAGGTCCTGCTCGTCCGAAGGTACCGGCTGTCCGTGGAGAAGGGACCTGACAGGGGCGCCACGATCGAGCTCGATCGGGAGCGGGCGAGCGTCGGGACGACCGAGGGGACGACTCTCCGGCTGAGCGACACGAGCGTCTCGCGGCTGCACTTCGAGGTCGTCGCGCACGACCAGGGCTTCCTGGTTCGCGACCTGGGCTCGACGAACGGGACGACGGTCGAGGGGCTGCGCGTGACGGAGGCGTTCCTGCCTCCCACCGCGAGGATCGAGGCGGGGCAGACCCTCGTGCGCTTCGAGGCGCTCTCGGCGGAGTCCGAGGTCGCCCTGCCCACGGGCTTCGGCGAGCTCGTCGGGAAGAACCCGTCGATGCGCAGGCTCTTCGCCACGCTGGCCTCCGTCGCGGCGACCGACACCACCGTTCTCGTGGAGGGCGAGACGGGCACGGGCAAGGAGCTCGTGGCGAGGGCGCTTCACGACTCGAGCCCCCGATCGAGGGGCCCGCTGGTCGTGGTCGACTGCGGAGGACTCCCTGGCACGCTGGTCGAGGCGGAGCTCTTCGGATACGAGCGCGGCGCCTTCACGGGCGCCGTCACGGCGAAGGCGGGAGCGTTCGAGGCGGCCGACGGCGGCACGATCTTCCTGGACGAGGTCGGCGAGATGCCGCTGGAGCTGCAGCCGAAGCTCCTGCGCGTGCTCGAGTCCCGCACCGTGCGGCGCCTCGGACAGGCTGCGTCCCAGCCGCGACCGATCGACGTCAGGGTGATCGCGGCCACGAACCGCGATCTGCGGCGCGAGGTGAACCGCGGCGCCTTCCGGTCGGACCTGTTCTACCGGCTCGCCGTGGTGATGATCCGTGTCCCCGCCCTGCGCGAACGCCCTGACGACATCCCCGTTCTCGTCGAGAACATGCTCTCGGCGCTCGCGGCGAAGACCGGCAAGCGCTTCCAGGTCTCCGCCCGCACGCTGGCGCGGCTCGAGCGGCACGGCTGGCCCGGCAACGTCCGCGAGCTCCGCAACTTCGTCGAGCGCTCGACCGCGCTGGCGGCGGGGCCGCACCTGGGCGTGACCGGCCTCATCGACGAGGCGCGGGACGAAGAGGAGCTCATCGGACCACCGGCGGCGCCGCCCGTGGACGCCGCGGGCTCGCCCGTCGTCGAGACCGAGCTGCCCTACAAGGTCGCGAAGCAGCGCTGGGTGGACGCCTTCGAGGCGCGATACTTGACCGCGCTCCTCGAACGAGCCGAGGGCAACGTCGCGCGCGCTGCGCGCGAGGCCGAGATCGACCGCGCGTACCTCTTCCGGCTCATCAAGCGCTACGACATCCCCACGAGGCCCTCCTGATGGCGGAGCGAGTCCGCGTACGCTCCGCCCTCGACATCCGGAGGACCGTGCTCGTCCTGCTCCTCTTCGCCATCGTCCCGAGCCTGCTCCTCTCCAGCGTCGGCATCCTGACGCTGGTGAATCGGCGGGCGGCCGTCGACGTGGTCTTCGGCGTCCTCATCCTCACGTTCGCGGGATCCGTCCTGGCCGGAGGGATCCTCGCGAGCGCGCTGATGCGGCGCAGCGAGAACCTCGCACGGCTGCAGAGCGACTTCGTGTCCAACGTGTCGCACGAGCTCAGGACGCCGCTCACGTCGATCCGGATGTTCGTCGAGACCCTCCGGATGGGCCGGGCCAAGGACCAGTCCGAGATCCAGCGCTGCCTCGAGATCCTCGCGACGGAGACGGCGCGCCTGACGACGCTGATCGAGCAGGTCCTGGACTTCACGAGGATGGAGTCGGGCCGCCGGACGTACGCGCGCACTCCCACGAGCGCCCGGGCGATCGTCGAGGAGGCGCGCAAGGGGTTCGCCGCCCTGGCGCTCCAAACGGAAGTGGATCTGCGGGTAGAGTGGCAGGAGGACGTCGCGCTCCTCGGCGATCGGGTCGCGCTCGCGCAGGCGGTCCTGTGCCTGCTCGAGAACGCGCTCAAGTACACCGGAGAGGAGAAGCGGGTCCGCCTGGTCGGGGAGGCCAGGGGCGGCGAGGTCGCCCTCTGGGTCGAGGACAACGGCCCGGGCATTCCGAAGCGCCTGCACCGCAAGGTCTTCCAGCGCTTCTATCGCGGCGACGAGCTGGGCCGGACGGCGGGGACGGGGCTCGGCCTCGCGATGGTCTCGCACATCGTGGACGCGCACGGCGGCAAGGTCCAGCTCGACTCCGAGCCGGGCGCCGGAGCGCGCTTCACGATCCTCTTGCCGAAACTGGAGAGCGCATGACCGTGACGAGGGCGAGGATCCTCGTGGTCGAGGACGACGCGTCGATCCGCGCCGGGCTGGAGCTGAACCTCGGCGCCGAGGGGTACGAGGTGGCCGCGGCCGTGACCGGCGAGCAGGCGCTCGAGATCGCGAAGGGCTCGAGCCCCGAGCTCATCATCCTCGACATCATGCTTCCCAAGATGAGCGGCTTCGACGTGCTCGAGCGGCTCCGCAGGGACGGGTGGACCGGCGGCGTGGTCGTCCTGTCGGCGCGGGGGCACGAGCTGGACAAGGTGACGGGGCTGCAGCTCGGCGCCGACGACTACCTCACGAAGCCCTTCGGGCTGTCGGAGCTCCTGGCTCGCGTGGCCGCCGTCCTGCGTCGGACCAGGGCGCCCGCCGCGGACTGCATCCGCTTCAGCGACGTCGAGGTCGACCTGCGACGGCGCGAGGTGAGAAAGGCGAGCGCCGTGGTGCCCATGACGAAGCTCGAGTTCGACCTGCTCGTCTACCTGGCTCGAAACGCGGGCAGGACGCTGGAGCGGGCCCAGATCCTCCGGGAGGTCTGGCAGCAGGCCGCCGGGACCGGAAGGACCGTGGACAACTTCGTCGCCCAGCTCCGGCAGAAGCTCGAGGACGACCCCGACAGCCCGAGGCACCTCGTCACGCTCCGGGGCGTCGGCTACCGGTTCGATCCGTGAGACCAGCCGAGACGAGCTTCGCTCGCTGGGGCCCCCGGGGACCCGCCGAACCTCTCAGGGCCATCGTCGTCGGCTCCGGGATCGGAGGGTCTGCGGCGGCTGCGCTCCTGGCGCACGCGGGGATCCCGACGACGCTCGTCGAGAAGAACCGGCGGCTCGGCGGGTCCTGCGCCGGCTACGACAAGCAGGGCTTCCGGATCGACATCGGCACACACATGTTCTGCCGCGGCCCCGTGGGACCGATCGGCGAGGTCCTGCGCCGGGTCGGCAGGGACGGCGCCATCGACTTCCGGCGAACGCACGACATCGCGGAGGTGAGGGTCGTCGATCGCACCCGGTCGGGCGAGATCCTGCGAGTGACCGTCCCGGCGGAGCTCTACCGGATGCCGCGCTTCGTGTGGGAGGGCGCCAGGGCGCTGGGGCTCACCGCGCGAGAGGTCGCGCGGGTCTCGCGGATGTTCGCGCACATCCTCTCGATGTCCCCGGACGAGATCGACTCGTGGAACGACCGGACGGTCGAGGAGCTCGTGTCGCGCTACACGGACCACGGTCCCACCATCGGGATGTTCGCGTTCCTCCTGGGGCTCTACTTCATCCTGCCTTACTGGGAGGTCTCGGCGGGCGAGGCCGTCTGGTCCTTCCAGAACATGGTCCGCGACAACTGGCTCAGCTACCCCATGGGCGGCTCGCGCGCGGTGCCCGAGACGTACTGCAAGATCGCGCGCGAGCACGGCGCCGAGGTCCGCACCGGCTGCGCGGTCCGCCGGATCCTCGTCGAACGCGGAGAGGTCCGGGGCGTCGAGCTCGTGGACGGCACGACGCTCGGGGCTCGGATCGTCGTCTCGACGTCGAGCCTGAAGACGACGGTGGGGCGGCTCGTGGGAGAGGAGCACTTCCCCGGGGCCTACGTCGACCGCGTGCGTGCGATCCGGGGCTCGTACATCGCCGTCCAGGCGAAGATCGGGCTGAAGAGGAAGCTGGTGTCGGCCGGCGCGATCGTCGGCGGCGTGGGCGCCGACGTCGACCTCCTGCGGATGTCCACGGACGACATCAAGGCGACGTACGCGAACGTCGCCACCGGACGCGTGCCGGCCGTCGTGCCCTACTACTGCCCCGTTCCGACGAACTTCGACCCGGGCCTCGCGCCGCCGGGCTGCCAGCTCCTCACCGTCTGCGCGGTCGCGCCGACGAGCGACATCCCGCTGGTCGACCCCGGCCCCGAATGGGAAGAGGCGATGCTCCGCACGATGCGGCTCGTCGTTCCGGGCCTGGAAGACGAAGCGCTGTTCATCGATCGCTTCTCCGTGCCGTTCATCGAGCGCTGGATCGGCAAGGAGCTCGGCCCCGCAGTCTCGACCGGCCAGACGCCCGGACAGGTGGCCGACAAGCGGCCCAAGGTCTGGACCCCGGTGCGCGGCCTCTACGTCGCCGGTTGCGCCGCCGGCGCCCGAGGCGTCGGCACCGAGCTGGCCGCCGCGAGCGCGATCGAGTGCGTCGACCGCATCCTCGCCGATCTCGGCCGCGAGCCTCCTGCGGCGCGCCCCGCCGGCGCGCTCGACGACGCGACCGCGCGCCTCTTCGCCTCCGTCGCCTGGGCCACGCGAGCGAGCTGAGGCTCCGGGCAGGCTCTTATCCCGACACCGGCCCAGGCCGTAGCCCTCTTCGTACATGCCTTCATCTGCTGCCCGATGGGACGTGACCCTGGACGACCTGCGTGGAGCGCTGGCCCGGGGCGAGCTGGTCTTCTACTTCCAGCCGAAGGTGTCCATGGTCCTCGGCACGCTGTGCGGCGCGGAGGCGCTGATCCGCTGGCGGCGCGGCGACGGATCGATCGTGCCGCCGGCGGCCTTCATCCCGCTCGCGGAGTCGAGCGGCTTCATCACCGAGATCACGCTCGGCATGCTCGACGAGCTCGTGGCGGACCTGGCGATCCTGCACGCCGTGGACCGGGGCCTGGTCGTGTCGTTCAACGCCTCGGCGCGCGACTTCGAGGAGCGGCGCCTGGTGGACTCGCTGGTGCGGCTCCTGGACGGCGGGCTCTTGCCGGCAGGCGGCGTGGAGGTCGAGCTCACGGAGTCCGCGGTCCTGGCCGCCGGACCGCCGCTGGTCGAGCGCCTCGACGTCCTGCGCAAGCGCGGGGTCTCGCTCGCCATGGACGACTTCGGGACGGGCTACTCCAGCATCGACACGCTCTCGAGGCTCCCGTTCACGACCCTCAAGGTCGACCAGGGGATCGTCGGCCGGATGCAGGAGTCGGCGAAGGACGCGACGATCGTCGAGTCGAGCATCCGACTGGCCCACTGCCTGGGGCTGGACATCGTGGCCGAGGGGATCGAGACCGAGGCGGTGTTCCTGAGGCTCCAGGCAGCCGGCTGCTCGGTCGGGCAAGGCTTCTGGATGGGGCGTCCCATGCCGCTCGACGACCTCGTCGCCCTCCTGCGCTCTGGGCGCCGCTGGCCGGCCGGCGCGATCGGGCTCGTGCACATGGCGATGCTCGATCACCTCGAGTGGCGCAAGGCGCTCGTCGATGCGCTGCTGTCGGCCGAGCCAGGCGGCAACCCCCCGCCGCCCGACGCCTTCAGCCGCTTCGACATCGAGCCGACGGAGTGCCGGCTGGGCCGCTGGTACAAGGGACCGGCGAAGGAGCTCGCCGGCATCGCGGCCTTCGCCGAGCTCGAAGAGCCACACGATGCCCTGCACGCTTGCGGCAAGCGCATCGTGAGCGCATCGCTGCGGGGAGTGCGGTTCCACGACCTCGTGTCCGAGATGCGCGACCTCACCCGGCACTCGACGCGCATCATCGGGCTCTTGCAGGAGCTCGAGCACGCCGTCCTCGAGCGCCTCGCCGACGGCGAGAGGGCGAGGTCCGGGCAACAGCGCGAGGCCCGCGCATCGGCCGCGGCGGCGCCCCGCTGAAGGTCATCGGGGGTGGATGACCGCGAAGGAGCGCACGCTCTCGACGTTCATTGCCGCTCTTCTCCCCTCCCCGGCCACGGCCGGGCCTGCTTCACCTCGACGTGCCGCCCGCCGCCATCCTCGACCAGCTTCCACTCGACGTCCATGGGCAGCGCCGCGAACCCTTCGGGCGGGTCGTAGAATGCGCCGAAGTGCCGTCGGAGGTCGAGTGCGACGACGGTATCGACAACGACGAGGGCCTCGCACACCCCTGGATCGCCCATCTTCACCCCCGGCACGCCTCCCGTCCAGCGAGCCAGGGTTCACGTGCCGGCCTTTTCGCCGATTCGAAAGTCCCATGCGCCGGCCTGCCCGGCGAAGACGCGCCCGGAGAGCGTCTATGCGCTGCGGGTCCCCGAGCTCTGACGATCACGCGCCGTCGCGCTGCGTCGTGCTTTCTCAGTCTCGGCAACGCCCGCTGCTGCACGTGTGGCCCGATTGACATTGCTGGCCGCACCGGCCGCAGTTCTCCTCGTCGTCCGCGAGCGAGGTGCAGTCGGCGGCGCAGCAGGTCTCGCCCCATCGGCACGAGCGGTCGCATGCGCCGCAGCTCGACTCGTCCGACTCGAGGTCCCTGCATTCGCCGCTGCAACAGGCGCTGGCCAGCGTCCCGTCACAGTCGGGCCCGCCCTCGCCGCAACGGCAGTCACCCTGGTAGCAGGCCTCTCCCGGGTCGCAGATGGTCTCGCAGTCGCCGCAGGCCGCGGTCGAGAAGTCCTCCAGGCGGCGGCAGGTGCCGGAGCAGCAAACCTCGCCCGGGCCGCACGGGGCGTCGCAGCCGCCGCAATGGTCGCGAGAGCCGCTCGTGCGGACGCAGGCGCCGCCGCAGCAAGCCTCGCCGCGGTCCGCGTCGCATGCAGCGTCGTTTCCGCAACGGCAGATTCCCGAGTCGCAGGTCTCGCCGGCAGCGCAGCGCTTGGCGCAACCACCGCAGTTCTCCGGGTCGGCCAGCACCCCGACGCAGGCCCCCCCGCAACAGTCCTCGCCCGGCCCGCAGGCGACACCGCATTCGCCGCAGTTGAGGACGTCGACGTCGGTCTCGGCGCAGGTGCCGCCGCAGCAGCTCCCCGCGTCGTTCCAATCGCCGCAAGCTGCATCCTGGTCGCAGGTGCAGCGACCGCCGACGCACTCGCGCAGGAACCCGCAGGCTTTCCAGCAGCCGCCGCAGTTCCACGCGTCGCTCTGCGTGTCCGTGCAGCCCCAGAGGCAGCAGTCGGACCCTTCCTCGCAGCTTCTGCCCCCGCAGGTGCAGGCGCCGCTCACGCAGCTCGCGAACCCCGCGCAATCCGTGCCGCACTCGCCGCAGCTCGATTCGTCCTGCGCCAGGTCCACCGGCCGGCCGGAGCAGCACCCGGCGAGGCCCTCGTCTGGCGTGCCGCTGCAATCGTCGTCGAGACCGTTGCACAGGTCCTCGGCGCCCGGGTGGATGCGGGAGTCTCCGTCATCGCAGTCCGCCGGTACCGTGCCGCCGCAGGGGGCGAGGAAGCCGTCACCGTCCGCATCCTGCCACTCGTCGATCTCGCGGTCGCAGTCGTCGTCCTTGCCGTCGCACCGTTCGGTCGCCCCGGGGTATGCATTCTCGTCCCCGTCGTCGCAGTCGTCGCGGGCGACGAAGCCGTCGCCGTCGGTGTCGGCCACGCCCGAGACGCACAGGCCGCCGGAGCAGACGTCACCCACGTTCTCGCAGACGACGCCGGTGCAGGGATCGACCGGAACGCACACGCCGGCGGTGCAGGCCGTCCCCGGAGCGCAGCTCACCCGAGCACAGAGCGCGTCGGTTGCGTCGATGTCGGCTCCGGCGTCGGAGGACGACGACCCGTCACAGCGCGCCGACAGGGCCCCGGCCAGGACGAGGACGATGGCTGCGCCAGCCGGCAGACGCTTGGCCGACATCGCTCGGCTGATGCTAGCAGAGGGTGGGCCTCGCTGAGACGTATGGGATCTGGTGCCGTTCGGCGCAGATCCGACCAGGAGTCGTCGCCGCCCGTGAACGTTGTCGGGTAGCTCCGGGCAGTCGCTCGCCAGACACGCGAGTGCGCGAATGTTCCCGTTGACCCCGAAGCAGCTCAGGTGTCCCTGAATGCGCCTCAGCAGCGCGGAGTGCTGCTCGCGAGCACGCCCTGCGCACCGCCCGGGAGCTGCAGGCGAAGCTGGCGCCACCGCCACGTCAGAGGTTCTTCGATCTCAGGTCGAACCAGTCCGGCTCGACGCAGAGCCCGCAGGCATCGCCACCACGGAAGAGGGCGCATGCATCGGCGTCGTCGGCCAAGAAGCAGCGGTACCACGCGGCGTACACGCGCTTGACCTGGATTCCCTGTGGAGTCGCGGCGCCCAGGATGCTCGGCACCGCGATGTGGTCCGTGCTCTTCAGACCGGCCAAGAACGTGGGGCCAGTCGAGGACAGCCAGCTCAGCTGGATGGAGGGGTTCATGAAGTCCAGGTCGCCGGTGATCAACAGCGCCGCGCGCCCGAGCGGGCTGCCCCCGCCCTGCACGTTGACGATGGCCTCCACATTGGGGTGGCCGGCGGCCATGGAGGCACCGATGCCTCCCTGCGAATGCCCCGCAACGCCGGCACGCGGGCTCAGCCGTTCGAAGAACGGGCTATCGGGATCCTCGTTCTGGGCGAGCAGCCAATCGATCCCCACGCGGTGGTCCAGGCCCGTGCCGGCCATCGGGCTCGGCGAGGCAATCACCACGATGCCCCAGCTTGCGACGTGCCGGTTGAGGTGGTCGTAGACGAGGGACCCGACGACGCCCGTGCCATTGCCCCAAGCGGCGATCGGATGCGGGCACCCGGGCTGCCAGCTCGCCGGGTAGAAGACCGTGAACCCCGCCGGTCCCGCCATGGTCGCGGTCTCGTAGGGGCCTTCCTCCGCGTAGTCGCCCGAGCCGGGGAGACACCCGTTCGCGTCCGCGGTCACCGGAACACACGCGGCCCCGGAGGCCTCGAACCCGTCCTCGCAGGAACACGTGGGCGCCCCCGCGCTCGCTTGGCAGAAGCCGTGCCCGGAACATGTCACCCCTCGACAGGGGTCGTCCGGCGACTCGAGGTCCGCGTCGTCCCACACCGCGCCGGCATCGCGATCGTCCGCCGCTTCGCCGTCGGCGGCGACGGGGGACACGCACGCAGCTGGCGGCAGTAGGGCCAGCAGGACCGCCAGGACGATGCCGCCTGGTCTTCTCGGTTCGCTCATGCGGGCCAAACCCAGCAGCAACCGTGCCGAGCCGTCCCGCGGAAGCAGACGCGTTTTTCCGCGCTTTCGAAGCCTCCGCGCTCCGGCAATGCTGCCCGCGGGCAACGCCCGCGTGAGGTCGGCGATTCCCGGCTTTCAGGGTCGACGCAGCGAGAGTCTCTCGAGGAGCTTGTAGATCGACACCCGGTCGACGCCGGTGGCGCGGGCAGCCGCGGCGATGTTCCAGTCGTGGCGCTCGAGAAGCGCCGTCATGAAGCGGCGATCGAACTCGTCCACGAACTGCTGCTTGGCGAGCTTGAACGGCACATCGACGTCGATCGACAGACCGACGCTCGGCTCCGCCGGCGAGGTCGCGGGCCGTGGCACGACCCGGAGCGGGTGCTGCGGCAGGACCACCGCCCGTTCGACCGCGTTGCGCAGCTCGCGCACGTTGCCGGGCCAGGAGTGCTCGAGCATCTGGGAGACGACCTCGGCCGGGAGCCCGGCACCGCAGGCGCCTGGCAGCCGGGCCAGGAAGTGCTCGATGAGAGGGCGAATATCCTCCCGCCGTTCGCGAAGCGGCGGCAGGTGCAGCTCGGCCACGGCGAGTCGGTAGTACAGGTCCCCGCGAAAGGTGCCTCGGTTGAGCTCGACGGCGAGGTCGCGATTCGTCGCCGCCACGAACCGGACGTCGCAGGAGATGGGCTTGCTGCCGCCGATGCGCGACACCTGCTTGCTCTCGAGGACCCGCAGGAGCTTCGGCTGCAGCGGCATCGGCAGCTCGCCGATCTCGTCGAGGAACAGGGTGCCGCCGCGGGCGCGCTCGAAGGCGCCGGCGCTCGCCGCCTCTGCTCCCGTGAAGGCCCCGCGCTCGTGGCCGAAGAGCGCGTCCTCGAACAGGTTGCCGGGAGTGGACGAGCAGTCGAACACGACGAAAGGCCCGGCCGAACGCGGAGACGCGTCGTGCACGGCCGTGGCCACGAGCTCCTTTCCCGTGCCGGTTTCCCCGGTGATGAGCACGGTGGAGTTGCCGGCAGCAACGCGCTCGACCTGGGCGAAGAGCCGGCGCATCTGGGGGCTATACCCGACCAGTTGGCCGAGCTGTCCACCCGAGAACAGCGGCACCTCGACGCTGTCGGCCAGCGGGACGAACCGCAGCGCGGACTTGCCGAGCCCGATCGTGGCTCCGGGCCGCAGGTAGGCGTCGTTCACCCGCACACCGGACACGAAGGTGCCGTTCGTGGACTCGAGGTCCCTGATGCGATAGCCATCTTTCGTCAGTCGAACCTCGAAGTGCATCCCCGAGACCCTGCGGTCGGTGAGCACCAGGTCATTGACGCTGCGCGAGCCGACGCGGATGGTCGTCGAGTCGAACTCCTTGGCGACCCCGGCGTCGGGGCCCGCCGTCACCTCCATCCGACAAAGCCGGATGCAGAGCGTCGCGGGCTGCCCATCGCGATACGTGAGCCACCCGCCGGTGTCAGCGTCGCGATCTGGATCTCGCTCTGACACGCCTTCACGATATCACGGCCCGTCCGCGGTCGAGCACCGCGCCCGCGCGCCCGGTGTGTAGACCACGTTCAACGATCGGGGTTGCCGTCGGGCAACGATCGCCTTGGAGCGAGCCGCCGTCGGGCGCCGTGACGCCGGCGGCTCCGGCGCAGATCCCGCGGGCGTGGCCGTCGGCGCGCAGGCGGCACCGCTCTTGCTGCTCCGACGGCTGGGAGGTGGTCGCATGCGACACGAGATGGTTCCGCTGGCCGTCGTAGCCGTGATGGGATGCTCGGGGGCTTCGCTGGATGTCCCGGGCGAGGAGGACGCGGCGGCGGCCGAGCCGCGAAACGTGTTCGAGCTGTTCGGCGACGGGCCGACGCTCATGCTCGAGGGCAGCCCCGTAGATCCCAGCTACGTGGCCGAGTACCCGAACCCCGACGAGGTCGGGTACATGAAGGTCTACGTCCAGCCCAGCGGCCTGCTCGACGCGCGGTGTCTGGTCGGCCCGGACGAGCTCCCCTGTCTGGAGACGCCGTTCGTCACCCAGGTGAGGGAGCGGCCGGACGGATCGCGATCCGTGTCGGTGTGGGACGTACGCGGCGAGTTGATTGCCGCCCTGAGGTTCGACGCCCCGCCAAAAGGACAGCCCGAGCTGCCACCCGCCCTGGAGGAGCTGGGCCCGGACGAGAGCGCGGAGCAGCTTCCCTCTGACGCGGATGGCGAAGGTGCAGAGCCCTGCGGCTCCAGCGTGCTGCAGCAGCGGCTGTGCGACGGCGTGAACCAGCGACTGGCAGAGGAGGACACCGGCTTCGAGATGGACTGCGACGCGCTCACCACGCCTCCCGGCAGCCGCCTGGGAACCGAGCGCATGGACGGCTCCCTGGAGACGTTTCTGCGCTTCTGTGCCTCCTTCGTCGAGGAGGCCTATCTCCCCCTGGTCCGCGAGTGTCCCAGCTCCGCGATCGATCTCGTGAACTGGGGAATGAGCGCTCGGATGGAGCTGATCTACGAGGGGGTGTGCCAGCACTCTCCCCTGGTCCTGGACCTGGACGGGGACGGGGTGCAGGCGACTTCCCTCGCCCAAGGGGCCTCGTTCGATCTTCTGGCGGTCGGCGAGCCGGTGGAGTGCGCCTGGGTGCGTGGCGATGACGCTCTGCTCGCGCACGACGTCAACCGCAACGGCCGGGTGGACGATGGTAGCGAGCTCTTCGGTCAGGCGACCGGCGAAGCGATGTTCGCGGATGGGTTCGCGGCGCTCCGCCACTTCGATGGCAACAGCGACGGCTCTATCGACTCGGCGGACCCCATCTACCACGAGATCCTGCTGTGGAACGACCTTGGGGGCGACGGCGCGAGCCAGCCCTCCGAGCTGCGCGGCCTGCAGGAAGCCGGCATCCGGTCCCTCGACCTCTCACCCCGGGCGGTCGAGGGAGCGGCCGCGCTCGACGTGCACGGCAACACGATCCCCCTGCAAGGGACCTTCGAGCGACTCGACGGCACCCGCAGCTCGCTCGTGGACGTCTTCTTCAGGTTCCGTCCCTGAGGCCCCGACATGCGATCTAGGTGGCTCGACATCTTCGCTCTGGTCGCCCTGCCGGCGGCGTGCTCGGCCACGGATGGCGACGTCGCGGACCTGGCTGCTTCCGAGGACGCGGGGCAGGGCGGCGGCTACGTGGCCGATAGCGCAGTCTGGAGCGATGGTGGGTCCGGCGAGGACCCGGCCGACAGCGGCGGGCCGGACAGCGCGATCGACGTGACGTGCAACGACATCCTCGAAGGGACGTCGACCGTGGTGGTCAACGGCGAGACGCGAGAGTTCTCGGTGCGGCTTCCGTCGGACACGTCCAGCATGGCGCTCCTCTTCCTCTGGCACGGCTGGAGGCAGCCGCCGATGGAGTTCGCGAATACGATCGTCTACGACGTGCCCACAGGGCGGTGGGTGCCCTTCGATCCGAACGCCTTCCCCATGCCCCTGATGATCGTGACTCCCTTCGACACGCATCTGCTTCCGCCCGTCGGGCTCGACTGGGACATCTCGAACGGAGCCACGGACATCCCATTCTTCGAGGGAGTGCTCGAGTGCATCCGGGGCCAGTTCACGATCGACGCGACCCGGATCTACTCCTTCGGTTTCTCGGCTGGTGCCGTCTTCTCCAACCTCCTCACGGCCCACTACCCGCGCCTGTTCGCCGCCACCATCAGTGAGTCGGGGGCGTGGTTCAACGACCGGGCCGAGTGGTCGGACGTCCTGGTGGGAGGTGCCGGCGGATTGTTCCCCATCGTCCAGTGGGACTGGCCTGCCTTCGATCCGGCTGATGGCGGTAACGTGCTGTTGACCCACGGTGGGCCGGGCGACTTCGCGAGCGTGATCAGCCTGGAGAGCGCCAATCGGAAGGCTCTGACCTTCCTCCACGACAACGGGCGCACCGTCACGGAGTGCGCTCATACCTTCGGGCATACGCTCGATCCCGACCTCACGCAGAGCATGTATTACCAGTACCTGTGGGCCCACCAGCTTGGTGGCCCTCCCCTCGCGGCGATGGTGCCCGGGTTCCCGACGGAGGAAGCACCGGTCGGCGCCACCACGTGCAGGCTCCACCCGTAGGCTCGAGGCCGCGCGCGGACGGCGCTCGCCTTCCGTCGCGGTCGCGGAGCCAGTCTTGATGTTCGATGATCGGGAAGCGACAATCCGTCTCGTGGATTCGGACGGGCCGCCTCGCACGCGTTCGACCCTCAGCATGGACCCGAACGATCGCGAGATCGGGGCTCCGACCACTCCTCCACCAACCGCGGCCGAAGTCCTGTACGCCAACGAGCTTCGGCGCGGTGCGCTATGGGTGCGGCTCAGCTGCCATCTCGCCCTGAACGGCCTCGGCGCGGCACTCCTCATCGAGGCGCCGGGGACGTCGGCACGGCTGGCGCTGGCCGGTGGGTGCGGGGTCCTCCTGATCGCCTCCTTGATCGGCCTCAGAAGGCTTCGCCGGCGCGACCGCTACGGCTTCGGCGAGGCGGCGCTCTACAGCTACCTGTCGCTGGCGTGCGTGCTGCCCGCCTACCACTTCTTCGGCTGGTTGTCCTTTGCGCTGGTTCCCGTGTGCCTCGGAGGGGTCGTCTACGCGATGGGCCACTCCACCGGCGCCGTGGTCGCGATGGGGGTCGCGACCTCGGCGACTCACCTGACCATCGGTGGGCTCACGATCGCCGGTGTGCTCCCCGACGTCGGCGTCGCTTCCCTGCGCATCGACGACACCGCGCGCGCGGTGCTGGTCCTGGCCGGCAGCCAGGGGCTGTTCCTGTTCGCCTACCTCGTCGGCCGGCGCCTGCGCATTCATGGCCTCGAGGGGGTCGAGCACTACGGCGCGGCGGTGCGCGAGAGTACGCGGCGCCAGGTCCTGCTGCAGGAGGCCGTCGACGAGCTTCACCAGGTGCGAAAGGTCGGCGGCCCCGGACGCTTCACCGGGCTCGAGCTCGGTTCGTTTCGGCTCGGTGTCGTGCTCGGGCGCGGCGGAATGGGGGAGGTATACGAGGCGGCCCACCTTCGCACCGGTGCGCCCGCCGCGGTCAAGGTGCTGAGCACGAGCCCGCGCGACGAGACGGCGGCCCGCCGCTTCGCTCGCGAGATCTCGATCGCCGCCGCCCTCGATTCGCCGCACGTCGTCCGGGTCATCGAGCACTCTTCCCCGGGGGGGGCCATGCCGTATCTGGCGATGGAGCGCCTCCAGGGAAACACGCTGTCCGAGGAGCTGCGCGGGCGCCTCGAGATGTCCCGCGTCCTGCTGATGCTCCGGGAGGTCGCCGTGGCCGTCGACCTCGCGCACCGGGCCGGGATCGTTCACCGTGACCTCAAGCCGCAGAACATCTTCCACCACGAAGCGAACGGAGAGGATCTCTGGAAGGTGCTCGATTTCGGCGTGTCTAGGCTGGCAGAAACGGAGTCGACCTTGACGGGCATCGCAATGGTGGGCACTCCCGGCTACATGTCGCCCGAGCAGACCGCCGGCCGTTCCGTGGATCACCGCAGCGATCTGTTCTCCCTCGGCTGCATCGCGTATCGAAGCCTCACTGGTCGCCCGGCGTTCTTCGCCTCCGACGTGCCCGAGATCCTCCACCGGGTCGAGCACGAGATGCCGGCGCGTCCTTCCGCGGTCGCACCGTTGCCCCGCGAGGTCGACTGGGTGCTGGCGATTGCGCTGGCCAAGCGCCCCGAGGAGCGGTTCGGATCCGCCTCCGCGCTGGTCGATGCGCTCACGGATGCTTGCAGCGCCAAGATCCAGCCGGACCTGCGTGTTCGGGGCGAGGCGATCGCGGGCGAGACTCCCTGGGGCGAGCCCGGCGCGCGGACGCGCGTCTAGAGCCACCGTCGCCGGAGCTCCGAGGGATGGTTCTCACCTCGCGTTCCCCGCGGGCAAGCGAGGCGGGCACGCTCGCGCGGCAGCTGCCTGGCCGCCCAGCGAGCGAGCTCTACCCGCTCGATCTTCGAGTTGTGCCGCGGATCCACGGGCAGGCGCCGGCAGAAGAGCACTTCGCGGATCGGACGCGTGGTGAGCTGCTGGGCCGCCAGGTGCAGGAGCTCCGCGCGCAGCTCCGCACGATCTGCATCGCGGCCGACCTCGTCGTGGAGCTCGACGCAGATGAGGGGCACGACGCCCCGAGCCCCGTCCGCTGCAGGCACGCCCACGAGGCCGCTTCGCCGGACCGAGGGATGGGCGTCGAAGATCGGCTCGCACATCAGCGGGAACATCCGCCCGGCCGGGAGCTCGAGCCGCTGACCGACCCGCCCGCAGCACCAGACTCGCCCGGCACCGTCGAGGTACCCCGCGTCGCCGAGACGGTGCCAGACGCCTCCATCCTGGTCGGCGATCTTGTTCTGGCGCGTGCTCGCGGCGTCATCGGCATACACGGTGCTGATGTGCGGCGCGCGCACGATGATCTCGCCGATCTGACCGGGGCCAAGCTCGCGCGCATCGGCCAGCGTTCCGATCGGACCGTCGACGATGTCGACGATCTTGATGCGCACGCCGGGAAACGGTCGCCCGACGCACAGGCCCGCCCCACGCGCGGTCTCCTTCAGGGTCTCGGTCAGCGCATCCAGCGCGGGCATCTCGGTCGCCGGCAGAGCCTCCGTCGCGCCATAGTCCGCGAAGACCTCGCCATCGGCGGCGATCATCCGGCGCAGCGGGCCCAGCGCGTGCGCGTAGAGCGGCGCGCCTCCACCGACGACGGTGTGGAGCGAGGGCGATCTCACCCCTTCCTCTCGCCCGACCCGCGCCAGGTTCTCGAGGACGACCGGCGAAGCGAAGAGCGTCTGGACCTGACAGTCACGGATCACCTCGAGTAGCGCGCGTGCGTCGACCCGAGCCGGCGTCTGGCGCGCATAGTCTATCGGGGGCACGACGACCGTGCCCCCGGCGCTCAGTACGATCGGGAAGAAGGCAGGAAACACGGGCAGGTCTATGGGCGCCCCGGGCCGCCGATCGAACCGCCACGCCGCGTGCGCGAGGCGGAACACGTTGCACAGGGTGCGGTGCGTGTAGAGGGTCGGTTTCGCGGGGCCCGTGCTGCCGGTCGTATAGAAGATCGAGGCCGCGTCCTCCGGCTCGACCGCAGGGCCTTCGGGGTCGACCGGCGCCTGCCGACGCAGCGACGCGATCGAGTGAGCGCCTGGGAACCCGAAGGCGCCGCCGATCGCGATCGTCTTCGTGCGAAGGCGCGGGCCCCAGCCGAACGCCAGGCGCCCCAGGTGGGCCAGCGGGAGCCCGACGAAGGCCTCGATCCGGAGCCGATTGAGCCGCTCCGCGACGTTGAGCAACCCGACGGAGGGGTCGATCCAGACCGTCGCCGCGCCCACCCGGGTGAGCGCCAGGGCCATCACGCAGCTATCGTAGCTCGCCGGCGCCATGAACACCGTCAGCGTTCGCTCGGCGACCCCGACTTCGCGCAGTCCGACCGCGACGGACTCCGCGTGGGACGACAGGTCGCGGTAGGTGTGGCGGACATACCGGCGCGCTCCGGCACCGTCGCGCCCGTCGGGCGCAATCACCGCGATCCGGTCCGGGTCGCGGCGGCTGACCTCGAGCGCGACGTCGGCGAGGTTGAAGATGTCGCCGGGGAAGAGCCCTGGCTTCATGACGCCGTGCTCTTCTCGGCGTCGCGGCTCCGTCGGCCCTCGATCGCCTCTGCGATGATCGCGGACACACGCTCCGGCGCCTCGACCATCGGCAGGTGACCGCAGCCGTCGAGCCACTCCTGCCGCGCCGGGCGCAGCCTCTCGACCAGCGCGCGACCCGCGCGGGCGGGAAGCACCGTGTTCTGAAGTCCCCAGAGCGTGGTGATGGGAGGAAAGCCAGGCCCGGGCGAGAAGTCGTCGAGCACGCGGTAGCTCGGCATGTCGAAGAGAACTCCGAGCAGCGATCGCATCTGCGCGGGCGAGTCGTAGCCCGAGAGGAGCTCCTCCTGGGTCCACATTCGTGCGGAGCGGCCGACCGCCCCCATCTGCGAGCGCACGATCTGCCGGGAGAGGACGCGCGGTACGGTCACCGGGGGAAACAGGCGGACCAGCGCACCGGCCCATCCGGACAGAGCGCGGCGCAGGGTGAGCATCGGTCCGAGCGCGCCGGCGCGGAACGTGGCCTCCGTGAGCAGGTTGACGAGAACGAGGGCGCTCGCGGCGTCTGGCCGCCTCGTGGCGAGGGACAGGGAGATCGCGGCGCCCATGCAGTTGCCGACGAGTGCCGTGGGAGCGATGCGGAGGGCGTCGATGAACCCTCCCAGGATCTCGACGTGGTGATCGAGGGTGTGGCCGCAGGGCGGCCTGGACGACGCTCCGAACCCGAGGAGGTCGAGCGCGAAGACCTCGCGCGACCCGGCGAGGCGTACGGCCACGTGACGCCAGATCGCGTGAGAGGCGCCGCCGTTGTGGAGCAGCACGACCGGTTTTCCCCGTCCCGCGCGCGCAAACGCGATCGACAGGCTCCCGTGTCGGTAGACGTGCATGGCTGACTCTCCTCCGCGCTCCGGGATCTTCGAGACACGAGCGCGGCAACAACCGTGCCAGGGAACGATCGCGAGCGCACGCGTCGCCACGTCGTGGCGGAGGTTGCATGCGTTGCCCGAGGGCAACGCGATGCGTGGCCGCGACGTTGCGGACTACGAGCTTCCTGATCCGCGCGCTCGTCGAGGGAAGCGACCAATCGGCGACGCTTCGCGGGTGGATTGCCCGAGGGGAGCAGATCGGGATCTGCGTGCCGCCGTGGGCGGCGAACACCCGCCGGAACAGCCCAGCCTTCTGGGAGCTCCTTGCCGACCTTCTCCACATGCCGCCGGTGGTTGTCCTCGATGTACCGAAGGGCGTTGTGCGTCTCGGCCGGGGTCCGCAGCACGCGCGCGTGGTAGCGATCCCCGAGGACGCGGCCCTCTCGGCCCATCATTCGGTTCAGGCCCTTCGCCAGCCGGACCGACAAACCCTTGATCGCCCGCCCCAGAGAGACCCGGTCCTGCGCCTCGACCATCAGGTGGATGTGCTCGCCCTGGACCGAGAGCTCGCAGACCCGGACGCCGAACCGCTCGCCCCCGGTCCGCAAGGCTTCCCCGATGACCCCAAAGGAGCGACGGCTGCGCAGGTTGTAGACCGTGGGCGCCATCGTCAGGGCGCGTTGCAGCTCCTGGCGGACATCGAAGCCCGGTTCCGCGTGCCGTCCGGCGGCGGCCGACCGACAGACCCCGGCTGGACCGAGCGGAGGCTCGTGCCGCTCGCGCCGCGAACGCTCGAGCGGCTCGAGGAGATCGCGGCCAAGGTCCGAGAACACGGCGGCGTGAGCGTCGAGCCGATGCAGCTCGCGGCGCTTCTGCTCGAGAAGACGACCGACGATCTGAACGAGGCCGAGGCCGAAAAACTCATCCGTCCGAAGCGGCGCGCCAGCCGCTGAGGCCAGTGGAATCAGTGGCTCACGGCGGGCGACCGGCTGATTGACAGCGTAGTAAGGCAGACCAGATTTGAGCTGTTGACCGATCGCCGACGGCGAGAGGGCGAGGTCCGGGCAACCGCGCGAGGCCCGCGCATCGGCCGCGGCGGCGCCCCGCTGAAGGTCATCGGGGGTGGACGACCGCGAAGGAGCGCACGCTCTCGACGTTCATTGCTGCTCCTCTCCCCTCCCCGGCCACGGCCGGGCCTGCTTCACCTCGACGTGCCGCCCGCCGCCGTCCTCGACCAGCTTCCACTCGACGTCCATGGGCAGCGCCGCGAACCCTTCGGGCGGATCGTAGAATGCGCCGAAGTGCCGGCGAATCGCGTCGAGCCCGGTGCCGAGGTCGAAGAGCTCCTGGCGCGAGAGCACCGTCTCGCCCGGTGCAACGAGGGACGAGCGGGCCAGGTAGGTCGCCGGCTGGCCGATATGGAAATAGAAGTAGATGATCTGATCCGCGACGACGCCCGGATCGGGGCTGACGACGCTCGCCTCTCCGACCTGCGCGTTCACGTAGAAGCCGTCCTCTCCGGCGGGGCCCGGGTCGAAGGGGTTCGCGGTGATCGCGACGCCGTTCGCGGCCTCGTCCTCGTACGCCTGGCAGACGAGGAGCGCCATGGCGACGTCGTGGTGATCGATCGCCACAAACTCGCGCTCCTCGAAGGCTCGGAAGCTCCAGAGGCTGCCCCAGACGGTCCGCATGGCGTCCACGACGGAGTCTCGAGGATCGCCAACCTGCGCGCCCCTCGACTCGTAGAGCCCCGCCCCCGAGAAGCCGCGCAGGTCCTCGGCGTTGGTCGACGACCGGACCTTGATGCGGACGTCGCCGAAGTCCTCGAGCACGCGCGACTCCACGTCCGAGACGATCTGGGGATCGACGGGAGCCGCCTCGATTGCGGCGCGGAGCTCGTCGAGGCGCTCGCGGCGGTAGACGCCGTCGTCGCGGAATCGATCCTCCGCGAGCATGCCGTCGATCTCGACGTCGAGCGCGTTCGCCCGCATGAAGTCGACGTAGAACCAGGCGGGCACGACGAACGCGTCGCGCACGACGACCCCTTCCTCGATGTTGCGCAGATCCCCGAACTGCGCCGCCTTGCCGCCGACCGCCGCGACGTCATCGAGCCCGACGTCGTCCACGTCGACGAGGGTGGTCACCGACAGATCGGGCGGCTGGACCCGGACCGGCTCGGGGCGGTGCTCGTCCCAGAAGCGGTCCGCCTCCTCCTGGGTCACCCGCTCCACGCTCCACTCGAACGCGCCGACGGTGAGCCGGACCCACTGCCCCTCGTGCTCGGCGAACGCGGCGCGCGCGCCGGAGAGCCCCATGTTCGGCGTCCCGCGCTGCTGCGACAGGACGTTGACGTGAGACAGCGGCGTCTGGAACTGTTCGGTCACGACTCCGGCGACGACGGAGATGTCGTTCGGGACGCGGTCGAGCACCGCGATCTCCCGCGGGCTGACGTACCCGGCCTCGAGCTCGTCGACCGTGAGGATTCGCGCCTGGCCGATCGTCTCGCCGAGGTTCAAGGGCTGGTAGTCGATCCCGTCGTACAGCTCGTCGGTCGTCACGACGGGCACGTCGGGCGGGAGCTCGGCAGCCCGCCGCTCCTGGTCCTCCGAGGTCGGATGGAACGCGAGCTCGTCTCCGAAGAACGTCGCGGCCGCGAGCAGCCGGAAGGAGCGGGCCACGACCTCGGGCGACGCGGTGTCGTACGGCGCGATCTCGTAGGCCCAGACGCCTGGTCCTTGGTAGCGCGTGATCGCGCCGAGGAGGAACCTCCGATCGGGCGCGAGGTACTGCATCGTGAAGTCGAGCGAGGGCGGCCAGCCGAGCTCTGCGATCGCGAAGGAGCGATGCAGCGCGTAGGTGTTCGTGTCCTGGAAGTGCACGGCGTCGTCCTTCTCCTGATCGATCACCGTCTTGACCGACATCGCGCCCGGCAAGGAAGCGTCCAGCGGTCGCGCAGCTTGCGCCTCGAACTCCTCGATGCAGTCGAGCGTCGCGCGCGACGGGAGCGGCTCCCCCTCGTCGCAGGCGTCGGGAGCACCGCCGTCGCCCGAGCAGGCGAATCCGAGGACGAGCGCCGCCGCGGCATGCGTCGCTCCGGCCGTGATCGTCGACACCCTTCTACAGTACACTGCCCGCATGCCGACCGTGATCTTGCTCATTCTCCTGACGGTTTTCTCCTCTGGCTGCGATTGCACCTGCGCGGGCTCGTCGACGGGCGATGACGACTCGACCGACGGTGACGCGGACAGCGACACGGACTCCGACACCGATGCGGATACGGATTCCGACACGGACGCCGATGCGGACGTGGACACCGATGCGGACATCGACGCCGACGCCGACGGCGACACGGACGCCGACGGCGACACGGACGGCGACGCAGACGGCGACGGCGATGCAGACGGCGACGGCGATGCGGACGCCGGGCAGGACGGCGGGCTCGCTCCCCTGACGTGCGACGAGGACCGGTTCGAGCTCGAGGACCACTTCGACGACGGGGCGACGGAGGACTGGTCCGCGACGCTCGCGCAGGCCGACGGCTGGACCGGTGGAGAGGCAGACGGTCTGCTCACGGTCACGGACATCGATCCGACGATCGTGCACGAGGACAACGGAGGTCTCTGGTCCGAGGTGCGGTTCCTTCGCTCGGTGATCCCGCTGGACGACTTCACGGTGGAGGTCGATTTCTCGTGGGACTCGGACGGGCTTGCGTCTGCCATGGAGCAGTTCTGGGTGAGCCTCCTCGATCCCGAGTCGGCCCGCATGGCGCTCGACGGCTACTCCGATGGCTGGGTTGCATCGGCCGGAGGCTCGTTCGCCATCGCCGGAGCGGTCGTCTCGCCCGTGATCTCGGACAGCCTGCCCCTTGCGGGGTCGGCGGCCCTCGTCGTCTCGCGCCGCGGCGGCAGGGTCACGGCGACCTTCGATGGCGAGGAGCTCGCCGCCGACGACCACGAGGGGGCGCTCGAGGGCGTGAGGCTCGACTTCGGCTTCTACCCGATCGACAGCGTCGACTTCGGCACCTCCTCCTTCGGGTCCCTCTCCGTCGATCGGGTGCGCGTGGAAGGCTGCCCGGCGGCGATCGAGTGACCCTCAGGTCGCCAGGCCCCGGACCGAGCCCGGCAGCTCCCTGAGGTTGCCATCGCGGTCCAGACAAACGACCTCCACGTCAGCCGTGACCAGCGTCTCCCGGCCTGGCTCCTTGAGCGCCTTCTGGCGAAACACCGCCCGATAGGGCGAGGGGACGGACAGGTCCGACTCGACGGTGATCCGGTCGCCGAACCGCCCGGGGGCGCGGAAGCTGGCCTTGAGCTCGACGACGACGAAGATCTCTCCGCGCCTGTTCAGCTCGGACAGCGGCGCGACGTGAGTCTCGAAGAGCTCCGTGCGAGCCCGCTCGAAGTACTTGAGGTAGTTCGCGTGGTAGACGACGCCCAGGCAGTCGGTGTCCTCGTAGTAGACCTTGATGGCGAGTGTGTGCCGCATGCGCTCCTCGAGGGCTTGCAGTACCACACGTCGGGCCTGCGACGGCGCCTTTCCGGGCGTCATCGGAGCCCCACCTTCGGACCTCGGACGCGTGACGGCACATGACCTGCGTCAGTGTCGATCCCCCGACGCGCGCTATCCTCCTGCGCATGGGGAGGGTGCTGGCTTTCGCGGTTCTGCTGTGGGGTTGCGAGAACTGCCCGGAGCCGGAGAGAGCCGAGCCGCCGCGGCCGTCCGACTTCGACGGCGTCCTGGAGATCGGCGTGAACGGGGGGGACGAGTTCGTGCCGCTGCATGACGGCGACGACATGAACGTGAGCACGGGCTCGAACGGTCTCGACATGGTCGTTCCTTGCCTGCGCGCCACCGACGTCGATCCCACGGCGCCGATCGCCGACATCACGGTGACCATCGATGGTGTGGTGAGGGGGGCGGAGCTGCCCGGACAGCGCGCGGACATGCAAAGCGATGGAGCGGGCTGGGTGCTCTGGGATCTCCGCGTGCCCTTCCAGGTCGACGGCTGCTGCGTCATCTGCAGCGAGGCAGTCGTCAACGCCATTCTCCGCGACGACCAGGATCGGGAGCTCGCAGGCTCCGTTCGGGTCGTCCTGCAGCGGGGGGCAGGCTGCCCCGATCCGGAGGCTGAGTGTGCAGATCCATCCACCTGCCCGAGCGACGGGTGCGGGTGACTCGCGCGCTCCTGCCGCTCGCAGCGCTCGCTGTCTTCGCGTGCGACGGCGATCCGGAGGATGAGGGAGACGCCGGTCCGCTGCCTTCCGCGCTGACCTGGAGCGCCGTGCTCGAGGATCTCGACGGCGCGGTGCTGAGCTTCTGGGGAACTGCCGCCGACGACCTGTTCGCGGTTGGCGGGAGCCTCTCGCCCGAGGGCGGAACGGCGCTCGTGCTTCACCACGACGGCGAGGCGTGGCATCGCACACAGATCGATGCTCCGACCCTCTGGTGGGTCTTCGGCTTCACGTCCGAGGACGTGTGGGCGGTGGGCGAGCAGGGAACGATCGTCCACTTCGACGGCGCCGCCTGGACGATCGTCGAATCGGAGGCCGAATACACTCTCTGGGGCGTGTGGGGCGCCGATCCCGCGGACCTCTGGGCGGTCGGGGGTGACGCGGTCCGGAGCAGCGCCGGCGTGATCCGCCACTGGGACGGGACGAGCTGGGAACCTGCCTCCGGGGTCGACCTCGGCGGCGAGACGTTCTTCAAGGTCTGGGGCACCGCGGCCGACGACGTCTATGTCGTTGGCGCCCACGGCACGATCTGGCGCTTCGACGGCTCGGACTGGAGCGCGATGGACTCCCCCGCGAGCGATCGCCTCGTCACCGTAGTGGGTCGCGGGCCCGAGGACGTGTGGGCCGTCGGCGGGCTCGGCACGGCGATCCTGCTCCACCTCGAGGGCAGGTCGTGGAAGGTGGTCGACGACCCTGCCTTCCTCGGTGGCCTCATGGGCATCTGGACCGCGCCGGACGAGCCGCTCATCGTGACCGGGTTCTTCGGCTACCTGGCGCTCGGAAACGCCGCGGGCTTCCGGGAGCAGGACTCGGGCACCGACCTCTGCCTGCACGCGGCATGGGGCGACGGCGCAGGGATCTACCTCGCCGGCGGAGGCGATCTGGTGCCGCCACGACCCGTGCGCGGCACGGTGCTCGCCGTGGGTGCGGTCGCCGGCGGCCCGGTTCGGTGAGGGTGACCGGGTTATTCTGATCCAGATGGAAGGACTGACTGCAGAGCTTCTCGGACGGCACTTCGGTAGCGTCGTCATCGGGGCCGTCCTCTGGGGGGCGGGCGGCCTGGTCGTGTTCCTTGCGCTGGGGATCGGTCTCTGCGTGATCCTGGCGAAGACGGGCGCGCTCCGGGTCACGTTCGCGGGCGCCCGCGTGGCCCGCGGGATTACCTACTGCATCCTCGTCGTGGTCTCGCTCCTCGGCGGCGCGGCGCTCGGCGCGCTCCATGGAGCCGGCCGGGGTGTCACCCGCCTCATACGCGACCCGGCGGTCGCCGCGGCGACGGTTCGAACCGCGGCCGCCCCGATCGCCGAGGGCCTCGTCTGGGCCGTCGCGCTGCAGATCGGCGCGGACGCGCGGCCGATGCTGGCCCAAGGGGCGCCGATCCCCGTTCCCCCGCTCAGGGCGGTCCTCACCGAGACCACGGGAGCCGCCGTCACGGCCGGCCTGCGCCGCGTCCCGGCCCTGCAAGGCAGCCGGGTCGGCAGCGCGGGAGGCGCCGCGGTCGCGATGCTCGGCGAGAGCCTCGCGGGCGATCACGCGGAGGGAGCGCTCGATACGCTGGGTCTGAGGGCGCCGATGAGGGAGCTGGCGGAGAATCTCCCCGAGGGCGCCGCGGCGACCATGAATCGCGCGGGCCTCGAGACGCTGGTCGAGCAGCAGCTCCTTCCCGGCTTCGCCGTCACCTGGCTCGAGCGCGGCGTGCATCACCTCGCGGTCTCGACCGCGCTCCTGATCCTCGTCTGCCTGCTCGCGCCGATCGCGCTCCTCTGGGCGATCGAGGGGATCGTCCGCCTCGTCCGCGCTCGTCGCGCGCGACCGGCTCACTCGTGACAGATGCCCTCGGGGCCGTCCCCGATCTGGTCGCAAACCTGGCCGGGAGGGCAGCCCGGTCCGCCGGTCCTGCAGTGCTGCAGGCACTCCGGCACGGCGCCCTCCTCGAGCTGGATGCAGGTCGAGCCCGGCACGCACTCGTTCGCGTACTGGCACGGGTCGCCGATCTCGCTCTGGCCCGTCGTCGAGCAGTCGGTCGTGCCTTCCTGAGGGTTGAAGATGATGCACGACTGGCCTTCCGGGCAGTCGTCGCCGAACAGGTCGCAGTTTGCCGGCGTCAGACAGACCATCGCGACCTGCCTTCCGCCCGGGCCGATGATCTGGATCGAGCACGCCGACGCCGGCGGGCACGGCCGCAGCTCGTCGTCGCAGAAGGCCGCGCAGGTCGCCTCGTTGCCGAGGCAAAGCAGCCCCGCCGCGCAGGGCTCCTTCCCGCACGAATCTCCCTGCTGGCCCGTCCCGACCTCTACGCACTGGACCTCGTCCCCCTCGCCCAGGCCGCAGCCTTGCCCGGGCTCGCAACCGCACTGCTCGTACAGATCGCAGGGCTCGGCGCAGTCGGCGTCGGCGTCCGCGTCCGAGTCGGCGTCGGCGTCCGAGTCGGAGTCCGAGTCCGCATCGGCGTCGGTGTCGCTGTCGGAGTCGGTGTCCGAGTCGGAATCGGCGTCCGAATCGCCGTCCGCGGGCGGACCGGTCAGGCTCCCGTCGCCGCAGCCGACGAGGCTCGAGACGGCCAGCCACGCGAGCGCTCGCTTCACGCCAGAACCGCGCCAGAAGCGTACCTCGTTCCGCCGCCGCGCTCCACCCGTCACGCGGTACAGTGGATCCACCATGGCCTACCGCGCCGAGTTTCGCTGCCTCGCCGGCTGCGAGGGCGTCTCGATCCCGCTGACCCAGCCGACCTACCGCTGCCCGCGTTGCCGCGGTCTGTTCGAGGTCGTCCATGATCTCGCGGCGCTCGCCGACCGGAGCCCCGCCGAGTGGACCAGGCTCTTCGACGACCGCTACAAGCGAACCGCGTGGCCCTACGGATCCGGCGTGTGGGGCAAGCGGGAATGGGTCGCTCCGGAGGTCCCCGACGACCTCGTGGTCTCGATGGACGAGGGCGGGACGAACCTCTTCTGGGCCGAGAGGTACGGGCGCGTGCTCGGGCTCGGCGACCTCTGGGTGAAGCTGTGCGGCAACAGCCACACGGGCTCGTTCAAGGACCTGGGCATGACGGTCCTCGTCTCGGTCGTCCGACAAGCGATCCGCGAGGGGCTCCGCGTGCGCGCCATCGCGTGCGCCTCGACGGGCGACACCTCCGCGTCGCTCGCGGCCTACGGCGCGGCCGCGGGCTTGCCCGTGGTCGTGCTCCTTCCCCGCGGCAAGGTCTCGACGGCCCAGCTCGTCCAGCCGCTCGCCAGCGGTGCGAAGGTCCTCGCGCTCGACACCGACTTCGACGGGTGCATGGCGATCGTTCAGAGGCTCGCGGACGAGGGCCTCGTCTACCTCGCGAACTCGATGAACGCCCTTCGCCTCGAGGGGCAGAAGACCGTTGCGTTCGAGATCGTCCAGCAGTTCGACTGGCAGGTGCCCGACTGGATCGTCTTGCCGAGCGGGAACCTGGGGAACGCCTCGGCGCTCCACGCCGGCTTCCGGATGCTCCGCGACCTCGGCGTGACGGCGCGAATGCCCCGGCTGGCGATCGCGCAGGCCGCGGCGGCGAACCCGCTGTACCGTGCCTGGACCGCAGGTCTGCGCGAGGTGACGCCGGTCGAGGCGCAGCCCACGCTGGCGACGGCGATCCAGATCGGCAGCCCCGTCAGCGCCCCGCGGGCTATCCGGGCGCTCGAGGCGATGGACGGCGTCGTCGAGCAGGCCTCCGAGGAGGAGCTCAGCGAGGCGGCCGCCCGCGCGGACCGGTCCGGGATGTATGCGTGCCCGCATACCGGCGTGGCCCTGGCGGTCCTGGAGAAGCTCGTCGCAAAGGGCACCGTGCGACCCGAAGACCGCGTCGTCGTGATCTCGACGGCGAGCGGGCTGAAGTTCACGGAGTTCAAGGTGCGCTACCACGACCGGGCGATCGCCGGCCTGCCCTGCGCGCAGGCCAACCCTCCGATCGAGATGCCGGCGGACTTCGGCCGGGTCGTGGACGAGATCGCGGGCTGAGAGCGTGCCGGTTTTTCACGCCCGTGTTGCAACGAAATCACGGGAGCCCGCCCTGACGCCGGTCCTGTGACTGGCACGATGCGTGCTGAGCCCGGTGTTCGATGGACGGCACGCTCGTGGAGCGCCAGCGGCGAAGGTACGGTCGGGGCTTCTACGCCCGCTTCCGGCGCTTGCGCTGGCTCTTCCGGTACGACTGCCGCCACCGGCTGCTCGTCATGGAGGAGACGTTCCGCAGGCACTCGGTGCCGTTCGAGCACCTGAAGGTCTTCGAGCTCGGCTTCGGCACCGGCGACCTGCTTCTGCGCTTCGACCCGTCGTGCTCGCTGCACGGCTGCGAGGTGTCGGAGGAGGCGATCGCCGCGCTGAGCGCGGACCCGCGGATCGGCTCGTACGCGGGCGCGAGCTTCGTCGCAACGGCGCCGGACGGCTCGCCGCGCTTCCCCTCGAGCGAGTACGACCTGATGATCGCATCGCACGTCCTCGAGCACGTCCCGGACGACGTCGGCGCCCTCGAGGCGATGGCGGGAAACACGCGCGCCGGAGGTCTCGGGCTGTTCTTCCTGCCCCTCGAGCCGCCAAGGCACAACCCCGATCACGTCCGCACCTACACGGCCGCGGGATTCGTCCGGCTGCTCGAGGCGACGGGGTGGGCTCCGATCGAGGTCGCCGAGAACTTCCGGTACGCCTCGCACTGGGTCCAGGTGGTCAACTGGCCGAGCCGCAGGAGGGTGCCGATCCTGGGCGCGGTCGTCGAGACTGCCAAGAACGTCGTCCTCAGCCTGCCGCCCGCGAGCCTGATGATGCTCGTCGAGGGGCCGCTCGAGGCACTGCACGTCGCGCCCCGCCAGCTCATGGTCCTCGCCCGGCGGGCCGCGGAGGCCACCTACTCCACGCGACCCGCCTCGGGACCGCCGTGGACGCCCATGTCGCTGCGCGTGCCGTCGAGGTCGAGGATGGCGGGATCGCCCGCGTCGATGAGGGCCGACGAGTAGAGGAGCCCATAGTCGACCGTGTCCTCGAACCGCGGGTCCACCGAGACGTTCCCGTCCTCGGCGTCGAGCTCGATCGGGCTGCACGGATCCGCTCCCGGCACTCCGCCCGTGCAGACGTCCTGGGTCTCGTTGCCCCAGACGTCGTTGTAGGCGAGGTCGAAGCTGTTCGAGGCGTTCATCCAGACGCCGGTGCGCTTGCCGACCCACTCGTCGGTGCTCCAGCCGTTGCCGGTGACGACGTTGTTGACGAAGCGCCCCGATGCGCTCGGATCCCACGCGGCGAGCCCGGTCGTGCCGTTCGCGACGATCACGTTGTTGATCGCCTCCATCCACGACTGGCCCGAGGCGATCACTCCCCACCCCACCTGGTCGCTGACGATGTTGTTCAGAGCGGTGACGCGGCTCGTGCCGAACGATCCGATCCCCTTCCACTGGTGATGGATGCGGCTGTTGACGATCACGGCCTCGGCGTCCCAGGTCACTCCGATCCCGACGCCCCTGCCGCGTGGGTTCACGCAGCCGCTCGTGCAGCCGATCGTGGTGTGCACGACGAGCGCCGTCGCCGCCGAGCCCGCGACGTCCGGGTCGCTGCGGTACATGGCGATGCCGTCCCAGCTGTTGTTCTCGATCCGACATCCGATGACCGTCAGCTCCGCGCCCTCGCGGCCCGCGATTCCGATGATGCCGACGATGGGGTCCGGCTCGCCCTGGTAGAGATCGTCGTTCTCGACGACGTCGACGTCCTTGACCACGAGCGACGTATGGCGGACCACGATCCCCGCGTCGGTGGCCCGGCCGTCGGCGTCGCGCAGGCCCCCCGTGACCGTGACCTGCTCGAGGGTCGACTCGCCCGCGCTCTCGAACAGGACCCCGTAGCCGGCGCTGGTCTCGATGATCGACTCGTCCCTGGAAGATCCCAGGATGTGAAGCCCCTTGCCGGAGACGATGAAGCCGGCGGTCGCCGGGATGTCGGCTCGAAAGTCGGCGTCCCCGCAGTTGCCGCAGGTCGGGTCCGTGTACTCGCTCGGCTCCGCGACGAAGCGCCCCGGCATGAGGCGGATCGTGTCGCCGTCTCGCGCGTCATCGATGGCGACCTGGAGGTTGCGGAACGGATCGGCCTCGGTCCCCGACCCCGCCTCCCCGTCGGCGAGGTCGTCCACGAACAGCGTTCGCGGCGCCGGCACCTCGGCGTCGGCACCGCCGTCGGGCTCGGGATCGGCACCCGCGTCCTCGCCGACCTCGGCGTCCGCCCCGGCGTCGATCCCGGGAGAATCCGCCCCATCCGAGCACGAGGCAGCCGCGACCAGGCACGAAACGACGAGCAGCTTCCGCATTTCCACGATTCCGTAGCAACCTGTGGACCGATGGCGGGCCAATCGTACACGGCGTCCGCGGCTTGGCGCGACCGCTCCCACGTTCGGGCAAGGTCGCGAATGTCCAGCGAGTTGGGGGGTAGAAGCGCCGGCTCCTCCTCGGACGGCCGTGCTCACTGGCGGCTGGACGAGCCTTCGCTGCTGGCCCGCCGCTTGCGCTAGTCTCGAGGCGGTGCGCCCGGCCTCCCGCAACGCCTCGGGAATGCGGCTTGGCCCGTTCACGGCCCTGCTCATCGTGGGGTCGGTCGGCCTCGCCCCTGCGCCGGCCGGCGCCGACGACGTCTGGACGAACGTGCACCCCGGCATCGACCACCTGCACCGCATCGACGGGTCTCAAATAGTCCATGCCGTGGTCGTCGACATGTCGCGCCCGGAGATGTGGCTGCGCGCGACGCGCGACGGCGAGCGCGGACAGACGGCGACCGCCTTCGCCCAGAGCGTCGGCGCGGCGGTCGCCATCAACGGCGACTTCTACCTCGACGGCTACCAGCCGCGCGGGCTGGCAATCGGGGCGGGCGAGGTGTGGGCCGGCTCGGTGGACCTCGTGGATCACTGCTTCTTCGCCTGCACGCTCGAGCGGCGCTGCACGTTCGACACGTGGGGAACGGTCGCCTGGACCGATCCGGAGTGGCGCAACGCCGTCGGCGCAAACGGCGACCCGCTCGTCGAGAACGGTCTTGCGATCATCAGGGCCGAGGCGTTCTACGACTCCGATCGACACCCTCGCAGCGCCGTCGGGATGAGCCAGGATCAGCGCACCCTCATCCTCGCCGTCGTTCAGGGCCGGCGCGCGGACTCCGCGGGCATGACCTTCAACGAGACCGCCGAGCTCATGGCGGGGCTCGGCGCCTGGAACGCGCTGATGCTCGACGGCGGCGGCTCGAGCGCGCTGGTCATCGACGGGGGCCGAGTGTCCGATCTACCCACCGGATCGGGCGAGCGCGTCGTGGCCAACCACCTCGCGGTCATGCGAACGGATCCGATCGACGCCCGCTGCGCGGGAATCGAGAACCAGCGCGCCTGCGTCGACGCCACGGTGCTCCAGACCTGCGAGGGCGGCAACTACTCCGAGGGCGACTGCGGCTTCTTCGGCGCGACCTGTGAGGAGATCGACGGCCACGGCGTCTGCGTCGACCCGCGCTGCACGCGCGGCCCGTCCGGACACTTCTGCCTCGACGGCACCGTAATCGCCGGCTGCACGCGCGGCGCATACGGCGAAGGCGACTGCGGCGCGTTCGGGACCACCTGCGAGGACACGGGCGGGGACGCCTTCTGCGTCGACCCGCGCTGCACGCGCGGCGGCATGGGAAAGGTCTGCATCAGCGCCACGGTCCTGGCGTCCTGCGACCGCGGCGCCTACGCCGAGGGCGACTGCGCCGCCTACGGCGCCGCCTGCGAGGACACCGGCGAGGACGCCTTCTGCGTCGACCCGCGCTGCGCGGCGGGCGGCAACGGCGCCTTCTGCGCCGACGCCGACCTCCTCGTTGCCTGCGATCGCGGCGCATACGCCGAGGCTCGGTGCAGCGATCAGGGCAAGGCCTGCGCGGCCGACGCCGCCGCCTGCGTGGACCCGGCCTGCCTCGAAGGCGGCGAGCGCACCTGGTGCGACGGTCCGGTCGCGTGGCGCTGCCAGGGCGGGCTCGTCGAGCGCGAAGACTGCACCGCACGGGCCGAGACGTGCCTCGACGGCTCCTGCCGGAGCGCGGAGGACGGCGAGGACGCCGGGCCCGAAGCCCCGTCATCCGACGCCGGCCCCGACGTACCTGGCGCCGATGGCGGCCTCGAGGGCTGCGACTGTCGGATCGCCGGCCCCCTCGGGACCCCGGACCGCGCCGCCGCACTCGCGGCGCTCGTCGCGCTAGCGGGAATGCTGGTGCGCGCCCGTCCGTGATGGCTCAGGACTGCTCCTGAGCGATGGCGATACGCTGGCTCGTCGCGGAGTCGAAGAGGTGGACGCGGGAGGGATCGACCGCGAGATCGATGCGGTCACCGGGGGCGGGCCGCTCTGCGACCGGTGTGCGCGCCACGAGCGAGACGTCGCCCGAGCGGCCGTGGACGAGGCACTCGCTGCCGAGCGTCTCGACGACCTCGACGGTCATGGGGATGGATCCGTTGGGCCCGACGTGCAGATCCTGGGGCCGGATGCCGAGCCGCACGGGGCCGGCGGCGAGGCCGTCCGCCGCCGGTAGATCGACGCGGACGCCGCCCGCGCGGATCGACGCGCGCCCGTCGGCGATCGCGACGGTCGCGTCGAAGAGGTTCATCGTCGGGGCGCCCATGAACTCGGCAACGAAGGCGTTGGCCGGCCGGTCGTAGACGTCGAGCGGCGATCCCGCCTGCTGGATGCGGCCGTCCTTCATCACGACGATCTGGTCCGCGAGCGTCATGGCCTCGAGCTGATCGTGCGTGACGTAGATCGAGGTCGCCTCGACGCGGGCGTGCAGCCGCGCGAGGTCGGCGCGCATCGTTCCGCGCAGCTTCGCGTCGAGGTTCGACAGCGGCTCGTCGAAGAGGAAGGCGCTCGGCCGCCGGACCATGGCGCGGCCGAGGGCGACCCGCTGCCGCCGGCCTCCGGAGAGCTGGCGCGGCCGGCGATCGAGGAGATCCTCGATGCCGAGGACTTGCGCGGTGTCTTGCAC
>JACPQR010000137.1 GCA_016190375.1 Deltaproteobacteria bacterium
CCTTCGCCTTCGCCTTCGCCTTCGCCTTCGCCCTCGCCTTCGCCTTCGCCTTCGCCCTCGCCTTCGCCTTCGCCCTCGCCTTCGCCCTCGCCCTCGCCCTCGCCCTCGCCCTCGCCCTCGCCCTCGGCGCCGGCGTCATCACCGGGCTCTGGTTCGTGGGACTCGCCTCCGCAGCCGGCCATGCCGGTCAAGAGAAAGAGACAGGGCAGCAAGCGACGCAGGGCATGGCTATCCATGGGCAGGAGTCCCTCCTCGGATCGATAGGGTTGAAATGCTCCACCCGCGAGCCGCTCCATGTCAATCCCGGGGGGTTCGTGATATGGCGCAGCGATCCGAAGGAAACCGACCATGGCGATCGAAGTGACGGCGGTCCGGGCTCCCCGAGACCGCGACGAGTTCATCCGGCTGCCCCACCGCATCTACGAGGCGGACAAGCTGTGGGTGCCGCCGCTCGAGATGGACATGCGAGCGCGGCTCGACCCCAAGAGGAACCCGTTCTTCCTCCACGGCGAGGCGGAGCCCTTCCTGGCCCGCCGCGACGGCGTCGTCGTCGGGCGGATCACGGCGCAGGTTTGCCGCGAGCACCTCCGTCTGCATGACGACGGGGCGGGGTTCTTCGGCTTCTTCGAGTCCATCGAGGACGAGGCCGTGGCCAGGGCGCTCTTCGAGAGCGCCGAGAGCTGGCTGCGCGAGCGCAAGATGAAGGTCGCGCGAGGTCCCTTCAACTTCACGATCAACGACGAGATCGGGATGCTCGTCGACGGCTTCGACACCCCGCCGATGGTCCTGATGACCCACAACCCGGCCTCCTACGACGGCCTCGTGAAGGCGGCCGGCTACGAGAAGGTCAAGGACGTCTTCGCCTGGAAGTACAAGGTGGGCGAGGTGCCGCCGCGAGCCCGCAGGGCCCACGCGGAGATCACGGCGCTGCCGGAGGTGAAGGTCCGCCCGGCGAACCTCAAGGACTTCGACCGCGAGCTCAGGACCATCCTCGACATCTTCAACGACGCCTGGAGCGACAACTGGGGCTTCGTGCCGCTGACCGAGCCCGAGCTCGAGAAGGCGGCGAAGGATCTGAAGATGATCCTCGATCCCGAGATCGCGCTGATCGCGGAGATTGACGGAAAGCCGATGGCCGTGTCGGTCGCGATCCCGAACCTGCACGAGGTCATCCACGACATGGGCGGCAAGCTCTTCCCGTTCGGGATCGTGAAGCTCCTCTACCGACTCAAGGTCCAGGGCGTGAAGTCCGCACGCCTCGTGATGCTGGGCATCCGCAAGGAGCTGCGCGGCGTGAAGAAGTACGGCGGCCTGTCGCACATGCTCTACACCGAGATGAACGACCGCGGGCAGAAGCGGGGCTACACCCACGGCGAGCTGAGCTGGACGCTCGAGGACAACCACCCGGTGAACCTCGGGATCAAGTCGATGGGCGGCAAGGTCTACAAGACCTACCGGATCTACGAGAAGAAGCTCTGAGCCTTCGGCGCGCTGGCACGCCGGCCAGCGCTGGCTGTACCATCGGGCCATGCGCGCTTTCACGATCCTCGTCGCCGTCCTGGCCGGCGGCTGCGGCGCGAAGACGAGCCTCGTCGTGCCCCCGGTCTCAGGCGACGACGACACGGTCGACGGCGACGCCGACACCGACGCCGACACCGACGTCGACGGCGATGTCGACACCGACGTCGACGGCGACGTCGACGCGGACCTCGACGCCGACACGGACATGGACACCGACGCGGACCTCGACGCCGACACGGACATGGACGCGGACGCGGACCTCGACGCCGACGCGGACCTCGACGCCGACGGCGACTCCGATCCGAGCGGCTGTCCGCAGGGCGGCTGCGACGAGGATTGCTATCCGCGCCGCACCGAGTGCGTACGCGGGTGCGACGGCGGCGACTGCAACTACGAGTGCCAGGGGCCCGGGGGTTGCGATCTCGGCTGCGACGGCGGCGAGTGCGACCTCGAGTGCCGGGGCGGCGGGTCCTGCGACCTCGGATGCTCGGGAGGCGGCTGCGAGCTGCAGTGCGTCGGCGAGTCCGACACGACGTGCGATCTCGCCTGCGACGGGGGCGGCTGCGACATCGAGTGCGGCGGCGGTCGCACCTGCGACATCACCTGCGACGGGGGGGCCTGCGAGGTCGAGTGCGGCCGGCAAAGCGAGTGCACGGTGGACTGCCCGGCCGGCTTCTGCGACGTCTCCTGTCGCGAGTGTCGAGTCTGGTGCGAAGGGGGTGGGTGCGAGGTCGAGTGTCGCCGCGGCGAGGCCGCGGAGTGCGACGACGGCTCGATCGCGTGCGGGGGGTGCTAGGCCACGTGACGCCCGGACCTCAGGGTAGGCGCCTCCTCGTCCTCGTCCTCGACGACGACCCTGCAATCCGCACGATGCTGGCCGCGTTGCTCCAGCAGGAAGGTTTCGACCACATCGAGGCGCAGAGCGCGGACGAGGCGCTCGCACACCTCGGTTCGCAGCCCATCGACCTGGTCCTGTCCGACGTCCAGCTCCCCGGGATCGACGGGATCGGTTTCCTCGAGCGAGCCTCGGAGAAGTGCCCAGACGTTCCCGTGATCATGATGACGGCGTTCGGCGAGAGGCAGCGGCTGGTCAGCGCGATCAAGCTCGGCGCGTTCGACTACCTCGACAAGCCGTTCACCCTCACCTCGCTCCGGGAGGCCCTGCATCGCGCCGCCGGACGGCGTCGCGTCCAGCGCGCCCGCAAGGCCGAAGCTCTCGAGCGCGGCCGCCTCGAGTCGCTCCTCGCCGCCCTCGCCGGAGCCGGCAACCTCGACGACCTCATGCGGCGCGTGACGGTCGAGCTCCCGCCGGCGCTCGACGTCCGCGGCTTCGCGGTGTACCTCGTCGCCGAGGCCGATCTGAGCTGCATCGGGGGACGGGACGAGGAAGGCCTGCGCTCGCTCGCGAGCCGCTGCCTCTTGACCTGCTTGCCCGCGTCCGAGGGCTCGTCCCTCGCGATTCCGCTCCTCGCGGGGATGGAGCCGATCGGCGTCCTGGTCGTCGAGCGCGAGTTGCCAATCGAGGGTCCTGCGGCGAGCGAGCCTCGTACGGGATGGACTCGCTACTCCCCTTCCGACCAGCGCCTCCTGGCTCGCGCCGCGGGCCACCTCGCGGCGGCGATCGCGTCCAGGAGCGCGCTCGAGGAGCTGCAGGACACCGGGCTCCGGATGGCGCGCGATGCGGCGCTCGAGCAAGCGGCGCAGGCCGCGCGCCAGCTCGCGCGGCCGCTCGCCAGCCTCGCATCCGCGGTCAGGGACGCCGAGGGGCACCTGACGACCGACCCGCAGCGCGCCCGTGCACGACTCGAGGAAGCGCGCGCAGCGATCGATGAGCTACGCAGGGAGCTCGACACGCTCACGCGCGACGAATAGCTGCCGTGGCCCGGCTGTCGTGACCCGCGTCGCGGTCATCGTCATCCGATCACGTCGAAGCTCGGGGGGCGAGCCGAGCTTCGCCGGTCGTCGCAGCAGCGAACGGAGCCGGATTCACTCCGGCGGAGTGAGCGAGCGCCTCGAGCGTCAGGGCGGGGGGGCACGCGGGGGGGCGGCAGCCCACCCGCGCTCAATGGTGCAAGCCCGCACCAGCCGGGGTCGCGGGTCCTGGGGCGGCGGCGCACCAGCTCAGCGACCGGCCGGATCCGGGAAGCTCGCCGCGAGATCGAGCGCGCGCTTGCGAAGCTCCGGGTGGAAGAGGAGCTTACGCAGGAGGACCCACAGGTCGTCCTCGGCGAGGAAGGGCGCGTAGATCGAGGCCGCCGCATCCGCCTGCGCGCGTTTCGCGGCAGAACCGCCCTCGTCACTCGCCAGAGCCTTCAGCTTCGCGACGTGGGCCTTGGTGGGGAAGCGTTCCGCATGCTCCCACTGAATCACCGTGGCCTGAGGGACGCCGAGCTTCTCGCCGAGCTGTCCCATCGTCAGCCCGAGGCGCTTGCGCAATGCCGTGATCTCGTCGGCCTCCAACTTGCACCTCCCGCAACTGCCGCCGGCGTGGATGGAACGTGTTCAAGATACCGCGCCTCGCAAGTTCGTCAGGGCGCCTTCCTTGCACGTCCCAAAGCCGGCGAGGACCGCGCGGGTGAATCGGACGGTGTCCGGCTTTGGAACCTTTCGGAACGAAGGGCGTCTATCACATCCGCTGGCCGCGGCAGCACCAATTCACGAGGCACGCTGGTCGGGAGGTCGATGGCAATGGTGAAGCTCCTCAACGCGGTGTTCGTGGGAGTCCTGGCAGTGGGCCTCATGCTTCAGAGCGCCTTCGACACCGGCTCGGCGATGGTCGACCTCTCGTCTGACAACAACAACGATCTCGCCGAGTTGGAGGACGCCTACTACCACAACGCAGGGGACGCGGACCTCGGCCTGCGGCTTGCCGCCGAGTACCGGGATCGGGGGGAGCCCGAGCTGGCCCTTGCCGCTCTGCGTCAGATGGCCCCGAACGCCACGGCGCTTCCCGCGATCCAGCACCAGTACTCGCTCATCTACTCCGATCTCGGCAAGCTTCCCGAGGCTGTCGCTTCGGGCCGAACGGCGGTCGTGCGTTGCGCCAGGAGCCTGCAGTACGTCACGAACGGCAGCGCGACGATGTGCTCGGAAGGGCAGCTCACGAGGATGGAGCTTCACCTCTCCGTGATGGAACGCCTCGTGAAATGGGGCGTGGTCGATCCGAAGCTCGACCCCGAGCGCACCCACCTGGCATACGAGCTGTCCTTCAGGACCGCGCGCCTCGCCTCCGTCCCGACCTCCGCCCGCAGCGACTCCCAGTAGTCACCGTCGATCGCGCCCGCGGCATCTCTTCGCACGGACATGGTGCAAACCCAGCACCGCCCCGTGATCGCAGCAGCGAACGGAGGCCGATTCACTCGGCCGTAGTGAACGATCGCACCGAGCACCAAAGCGGGGGGCCCGCGGGGGGCGGCAGCCCACCCGCGTTAAGTAGTCATGTGACGCGTCACAGTGTCTCGGGCTCCTGAAACCACGAGCGCACGTCCTTGCGCCTCAGGTAGTGGATGGCGATCCCGAAGTACAGGAGCCTGAGGAGCGCCATCCCGACGGTGTACGAGAGCTGGATCATCATGAACGATCCCGTCGCGATCATGATGGCCTCCGGGGAGCTCGGCTCGTCGATCGCGTCGAGGTACACAGGCATGTGCTTCTCCTGCGCGTGCATGACACCGAAGTCGAGCCGCACGCGATGCGCGACCGCGGGGACCTCGTAGAGCGCGCAGACGATGGCGGCCTGGACCATCAGACCTCGCGCCCACGAGCGCCGTCCCGAGAGCGCGATGCTCGTCACGAAGAGCAGGGCCGAAAGCATCCCGTTGGCGATGGTCAGCCCCGAGGTGACGCGCCTGTGCCGGTCGACGACGCGCTCGGCCGCGGCCCGCATCTGGCGCGCGACCTTCGCCTCCCGGTCATTGCGGAACTCGACGCCGAAGGGCCGCAGCGGCGCCGCCTGTACCCGCGACAGCTCGGAGACGCCGCCCACCGCGTTGACGGCACCGAAGCCGCCGATGAGCACGCCGAGGATCGCGAGCGCCTTGAACAGACGGGGCCTGGGCGGGAGCAAGGTCGCGCCGGTATAGCAGGGGGCCAGGGGCTCGCCAAGCGGCGGTCGGTGATATCCTCTCCCGATGACGCGGGTAACGCTCCTCGTCCTGGGCGCCATCGTCCTTCTCGCGTCCGGCTGCGATTGCGGCGGCGAGGTGAGCTCGCCCGACGGCGATGCCGACGGCGATTCGGACTCCGACGCCGACACCGACACCGACGCCGACACGGACGCTGACACGGATGCGGACGCCGATGGCGACGGCGATCCTGGCGACTGCGTCGTCGAGCCCGCGCCCGGAGCGTTCGAGAACCCGGCGCGGGAGTTTCACTGGGGCGACGACCCGCCCGATGCTTTCCCCGACTACCTGCAGGTCATCCACACGCCGATCGTCGTGCAGCTCATCGAGGACGGCCCGGATGACTACGTCCCCGAGATCGTGGTGGTTAGCTACCGGACGTTCCGAGAGCCTGGTGTCCTGCGCGTCTTCTCGGGACGCGATCCCCACACGCTCCTGTACACGGTCGCGGGCCGGGGCGAGCCGGACGATGCCACCGATGAGCCGCTGCTCCACTTCGACGGCCACCCCGCCGCGGGCGACCTCGATGGCGACGGCCACCCCGAGATCGTCGCCGGCAAGATGGACGGCGGCCTGATCGCCTACGAGGGCGACGGGAGCGTCCTGTGGGAGAGCGACGAGCCGCCCTTCTCCGAGCTCGACGACAACGCGTCGATCGCGCTGGCAAACCTCGACGGCGAGGGCCCGCCCGAGATCATCGTCGGCAGGGTCGTCCTCGACTCGGAAGGCAACGTGATCTGGACCGGCGAGGGAACGGCCGGCCGCAACAACCAGGGCCCGCTGTCCTGCGTCGCGGACCTCGATCAGGACGGCAGCCAGGAGATCGTCGCCGGCCGCACCGCGTACCGGATGGACGGCACGATCTTCTGGGAAGCCCAGGGCGGCGATGGCTTCTGCGCGATCGCGGACCTGTACGACGCGGGCGGCGACCCGGGGCAGGACGGCGTCCCGGAGGTGATCCGCGTCACCGGCGGCGACGTCAGGGTGAACGCGGGGCTGACCGGCGAGGAGGTCGCGCGCTGGTCCATCCCCAGCGGCGGCTCGGGAGGCGCTCCGACCGTCGCTGACTTCGACGGCGATGGTCTGCCCGAGGTCGGGGTCGCCGGCGCCACGCGCTACTTCGTCTACGACGTCGACTCGGATGCGGTGCTCTGGCAGGTCGAGACGGAGGACGACTCGTCGAACGTGACGGCCTCGACCGTCTTCGACTTCAACGGCGACGGCACCGCGGAGGTCGTCTACAACGACGAGCAGTACTTCCGCATCCTGAACGGCGCCGACGGAGCGATCGTGTTCGAGGAGCCGAACCCGTCGAGAACGCGCACCGAGGAGCCCGTCGTCGCGGACGTGGACGGCGATGGCAACGCCGAGATCGTCTTCTGCGCGAACACCGAAGCGGACTTCGCCGGTGACCACATCGACGACTCCGAGCGGCTGCCCGGCTTCGAGATCTGGGGCAGCGCCGACGACTCCTGGGTGCCCGCCCGATCGATCTGGAACCAGCACACCTATCACATCACGAACGTCGAGGAGGACGGCACCATCCCCGCGGCCGAGACCCCGAGCTGGCTCGACCACAACACGTATCGCAAGAACACGCAGGGCGACGTCGTGATCCGCGCGCCGGACCTCACCGCCCGCCAGGCGCCGTTCGATTACGACCGCTGCAACGAGGGCGTCATCGGCGTCTGCGCCGAGGTCACGAACCGCGGCGACGTCGTCGTCGGGCCAGGCCTCGACGTCACCTTCTACGATGGCGACCCCGGGGCCGGCGGCTCCGAGATCGGCACGGCCGAGACGACGATCCCCCTCGGACCCGGCGACTCCGAGACGGTCTGCGTGGACTGGAACGATCCCCCAGCCGATCCCACCGAGGTCTGGGTCGAGGTCGACGCCGGCGACGAGGCCCGCGAGTGCGCCGAGGACAACAACGTCGTCGACCTCGGCGAGGCCGCCTGCGACATGATCGGGTAGGGGTCTTCCAGGGCGTCGGGATCCACGCTCGCTACGACTGCTTCCTGGGGACGAGCAAGGAGCGAATCGCGCGCAAGTACGGCGTGGTCGGCGTGACGGTCTCGGCCGAGAAGCGCGCGTAGCGCCGGAACCCTCGTGTGGCGCTGCCCGCTTCGATGATGTATACGTACATCATCATGGAGCGTACGCAGATCTACCTCAGCCGCCGGGCGAGCGAGGTTCTGGCTCGCGAGGCCCGGCGGACGGGGCGCACGAAGTCCCAGCTCATCCGAGAAGCAATCGAGGCCGTCTACTTTGGCGCGGGGCGGCCCGATGACGTCGAGAAGGCGCTTCTCGCTTCTGCGGGCGCCTGGAAGGGCCGCCGGCTGGGCGGAGCGGAGTACGTCGAGAGGCTCCGGTCGGGGCGGCTGTCTGCCCGCATCTCGAGGGCCAAGCGTTGAAGGTCCTCGTCGATACGTCCGTCCTCGTGGACCACCTTCGTGGGGACGAGCGGGCTGTCGACTTCCTGCTCGGCGCGGTCCGCCGCGGCGATGAGCTGTGGAGCGTCACCGTCGTGCGCACGGAGATTCTGGCCGGCATGCGACGCGGCGAGGAGCTCTCGACCCGGCGGCTTCTGGGCCGGATCAGGTGGCTCGATGTCACCGCCGAGGTGGCCGATACCGCCGGGAGCCTCGCGCGTCGATTCTTGCGCTCGCACCCCGGGATCGATACGGTGGACTATCTCGTCGCCGCCGCGGCGCGGCTGACAGATGCCGATCTCGCCACGCTGAACGTCAAGCACTTCCCGATGTTTCCCGATCTGGAGCCCGCGTACCGATAGGAGCGGTGCGCTCGGCCCCGTGGCGCTCGGACCACGCTTCGTGGGCGCCGGGCCACGCGCTCGATCCTGGCGCGGGGGCGATGCGCGCGGCACCCCGGTTGCACTATCGTCCCGAGGTTCTTCCGGGAGGCCTCCGACATGTCACGCGTCATCGTCCGGCTCGCGCTCGCCGCGCTGTGCTGCTTCGGCTCCTGCCAACCCAGTATCCGCGGGCCGGAATCGCCCGGCCGCGGATCGCCCGTCGCGATGGGTCGCGAGCCGGGCGCCGGGGAGCCGGAGGCTCCGAGCGGGCCCGTCCAGGTCCTCTTCCACACGCCGGAGGGCGACACGGACGGAAACGTCGAGATCTCGGCCATGTTCGACCGGCCCATGGTCGCGATGGACCGGGCCGACGCCGTCCAGCCGTCGGTCGTGCGGATCGCGCCGGCGACCGACGCGGAGGTGCGCTGGCTCGGCACGCGGACGGCGACGCTGGTCCCGCGCGCGCCGCTGCCCAACGCCACGGAGTACACGCTCACGATCCCGGCCGGCACGCGAGCGCTGGACGGCACCCAGACGGCCGAACAGGTGACCTGGAAGTTTCGGACTCCTCCGCCGCGCGTGGCCCGCTCCGATCCCTACGACGGCGCGCACTGGCAGCTCCCGAACCGCGAGGTCGACCTCTACTTCAACCAGCGAGTCACGCCCGAGTCGGTCCAGCGCTCGAGCCTCTTCCGCGTCGAGCCGGCCGAGGGAGATCCCGTCGAGATCCCCACGCGCGTGGCGCGTCCCGATCCCAGGGACGACAGGCGCGTGCGCGTGCAGCCGACTCGCACCCTGGGCATCGGCGCCTCCGTCACGCTCGTGGTCGACGCGGGCTTCGTCGGCGCCGAAGGTCCTCTGTCCATGGGGGCCGAATGGACGACCAGCTTCGAGACCTACGGGCGCTTCGATCTCGACTCGACCGACCCCTGCGAGTGGACCAAGGTCCCCGACGGCTGCAACCCCGACGGCTCCGCCTACCTCCGCTTCACGAACCCCGTCAAGATGCGCGACGCCCGGCGCGCGATCTCGGTGAGCCCGTCTCTCACCACGCCGGACCACGGCGACGACGAGACGAGCCCCGGCTTCCATCTTGGCGGACAGCTCCGGCCGCGGACGACCTATCGCGTCACCATCCGCCCCGATCTGGTCGACACGTTCGGCCAGCGATACCGCGGGCCGAGGACCTTCACCTTCACGGTCGGCTCGTACCGGCCGAGCGCGAGCCTCGCGCTCGACGGGCGGATCCTCGAGGCCTCCGCGTCCGGCCGCGTCGCGGCGCGGGTCGCGAACGTGCGCCAGGCGCGTCTCCTGCTCAAGCACGTCTCGCCCTCGGACCTCTACTCGACCGTCGAGAGCGTCGGCTGGGGGTCGGAGATGACGCCGAAGCTCGCAGGGCAGGCGGGCGTGATCGATCGCACCCTGACCCTCGGGGTCGGACCGGCCGAGCGCCGCACTGTGCCCCTCGACATCCGCCCCGGGCTGACGAACGGCAAGGGGCTCGTCGTCGTCGAGTTCGGGTCGAACGAGAGCGCGAGCGAGTACTACCGCTACCGCCGCGCGATCGTCGCCGTCACGAACCTCAGCCAGACGGTGAAGGTCTCGCCGCGCGGCGGGCTCGTCTGGGTGACGCGCCTCGACGACGGCCGGCCGGTGCCGGGAGCCCGCGTCACGATCTTCCGCCGCGGCGGCACGCGCGTGGACGGCGGCGTCACGGACTCCTCCGGGATCGTCCAGATCCCCGCCGATCGCCTGTGGGGCGACAGATCGCCCGATCAGTACGAGGCGCAGGACACCCTGTTCGTCGCGACGACCGGCGACGACGCGACGTACGTGCGCGGCTTCGAGGGCGGCGTCGATCCCTGGGAGCTCGGCGTCTCGAGCGCCTGGGAGCAGCCCGGCGACGACCTCGAGGGTCACCTCTTCTTCGAGCGCGGCATCTACCGCCCCGGCGACCGACTGCGGGTCAAGGGAGTCGTCCGCGAGTGGTCGGACTCGGGTCTGGGCATGGTCCGCGGCGAGATCGCCGTAAACGTCACCGACAGCCAGGGAAACGAGATCGACGCGGAAGGGCTGCAGCTCTCCGAGTTCGGGACGTTCCTGCGCGAGGTCCGCATCCCTGCCAACGCGCCGCTCGGTCCCGTCACCGTCACGGCCGAGATCCGCGGAAGGAGCTTCACCGCCTCTGCCTCGGTCGAGGAGTTCCGCCCCGCCGAGCTCGAGGTGAAGGTCGAGCCGTCCGCGCGCACCTACGTGCGCGGCGAGACGATGCGCTTCGGCGTCGAGGGCTCGTACCTCTTCGGCGCGCCGATGGGAGGCTCGCGCGCCACCTGGACCGCCACGCGGGCGCCCGCACCCATCTCGATCCCGGACCACGACGCGTTCTCCTTCGGGAACGGCGCCTCCTGGCTCGAAGAGGAGACGGAGAGCGCCTCGGGCCTCCTCGGCGAGGGACAGGGCGATCTCGACGCGCGCGGAGAGCTGGCGGGCGAGGTGTCGCTCGCGCTGGAGAGGCTCGACGAGCCCGCCCAGGTGACGGTGGAGGCCACGGTGCGCGGCCTGGGCGGCGACGAGCTCGCCGGCCGCGCGGGCGCGCTCCTTCTCCCCGGCGAGTTCCTGGTCGGTGTCAAGCCCGACACGACGTTCCTCGCCGCGGGCGAGACCCTCGACGCGAAGCTCGTCGCGGTCGACCTCGAGGGCCATCGCGTGGAAGGCGTGCGACTTCGCGGCGAGCTCGTCCGCAACGAGTGGCGCTCGGTGAGGCGCGCCGCCGAGGCCGGCTCCTACGACTTCGTCAACACGCGCACCGAGTCTGCAGCCGGAAGCTGCGCGGTCACCTCGGGCCGCGAGCCCGCCGCGTGCCGGATTCGCGTGGCGCGGCCGGGCCTGCACATCCTGCGCGTGACCGGCACGGACCGGCGCGGCAACGACGTGCGCAGTCAGCTCCTCGTCTGGGCGAGCGGCCCCGGATCGTACGGCTGGGCGCTCGAGCGCGGCCCGAAGCTCGAGCTCAGGACCGCGCGGACGAGCTATCGCATCGGGCAGACCGCGCGGATCCTCATCCCGTCGCCGTTCGCGGAGGCGGAGGCGCTGATCACGGTCGAGCGCGCCGGGATCATCAGCCGCGAGTGGCGTCACGTCGTCGGAAACACGCCGACGATCGACATCCCGATCACCGACCGCTTCGTGCCGAACGCGTTCGTCTCGGTGGCGCTCGTTCGCGGCAGGACCGCGCCGCCCGGCGCCGCAGACGATCCGGGCCGCCCCGACTACAAGGTCGGTGCGATCGAGCTCCGCGCCGACCCGAGCGAGCGGCACCTCTCGGTCACGGTCCGCCCGGACGCGGCGGACAAGCGGCCCGGCGAGGAGGTCCAGGTCGGCCTCGAGGTCAAGGACGGCGCCGGCCGTCCGGTCCTCGGCGAGGTCGCGTTCTACGCGGTCGACGAGGGCGTCCTGTCGCTGACCGGATACCGCACGCCGGATCCGTTCCAGACCATCTACGCCGCGCGTGGGCTCTCGGTGAGGACTGCGGACGCGCGCAGCGCGATCATGACGCCGGTTCCCCCGGAAGAGGGCGACAAGGGCGGCGACGCCGGCGGCGGCGGCGGTGAAGGGACGGCGCTGCGCAACCGCTTCGAGGCGGTCGCCTACTACGACGGCGCGGTGCGCACCGGAGCCGACGGCCGCGCGAGCGTGCGGTTCCGCCTCCCGGACAACCTGACGCGGTTCCGGCTGATGGCCGTCGCCGTCTCGCGCGGTGCCGAGATGGGAAGCGGCGAGGCGGCCGTCACGACCTCGAAGCCGCTCCTCCTTCGCGCCATGCTGCCGCGGTTTCTGCGCGCCGGCGACACGATGAGCGCGGGCGTCGTCGTGCATTCGAAGGGAGCCGGCTCCGGCAACGCGGTGGTGAGCCTCGAGGCGGAGGGGATCACGGTCTCGGGCCCGACGACGAAGCAGGTCGAGCTCGACGAGGGCGGCGGGGCCGAGGTCCGCTTCGACTTCCGGGCGGGCGCGGCGGGGCGGGCGAAGCTACGGTTCCGCGCGCGGCTCGGGCGCTGGCAGGATGGCCTGGAGGTCACGCGCCAGGTGAAGATCCCGACCCACCTCGAGACGGTGACGGCCTATGGCGACACGGAGGGCCGCATCGCCGAGGCGCTCGCGCCGGCCCAGGGAGTCCGGCGGGACGTGGGCGGGCTCGAGGTCACGCTCGCCTCGAGCGCGCTCGTCGGGCTCGAGGATCCGATCCGCGAGCTCGTCGATTACCCGTACGAGTGCAGCGAGCAGCTCACCTCGAAGCTCATTCCGCTCGTGTCGTTCGAGGAGCTCGCGGGCGCCTACGGCCTCGAGCGCGGGCCGGACCTCGAGGCACGGATCGATCGGACGATCGCGCTCCTCGAGCAGAAGCAGCGGGACGACGGCAGCTTCGGCCTGTGGGAGGGCTTCTTCCGCTTCCCGCCGCTCGACGCGTTCCTCACGGCGTACGCGGGCTTCGGCCTGCACGCGGCGAAGTCACGCGGCCACGCGGTCGGCGAGGACACGCTGACTCGCGCGGTCGCGTTCCTGAAGGGCTACCTGCGGACCGAGCCCTCCGAGCCGGAGTGGCGCCGGCTGTCGAAGGCGAACAAGGCCTTCGTCGTCTACGCGCTCGCGGCGATGGGCAGCCCGCAGCCCTCGTACCACGGCTTCCTCTTCGAGCATCGCGACGAGCTGCCGCTCTGGGCCAAGGTCATGCTCGCCCACGCCATCGTCGTGGCCCAGGGCGATCGCGCCCAGGTGCGGATCCTCGTGCGCGAAGTTGCCAACGGCACCCGCCAGACGGCGGCCGAGGCGCACCTCGAGGAGAACCTCTCCGACGGCTACGACTCGATCATGCACTCCGAGGCGCGGGCGACCGCGATGTGGCTCAGGCTCCTCCTCGCGACCGAGCCGCGCCATCCGCTCGTGCCCAAGCTCGTGCGCTGGCTCGTCGGAGTGCGGCGCCCGAACGGTGCCTGGACGAACACGCAGGAGACGACCTGGGCACTACTGGCGATGTCCGACTACTTCCGCGCGCTGGAGGCCGAGCCTCCGCGCTTCCACGCGTCCGTCCGCATGGCGGGGAGCGACATGCTCGGCGCGCGCTTCGAGGGCCGGTCGCTCCGCGTCGAGCGTGGCCGGATCGATGCCAATCGCCTCCCCTCGACCACCGCGCCGATCGAGCTCAGCCGCGAGGGCGTCGGCCGGCTCTTCTACGCGATCCGCTTCCAGTACGCGCGGGCCACGATGCCGACCGCGCCGCTCGACCGCGGCTTCTTCGTCGAGCGCCGCTTCGAGCGCATCGAGCCGTCGACGCTCACGTCCGCGAGGGCGCTGGGCACGGCCACCCGCGCGTTCACGGCGGGCGATCTGGTCCGCGTGACGCTCCACGTCGTCGTCCCCCAGCGCCGCAACTTCGTGGTGGTCGACGATCCCGTCCCGGCGGGCTTCGAGATCGTGAACTTCGACCTCGCGACGTCCGCCCAGGGCTGGCGAAGCGCCGGGAGCGGCTACGCGGCCGACGAGCCCGACCAGGATCACGACTACGACGACGACTATGGCGACGTCGATCCCACCTATCAGCCGTTCTACCACCGCGAGAACCGCGACGACCGCGTGGTCCTCGCCGCGAACGACCTCGAGCCGGGCAACTACCGCTACGAGTACGTGGCCCGCGCCGTCACCCCCGGCCGCTACCTCGTCCCGCCCACCCACGCCGAGGAGATGTACACGCCCGAGACCTTCGGCCGCACCGAGGCGACGACGATCACGGTGAGGGAGCGCTAGTGGCGTCCTTCCCACCGGCTGACTCGACCATGTTCTCGCCAGCCTTGGAGCCGGAGGAACAGGAAGGCGGGAAGGCGGGAAGGAATTCGGGTCATTGCGAATCCAGGATCGGTGATTCCAGATCGGTGCAGGGGGGATTCCCAGCCGGTCCTCCCGAAGCCTTCGATCCGGAGGAACAGGAAGGCGGGAAGGCGGGAAGGAATTCGGGTCATTGCGAATCCAGGATCGGTGATTCCAGATCGGTGCAGGGGGGATTCCCAGCCGGTCCTCCCGAA
>JACPQR010000142.1 GCA_016190375.1 Deltaproteobacteria bacterium
CCGTGGAGGGCTCGCTGCCGCGCCGCGGTTTCCGGTCTCAACCCGGTCGCCGCGGCGTTGGTCTTTCAAGGCGCTAGCCGGCCACGTCGGCATTGTCCCACGCGGGTCCGACAACCGAAGGCGCCCGAGCGCGCCAGCCGCAAGTCCACCGGGCAGTCGCAGGTCACTGCTTCACCGGAAGCGCGGATGAGCCCACGCACGTAGCGTGATGGACTCGCCCGGGCCTCCCGATCGCGCTCGGCGATGGATCAAACAAAACCCCCTCCGGAAGCTTGATCGAAGCCGCCGGAAGGGGTTCTCTCCTGTCTGCCTGGACAAGGAGGGCTGCCATCATATTCGACCTGCTCCGGGACGCGAGGCTCTTCGCGTTCCTCCAGAAGTGCGACGAGGATCTCGCCGCGGACGCCCGTGCCGCCGGGTGCCGCTGCGGCGGTGTGCTGCACAGCGCGCGGTATCCCCGCAAGCCGCGCGGCGGTCCGGCCGACCTCGGCTCCGACTACGACCACCGCCTGAGCTTGTGCTGCGCCGAGGAGGACTGCCGGCGGCGCACGACGCCGCCGTCGCTGCGCTTCCTCGGCCGCAAGGTTTACCTGGGCGCGGTCGTGGTCCTCGTTTCGGCGATGCGCCACGGGGCGACGCCCGGTCGCGTCGCCAAGCTGCGCGATCGGGTCGGCGCGAGCCGGCGGACGGTCGCAAGATGGCGGGCGTGGTGGCGCGAGGCGTTCGCGCAGAGCCCGTTCTGGAAGGCGGCGCGCGGCGGCTTCGACGCACCGGTCGCGGCCGACCTCTTGCCGCTCTCGCTGATCGAGCGCTTCCGCGGCGACGCGCGCGACCGGCTGGTCGCGGCGCTGCGGTTCCTGTTCCCGATCACCACCTCGTCCGCGAGGGGCGCCATGGCTTTCTGATGCCCGCGGCCGGCCCGCAGAAGATGCCCGCTGCGCGGGTCGGCCGGCCTCGGATAGAGGTGGGCGCCAGCAACGGAGGGGAGCACGACCATGGCCGACCGACGGAAGCCGACGATCCACGAGCGATGGGCACATCTGAAGTTCTCCGTGGTGGGGCCGCTGCTCGCCGCGCCGCCTTCGCGGGGCGAGCTGCGCGCGGAGATCGAGAACCTCGCCGCGAAGAGCTGGCTGCACCCGGCGACGGAGCGGCCCTCGCGCTTCGGCGCCTCCACCATCGAGAGATGGTACTACCGGGCGAAGAACGCCCGGCTCGATCCGGTGGGCGAGCTGCGCCGGAAGATCCGCAAGGACAACGGCACGCGAAAGGCGATGGGCGACAAGCTCCGCCAGGCGCTGCTCGCGCAGTACGCCAGCCACAAGAGCTGGAGCTACCAGCTGCACCACGACAACCTCGCCGCGCAGGTGGAGTCCGAGCCGACGCTGGGCCGGGTGCCCTCCTACGCGACGGTGCGGCGCTACATGAAGGCCGCCGGTCTGGCCAAGCGCCGGCGCCTGACGGCGAAGGACACCGCCGCCGCGCGGCGGGCCGAGTCTCGCCTCGAGCAGCGCGAGGTCCGCAGCTACGAGGCCGCGTACGTCGACGGCCTGTGGCACCTCGACTTCCACCACGGCTCGAAGAAGGTGCTCACCGCCGCCGGCGAATGGGCAACGCCGTTCGTCCTGGGCATCCTCGACGACCGCTCCCGGCTGGCCTGTCACCTGCAGTGGTACCTCGGCGAGACCGCCGAGAACCTCGTCCACGGCCTCGTGCAGGCGATCCAGAAACGAGGGCTACCGCGCGCGCTCATGACCGACAACGGCCCGGCGGAGATCGCCGCCGAGGTGCAGCAGGGCCTGTTGCGCCTCGGGATCGTCCCCGAGCTGACGCTGGCGCACAGCCCGTACCAGAACGGCAAGCAGGAGTCCTTCTGGGGCCAGGTGGAGGGAAGGCTGCTCGCGATGCTCGAGGGCTCGCGCGAGCTCACGCTCGCGACGCTCAACGAGGCGACGCAGGCGTGGGTGGAGCTCGAGTACAACCGCAAGGACCATTCCGAGACCGGCGAGCCGCCGCTGCAGCGGCACCTCAAAGGCCCCGCGGTCGGCCGCCCCAGCCCATCGAGCGAGGCGCTGCGGCTGGCCTTCATGGCCGAGGAGCACCGCACCCAGCGCAAGAGCGACGGCACGGTGAGCATCGAGGGCCGGCGGTTCGAGATCCCGTCCCGGTACCGGCACCTCGATCGCGTCGCGGTGCGCTACGCGCGCTGGGACCTCGGCCACGTGCACCTCGTCGACGACCGGACCTCACAGGTGCTCTGCCGGACCTTTCCGCTCGACCGCACAGGGAACGCGGACGGTGCGCGGCGAGCGCTCGATCCGGTCGCGGATCCCGCGCTGCCGCTTTTCGAGCCGCCGCCCGAGCCGGGCATCGCGCCGCTCTTGAAAAAGCTCATGGCCGAGCGCGCGGCGACGGGGCTGCCGCCGGCCTACCTGCCGAAGGACGAACGCCCGACCCGGGAGGACTGAAGACGCCATGAACAAGAAGCTGCTGCAGCTCTACGGCCTGAAGTGGAACCCCTTCTCCGCCGAGATCCCGACCGAGGCGCTGGTCGTCTCGCCCAAGCTCGAGCACTTCGGCTGGAGAGTCGAGAACCTCGTGCGCGAGGGCGGCTTCGCGCTCATCACCGGCGACCCGGGCACCGGCAAGTCGGCGGCGCTGCGGCTGCTCTCCGAGCGGCTCGGCGCGCTGCGCGACGTGGGGGTCGGCGTCGTCGAGCACCCGCAGAGCGGCGTCTCCGACTTCTACCGCGAGCTCGGCCATCTGTTCGGCGTCTCCCTGGCTCCGCGCAACCGCTGGGGCGGCTTCAAGGCGTTGCGCGACAAGTGGCACGCGCACATCGAGCAGACGCTCCTGCGCCCGGTGCTCTTCATCGACGAGGTGCAGGAGATGTCCGCGCAGGTGCTGATGGAGCTGCGGCTCCTCATGAGCGCCCAATTCGACTCGCGCTCGTTGCTCACCGTGGTGCTCGCCGGCGATGGCCGGCTCGTCGAGCGGCTCCAGTCCGACGAGCTGCTCCCGCTCACAAGCCGCGTGCGCGCGCGGCTCGTGCTCGAGCGAAAAACGCCCGCCGAGCTCGAGGAGTGCCTGCGCCACGCGCTCCAGAAGGCGGGAGCGCCCAAGCTCATCACGCCCGAGCTCGTCGCGACGCTCGCCGAGCACGCCTCCGGCAACCCCCGCGCGCTCATGACCATGGCCGCAGAGCTGCTCGCCGCCGCGGCCCAGTGCGAGGTGCGCCAGATCGACGAGAAGCTCTTCCTCGAAGTCTTCGCCGCGCCGCCGCCGGCCGAGGCGAAGGCCTCGGCGCAGGGGCGGCGCCGGTGAGCCTGTTGCCCACAGAGCCCGCCCATCGCCTCGCCGAGCGTCCCGAGGAGCGAAGATGGCTCGTCGAAGGGCTCTGGGCCGACGACGCGGTCGGCATCGTCGGCGGCGAGCCCAAGTGCTGCAAGTCCTTCCTCGCCCTCGACCTCTGCGTCGCCGTCGCCTCCGGCAAGGGCTGCTTGCGGCGCTACCCGGTGCCCCGTCCCGGCCGCGTGCTCCTGTACGCCGCTGAGGACGCCTTGCACCTCGTCCGCCGCCGGCTCGACGGGATCTGCCGCGCCGCGGGCGTCGAGATCGCCGCGCTCGACGTCCAGGTGATCACCGCCCCGGCGCTCCGCCTCGACGTCGAGGACGACCGCCAGCGCCTCGCCGAGACCGTCGCCGCCCTCCAGCCCCGGCTGCTCGTCCTCGACCCCTTCGTGCGCCTGCACCGGATCGACGAGAACGTCTCCGGCGAGGTCGCCCCGCTGCTCGCCTACCTGCGCGAGCTGCAGCGGCGCCACCAGGTCGCCGTGGTGCTCGTCCACCACGCCCGCAAGGGCGCCGCCCGCGTCCGCGCCGGGCAGGCGCTGCGAGGCTCCTCGGAATTTCACGCCTGGGGCGACTCGAACCTCTACCTGCGCCGTCACGGCGAGCAGATCACCCTCACTGTCGAGCACCGGGCCGCCCCCTCCGCCGCCGGGATCACCCTCGAGCTCCGGGCCGATGGCGACGCCCTCGCGCTCGCCGTGATCGACGCGCCGAGCGGTGCCCCTGCGCCCGCGCCGGCGACCTCCGTCGAGGAGCGCGTCGAACGCGCGCTCGCCACCGCGACCGGACCTCTCGGCGTCGCCGAGCTGCGCAACGCCTGCCGCGTCCGGATGCAGACGCTCTGCGACGCCCTCGCCGCCCTCGCCGCCCAGGGCCGCGTCCGCCGCACCGCCGCCGGCTACCTCGGCGCCAGTCGGTAGCGTCTCCCGAACCGCGTTTCCCGCGCACCTCTACGGCCTGCGGGAAACGGAAACGGGAAACCCATCCCGAACCGTGAACGCCGGGCCATCAAAGAGCGCGCTCACGCTCACCAATCGCGATAATGCAAGTTGAAGCGCGTGCTGTCCATGATCTTGGGCCCCCAACGCACCTTGGTCGGCTCGTCGAGCAAGCTCCACAGCGTTTCGTACTCAGCCTGAGTCCTGCACCCAACCCGCACCAGACATCCCTCCAAGGGGAGCCGTTCGTGGACAACCGCCTCGGCGTGTCGACTGAAGATGATGCTGTCGCGTGCTTCCTGTCCGAACGAAGAGTCGTGATAGACCCTCTTC